>JAAZXP010000001.1:0-67343 GCA_014240055.1 Methanobacteriota archaeon | reverse complement strand
CATAGATATCTGTAGCTTGCATTGCAGGATAGAAAAATTTAGACATATCTCTATCCCCATCCTCCTCACTTCTACCCATTATTGATAAGGCTCTTCGCATTCTTTTAAGACTACTCGATTTTGAAACTCGAAGTACCATTTCCCAATAACCTTCTTCCTTAACTAATTCACTAGCTGTTTTAAATTCAACACCAGGACTAAATACTGAAAACATTTGCTTTTGATATTCAACACCTGCTTTTAAATTATCCCAATCTCCTTTTAATTTATCATTTATGTATCCATGCCAATCAGCCAATAATATTGTAACTCGAAATCCTGCATTTATTAAATCGCGTGTCTTTAGGATTGGAACCAAAGATCCTGCATGAAGTAGACCAGAGGGCTCAAAGCCAACATATGCCTTTAGTTTCTCTTTAGAAGAAAGTAATATCTCAAGCTCAGACTCGCTAACGCACTCTAAAACTCCTCGCATTATCTGGGCTTTACGTTCTTCCATAGTCGCATTGAAACAAATGAGTAAATAACTCCTTTGGTTTCATTTAAGTCACCATAAAATTATTTAAATGAGGCTAGATAGGATGTTAGAGTTAAAAATGTCTGAATCTAATCCTGATGTCCTAAAAGCTGTCCGACTTCTTGTTGGTGATATCGTCAATAAAGAACGATATGTTATGCTTCCTGCAGACCCTGGCGAGGGAGACCCTATCCTTGGCAAATTCCGTACTGTTAGTGATGCTAAGCGTTTTGCGAACAGAAGCGATATTCCTGATTTTTCTCTATGGACTCGCCTAAAAGTTGTAGGCAGTGGAGGTAGTGGATCACTGAAAGAAGATTTTAGTGATGATGATGACGAAATTGATGATGATTTAGGTGACCTTTTAGATGACGATGGTGACTTACCTGATTTAGAAGATGATGCAGATCTTGATGAACTTTTATGAACAGTTCAATAAAGATTCATGAAATTGTCGAAAAAGATTTGAAAGGCTCTGTTTTCATTGTTGGTTTTCCGAGCGTAGGACTTATTGGTACTATAACTGCTAATTTTTTAATTAATACATTAAAGCTAGAACAAATCGGAATTGTAGATAGTGTTAAATTTCCTGCTATCACAATCATCAAGAACGGTGAGCCTCATAATCCTTTAAGAATTTATTCTGGTGAACAAATATGCAATGATGGAACCTGCAATCAGGTTACTGTGTGTGTAAGTGAGTTTACGCCACCCGCAGAAATGGCTAAAGAATTAGTTAACGAACTAACTGATTGGGCGGTAGAGAAAGGTTGTGCAAAGATAATCTCGGCTGAAGGATTTAGCATATCTTCAAAGGATGGTGGAGATGACAATGACGTATATGGAATCGCTTCGACTGAAGGGGCAAGACCATGGATTGAAGAAGCAAAAGTTAAGCCATTTACTTTTGGAACAATTGGCGGTATTACAGGAGCTTTCTTGAATGAAGGTAAAATACGCAATTTGAATGTTCTTGGACTTTTAGCTGAAGTAAGTGAAAATGTACCAGATGCAAGAGCTGCTGCTAACGTAATCAAAGCCATTGATGAATTATTATTAGCTATTGAATTAGATCCAAAACCCTTGCTCAAAGAAGCTGAAACTATTGAAGAAGAAGTACAAAATGTACAGAAACAAGCACCTCCTGAAGTTTCCGCATCTGTTTCAAGATATATTGGATAAGCTTATACCCCCTTTTAGTACAACATATTTGTGAGTCAAATAGTAATAGACATAGTTGAAGAGATTTTGAAAAAAATATCAACTATAACAAAAAAATTAGATTGGCCTGACTTACCTATTGATTTGAATTCTCCAATTGGAGATTTTGCCGTAGTTTGTTTTCCAGCTGCAAAAACACTAAAAAAGAATCCAGCCGAGATTGCCTCCGAAATTGCTTTAGAAATCGAAAATATAGACCAAGTTCTATCTGCTGAAACTGAAAAAGGATACTGCAATATAACAATCGACTGGAATGAGATTGTAACTAATGTAATCAAAGAAATAGACCATAAATCTTATGCTAAAACAATAGAAAAACCTGACAGAATACTAATTGAACACACATCGGCCAATCCTACAGGTCCTTTTCACATGGGAAGAGCTAGGAATCCCATAATTGGCGATAGTATTGCCAGACTACTAGAATATTACGGCCATGAAGTAGCGACAGAATACTATGTCAATGATACTGGAAGGCAGGCTGCAACCTTAGCCTTTGGATTATCAAATTATGAAACTAAAAATGAAAAGAAAGTTGACCATGAATTAGTAGATGCCTACCGAATAGCATCTAAATTATTAGAAGAAGATGAAATTGTCAGAAAGCAAATTTATCAAAAAATGGAAGATATTGAAGGAGGAAACTCTGAAACACTTAGAGAAGTAAAGAACTCCGCAAAAAGAATGTTAGAAGGAATGGAAATTTCTCTGAAACGACTAGGAGCTGAAGCGAACAATTACTTTCATGAATCTGATTTGATAGCGAATGGAAAAGTTAGTGAAGTAATTGAAGCCTTAAAAGATAGTAAAATATGTAAGGAAGAAGATGGTGCATATTACTTAGATTTAGAAGGAGAAAATATTGCAGGAAGAAACCAGAAATTCTTTTTTACAAGGAAAAATGGACTCAGTCTGTACACAACTAGAGACATTGCCTACCATCTCTATAAATTTAAAAAATATGATAAGGCCTTAAATGTATTAGGGGAAGATCATAGACTACAAAGTAAATTATTAGGTATTGCCCTAAGAGAACTTAATTCTAAAGAGCCTATAGGGCTGTTTTATTCTTTTGTAAATTTACCAGGGGGGAAAATGTCTACAAGAGCTGGTAGAGTTATTTACTTAGATGACATCATGGAAAAAATTGTTGAATTGGCAAAACATAAACTAGATGAAACAGATTTAAGTGAAATAAAAAAGAATGAACTAGCCGAGGACATAGGTATTGGTTCTCTTAGGTATAATGTTCTGAAGGTACAAGCTGAAAAAGGTTTTACTTTTAACATGGAAGATGCACTCAATCTACAGGGTGATTCAGCCCCATTCGCAATGTATTCACATGCTAGGGCTGCAGCCATAATACGAAATTATAGTAAAGATATGCCTGAAGTCTCAATAAATGGGAAATTATCAAATTCTGAAATAAAACTTTTGAGAACACTCGCTAAATGGCCTGGGACTGTCCAACGATCTGTAAATAATCTGTCAATTCATTATATTCCAAACTATGCTCATGAATTGGCTGCGAATTTTAACCAATTCTATCGCGATTGCCCAGTAATTGGTAATGAAAATGAAGCATTAAGAATAAACTTAGTAGCAATTTCTAAAAAGATACTGAAAACTAGCTTAGGCATACTCGGTGTAAAAGCCCCTAACCAAATGTAAAGCATTGTGGTGGTGAGGGAGAGATTCGAACTCCCGTGGTCGCGATCTGCAGTCGCGTGCATAGCCGGGCTCTGCCACCTCACCCAATGATAAAGTCATTCTATATCTATATTATTATGGATTTCCCGAACGGAAAATCGTACGGGAAACATCTGTTGAAGACATTTTTTTCTTCATATCATGTAACAAACTTTGATAATGTGATATCTGCTCATTAATTCGATCCAATTCAGACACGTCAGCTTCATCCTTTTCTAACCGAGCTCGAACTTTTTTCTCCCTCCTTTCCCAGCTCTCCAGCTCGGTGATAACTTCTAATATTTTATCTTCAATTTCCTTCATTACAGAAACCTTATCGTCTCAAGATTATGGGGGACTCTACAATCTAATCTTACTTTACGTCTAATATCATTAGCAAACTGTTCACACGTTTGAGCATCTCCATGATTCAATAATACTATCTTTGGACGTGGTCTGATAGTTCTAAGGTATCTCATTAATTGTCTTTTATCACTATGCCCTGAAAAACCTTCACATGTTTCTAAATTCATATTAACTTTAACAGGAACCATACCTCCATTTTCTCTATCATGTAAATGGATTTCACTAGCACCTTGCTGTAATCTCTGACCCATCGTTCCAGAAGCCTGATAACCAACAAATATCATACTATTTCTCGAATCGGGAGCCCAATGACGCAAATATTCCATAACTGGCCCTCCATTGACCATACCTGAAGTAGCCAAAACAATGGCGGGCTCCTCTCTCCCACAAATTTCTTGTCGCATCTCCGGACTTTCAACTTTGTTGAAAATTTCAGATCTAAAAGGATTATCTTGATTCTGATAAATTTTGTTACGCAAATTATTGTTCAAATACTCAGGATATGCTGAGTGTAAGGCAGTAGCTTCCCATATCATCCCGTCCAAATATACGGGCATATCCTTCAATTTACCCTCAGAATAAGCTTTCTCGAGTACAAGCATAACCTCTTGCGACCTTCCAACTGCAAAAACTGGAATTAGGATTTTACCTTTCCTTTCCACAGTCCTATTGATTATCTCAGTAAGATTTCTAGTACCTTCTTCTCTCGGAGGCTGGAAATCTTTGTAACCTCCATATGTCGATTCCATAATTAGGGCTTCAAGCCTTGGGAAATTGTTAACTGCTCTATCAAAAAGCCATGTATTTTCAAATTTAATATCACCTGAAAAGACTATATTATAAAGACCTTCACCAACATGGAAATGAGCTGCTGCAGAACCTAATATGTGACCTGAATTATGAAATGTCAATTTTAAATCTGGTGCAATATCTGTAGTATCTCCATAGTTTAGAGGTATTGTATTTCTGATAGATTGACGTATGTGCTCAGTATTGTATGGCACACGTTTCCCCTCACTATTTTGGATTTTGATAAAATCATTTTGGAGAAGAGAAGATAATTCTCTTGTTGGAGGTGTACAATAAATTGGACCGTCAAAACCGTATACAAATAGCATTGGAAGTAAGGCTGAATGATCTAAGTGAGCATGTGTAAGAACAACGGCATCAATTCCCTCTAAAGGTGTCGCTTCAGGTGCACTGAGAAATGGACTTGGTTCTTTGTCATTACCTGGATTAAAACCACAATCAATCAACACTTTGCTGTCTTTAGTCATTAGAAGATGACATGATCTACCAACCTCTCTGTATCCACCTAGGGCAGTTACTCGAACATGTTGTTCACCATCAATGGTATCTCTAAATATTTTCTTGCCAACCTTCGTTAAAAATTTCTTCCGCCCTTCTGCTACTTTTTCACCTAGCATGTAATTACGAACATCTTTCAATGTTTTAGATTCCATTGGTGCTGAGCGTATAACTACTGGGTTCCAACCTAATTCTCTGCGCACTTTATTGAGAACTACTCCCTGCTTTCCGATAGCCTTTCCTGGATTAGTAGCTTCAATAATTACATCACCGTTAACTTCATCAAACTTTATCTCAACAACACCAGCATCTTCTGGTATTATTTCACTAAGTTTCTGCTTGGCCGAAACAATTGGTTTACGAACACTCGGATCTGCCTTAATTACTATACGCTTTCTGACTTTTTGAGCCAAATTACGAATTAAATCGTTGTTCTCTGTAAAAATTTCAACATTAGGAGTGTACAAAACAACATTAGATGCCTCCACTTTTATATCCGTAAAGGATACACTGTCTGGTATGACTTCTGTCGCGACTTTCTTGACTAATTTAACTACGTCTTCTACGGCCATTTTAGGCCTCCTTTTTTTATTAACTTAGTAGCCCTTAAGCTTCTAATTTAGTTTCAATCTTCTTCAATTCTTCTGGAGATACTGCATGATATCCTTTAGAATTGATTACACACATAGATATTCCATCACCAGAGGCTGAATCTCTCTTCATTGCTGCAATCAAGGCTCTTACTCCTAAAACTTTACCTTGTTCTACAGTCAAATCTTCTTTGAACCTGTCTTCTAAAACACCATACACAAATGGAGATCCTGAACCTGTTGTTTGGAATTTATCTGGTATGGAACCTCCTGCTGCATCCAATGAATAAACGTGAGAACCATCTGAATCTATACCACCTAAAAGTAACTGAACCCAGAATGGCATGTATCTTCTACCATTCATAATATTAGCCATCAGAGTAGATGCTGCTTTTAGTGACATCTGCCTTCCCGTCTTTAATTCATATAATTTAACTTCTGCAGATAACCATCTTGCTAACATTTGAGCATCACCGACCAAGCCTGCTACAGTCAAACCCATATTATCTGATATTCGAAATAATTTTTGAGTCGTTTTGTGACCTATCAAATTACCCATTGTGGCCCGCATCTCGGTTGCCATGACTATGCCGTCTTTACAAACCAAACCTAAAGTGGTTGTACCTTTTTTTAAATCTTTTTCTGACAAAAATTCCCTCCAAAAAGTGGAATGTATGTTCATCCGAGCTAAGTATATTAGATTAATGGCTAGAATAGAAGCATAAACAATAGTTAAATATCGGCCACCAATGAACGCTAGAGGTTGTTTAGTGTTTAAAGCCAGAATTAAAGCAGATAGTCTAAAAGAATTCATTGGAACCGTAGGTTCACTAGTGGATGAAGCAAAGTTGAATGTTACCGAAGATGGAATACAAATTAAAGCTGTAGATCCCTCTCATGTAGCTATGATTGAAACTAATTTGTCAAAATCAGCATTTGATGTTTTTGAGGCAAAAACAATGGAAATGGGCATTGACATTGACAAGTTCAAAACAGTTCTAACGGTTGCTGGAAAGGCAGACATGGTTGAACTAGAAAAAGATGACGACCTAAATAGGCTAGTCGTCAACATAGGTAACCTTACAAGAGCAATGCCTTTGCTGGATACTTCAGGAATGCCAGATCCAAAGGTGCCTTCATTAGAATTACCTGCATCAGTAAGTGTAGTTGTTGGGGAAATAGGTCAAGGGCTTAAAGCTTCGAAGACTGTGTCAGATCACATAGCTCTATCAACTAGTAAAGACAGCTTTCGATTAGTGTGCGAAGGAGACAACCAAAATAGCGTAGATTTATCTTTAGGAAAAGAACAATTAGAAAAATTAGATTCCTCTGAAGATACCTCTTCACTCTTTTCTTTAGAATATTTCGCTTTAATGGTTAATTCACTACCTGCTGACAGAGTACTACACATTAACTTAGGAACTGATTTACCAGTTAAAATTGATGCTGATTTAGCAGTAGATGACATGACTGGCGCCCAAGGAAATGTTAAATTTCTATTGGCTCCAAGAATAGATCGAGACTAATGTCTAATAAACATTTTCTCCATATCTCCGACTATACTGGAGACGAACTTTGGGATATTTTAAAATTGTCCAAGGAAGTTAAAACCAAATTTAGAGCCAGAGAAAACTTTCACACTTTTAATAATAAGTCATTAGCTATGATTTTTGCGAAACCATCTGCAAGAACCCGTGTTTCTTTCGAAACGGGTTTTGAATGGATGGGAGGGCATGCCTTATTCTTAGGTCCCAATGACATAGGTATTGGGAAACGAGAAGCTATCAAAGATATCTCAAGAGTATTTAGCAGATACAATGATATGATTATGGCAAGACTATTTGATCATAAGCACATCATTGAATTAGCTGAACATTCGACGATTCCTGTTGTGAACGGCTTAACAGACTACAACCATCCCTGCCAAATAATGACTGATATTTTTACAGTGTGGGAACACTTAGACAATATTGAGAATGTAAAAATTGTTTACATGGGAGATGGAAATAATATTGTCCATTCTTGGCTACATCTAGCTATGCGTCTTCCTATACACTTTGTATGTTGCTGTCCTGAGGGCTACGAACCTGATGAAAGTACAGTTAGAAAAGCTAAAGAAGCTGGAATATCAAAAATAGAGATTATCAATAGCCCAAGCGAAGCCGTAATTGGAGCTGATGTCATTTATACTGATGTCTGGGCTTCAATGGGTCAGAAAGAAGAAGCAGATACAAGAGAAAATATATTCAAACCATTCCAAGTTAATCAAAACCTGATTAATTCTACTGGTAAAAATACTCTATTCATGCACTGTTTACCAGCAGAACGTGATAGAGAAGTAACTGATGAAGTAATGGAGGCAGACTACTCAATAGCCTTTGATCAAGCTGAAAATAGACTGCACGTACAAAATGCCATAATGATCAAACTAAGCGAAAAATGGAAATAAAAAAAGTTGGCGTAATTGGCGCCGGTCAAATGGGTGCAGGTATAGCACAAGTTTGTGCTGCCATTGGCAAGGAAGTTTTACTCTGTGATATGAAAGAAGAATTTATTCAAAAAGGAATTAATACAATAACTATGAATCTTCAAAAAAGCGTAGACAAGGAAAGAATCAATCAAGATAAAATGGATTCTACGCTTGCAAATGTAGAAACTACTATCCTTAATGAAGATTTACATGAATGTGATATTATAATAGAAGCGATTATAGAAAACGTTGATATCAAGAAAAGCCTTTTTGCCAGTTTAGGTGAAATTACTAAGGAAGATTCGATACTGGCATCTAACACATCTAGTATTCCCATTAGTATTTTGGCTGAAGCAAGTGGAAGACAAACAAAAGTAGTAGGTATGCACTTCATGAATCCAGTACCTGTGATGAAACTTGTTGAAGTAATAAGAGCTAAAACTACTTGCGATGAAACTTTTGATGCTACTTTTAAGTTGGCTGAAGAATTAGGGAAAACCCCAGTCCTTGTTAATGACTTTCCAGGATTTGTCAGTAATCGAATTTTACTTCCCATGCTTAATGAAGCCATCTTTTGTGTAATGGAAGGTGTAGCTGAACCAGAAGCAATTGATACAGTAATGAAATTAGGAATGGGGCATCCTATGGGACCTTTAAGATTGGCAGATTTCATAGGATTAGATACCTGTCTAGCAATTATGCAAGTATTGCACCGCGACATGGACGATGAAAAATATAGGCCATGTCCTCTTTTAATTGAAATGGTAAATAATGGTAAATTAGGCAATAAGACCGGTGAAGGATTTTATAAATATTAAGCACAAATTTAATTATGACCACACTCATCATAACTTATGTCAGATGAAAAAGAAACTAAAATAGAATCTCTGGGCTTAGATGAAGCTCTCGAGGATTTAAAATTTTTAGCCCAAAAAGTCTCCGATATGTCAAAAGACTTAATGCAAAAAGCTGCTGAACAAGCTGAGGGTGCAACAGATAAGATGGGAGATGTAGTAGAATCCACTGGCGATATTTTAATTTCAGCTGGGGAAACTATAAAGTCAACCAAAAAAATGTTTGAACAATAAATAGAGTTCTAAGACACTATTGTCTCATCCCTGCCTGGGCCGAGAGAAACAATACTAATTGGAACATTCAAACTTTTGGAGATAAAGTCTAGAAAAGTCCTCATCTCTGCAGGTACAATTCCTTTGGAAATATCAATGTTTGAAGATGACCATCCTGCAAATGTTTTGTAAACCGGAGAACATCTGGCAAGGTAAGAGAGAGATGATGGAAAGTGTTTGACTTCAGTATCGTTATCTAACTTGTAACCAGTACAGATTTTAATTTCATCCATATCTGAAAGAATATCTAACTTGGTGATTGCTAAGGAAGTAAAACCACAAATTCGATGAGATAATTCTAACATAACAAGATCTAACCAACCACATCTTCGTGGGCGTCCAGTTGTCGTACCAAATTCTTGGCCTTTATCTCTAATCATTTCCCCTACCTCATCCTCTAATTCAGTAGGAAAAGGACCTGAACCTACTCTTGTAAGATATGCTTTGGTAACCCCTACAACCTCATCAATTTTAGATGGTGCAATACCAGAACCCAAAGCCGCACCTGCAGTTGTTGGACTAGAGGAAGTAACAAACGGATATGTACCATATTCAATGTCGATATGGACACCCTGCGCACCTTCTAAGAGAACATTATCTTTGTTATCAATATGTTGATTAACCAACAAAGAAGCATCCGTGATAAAATCCCCTAAACTTTCTCTCCATCCTTTGCAAATTTCAAATAAACTATCAATCGTTAAGCGATTCTTGATTCCATAATGATCCAGTAATGCCAAATTACGAGGTAATGCTTTCTCCAACCTCTCAATAATCATGTCGTCATCCATAATATCACCCATTCGAATTCCAATTCGCGAGGCCTTATCTGAGTAACAAGGTCCAATTCCATTACCTGTAGTACCTATCATTGATTTACCCTTCGAACTTTCTTCACCACCATCTAATAATTTATGATATGGCATGATAATATGAGCTCTGTCTGAGATGAATAATTTACCTCTTTCTTTACCTAAATTATTTAATTCCTTGAGCAAAACATCTGGATTTACAACGACTCCATTGCCAATTACACTGGTTATATCTTTTCTCAAAATACCAGATGGAAGAAGATGGAGCTTATGTTTCTTCCCATCTATGACTATGGTGTGGCCTGCATTATTTCCACCCTGTGATCTTGCTACAACTTTAGAATTATCTGCCAAGTAGTCTGTAATTTTACCTTTACCTTCATCACCCCATTGAGCTCCAATAATTGTAGTTACGGTCATTCCAAAGTACCGCCGGACTTAACAATTTGAGAATATAGTGCCGGTAAAAGAAACATTGCAGAAATCATTGAGGCAATCAATAAAATTACAATAATAAAAACAAACCACCACAATGCGCTTATATTAATTGCAAAAGCAGATGTTAGACCTACTAAAGTAACTAAAGTTGCTTCAAAAAGTGTTTGTGCAGTTCTTGCAATTGCATTATAAACACTTGGCATATTCATACCACCTTCGATGACTCTTTGAGTAATATGTATTGAAAAATCAATTCCAACACCAATAACTATAGAACCAATCATTACCGTTACTAAACTAAGTGGTTGACCTAATATTACGAAAGTAAGAGGTTCTAGAGAAACCACCCAAATAACTGGTAAAGTTGTTATAAGACCCAACTTCCAATTCCTTCCAAAAGTCAGGGTTAAAATACCAAAAACTAAAACTAAACATATAACTAATGTATTGATTTGTGAACTTATTAATTGTGCATTAACGCTTGTACCTATCGCAGCTACACCAGTTAACTCAGACATCTTAACTGGGGCATATGCATGCTCATTCCTAATCTCATTAACACCAATTACTGCAACTTCCATTCCTTTAATATCTTTCAATGGCATATCCACATAAATTAAAGTTTTAGAAAACTTGCACTCTACGCTACCTGAAGCGTCTGGTGAACAATCCATTATCATACTAAGTGCTTCAGGAGTTATACTATCATAAAATACATTCAAAATAAATTTTTGTAAATCACGCCCAACTAATTGATTATTAGCTACTTGGTCTTCATGAAGGACCTCCCAAAAAGATCTTTCAATTCCTTCATCTAGACCTATCAAATCCAAAGTATTATCAAGTGTTGACGACTGATTTGTCGAGAATTTTACTGCTTTCATTACTTCAGTTAAAGAAATAGCCGTGACATCCGGAACATCATTTAATCCCTCACGATTACCATCTTCAGTACCTGCAACCAACAAATCAACCTGGTCTAAATGATCAACTGCATCATTAGTGACTTCATCATAATCATTCTGAAAATCACCCCGGGCAATCATCATACCAAACGCTCCCGCATTAAATTCGGTAGAATACTTGACTATTCCTATTAATGTCGGCTCATCGTCTGGAACCATATCTAAATAATCTATATTCGTTTCAAGTAATGGCAATACTCCAACTGAAAGTAATGTTGCAACTAATAAAACGGCCAAAATTGGTTTGTTCTGTTCAGTTACAACCTTTGCCAATTTATGCCATTCACCTTCCTGTTTTCTATAATTATAATTAGTTAGAACTGCTATGGCTGGAGACATGACGAAAGTACACATCAAACAAACAAAAATCCCTATAGTCAAACTCAACCCCACTGTAAATATAGGTCCTAAATTAGTATACATTAAGCTACCAAAACCAATCATTGTGGTCAAAGCCGATAGAGCTATCGCTCTACCTGTAGTGGATAGGGCTTTCATCATCTTAATCTGAGGATTATCGCCTTCTTCTTCAGTAAATCTATTAGACAAATGCAAGCCGTAGGCTACCCCTAAAGCCATCAATATGGGTCCCAAAGCAATAATCGTGGGCGTCGCTTCAATCCCTGCCCAACCAATGAACCCATATGTTATAAATATTGAATATAAAGTAGGAATTCCTGCAATCATAACGGCTCTAATTTTCTTTTGGATCAAAAATATAGCTATGGAACATAGTACTACACCGATAGGGAATACACGCCAAAATTCAGAAAATGAGCGTTCAGTGATTGCTTGAGTAACCGGCACTGGCCCAGTTAACATCATGCGACTATAAGTTTGACCATCAGGCCGCCCCATATCTTCACCGCGATTAATCATAACCTCATTGACTTTGTCTATAATTACTGGAGGTGGAACGTCACTAGTGACTCCGAATAAAATCACAGCAGTATCCCATATCCCATCTCCGTTAGTGTCTCTCAACACCTTTTCTAGAACTGCAGGCGGAAGGTCTTCCACTATACTATCAATATCAGACTGACTAGGAATTTCATAGTGATTTAAGGTTCCAGACTCAACTGCACTCTCTTTTGCAACTAAAGCCCCTTGCTCGATTAATTCTGCAAAAGCCACTGTAGCTCCATCTGAAGAAGAATCTGACCATTCAGCTGAATTCTCTATAATTGCATCGTATACTCTGCTGTTGGTACTGTGTAGTTCTTTAATCAAAGTAGAAACACTAAATGACCAGACAACATTATCTTGGACACCACCATCGGAAGGAACAATACCTGCTCCACCAGTTTCTTCTTGACCTATAGGATCAACAGTTCTTTCAATATGATCCATTTCTAATAATACTTGTCTACTTGTTATGTTAGCCTTACTAGATACATCATATGCATTATCTGTTTCTACATAAATTACTATAATATCTGTAGACCAATCTTCCCTGACTTCAAGTAATAACTCTTCTTCAATCGAACCTTGGGGAAGATATACTTCCATTGCTCCATTAATATTCGTTTTACCAATTCCAATTAACATAAAGAGCATAATAGCAGTCATTATTCCTAATGTTATTGGAGGATAATCTGTAGTCAAATGAACAAAACTGCGAGCTATAGGGCTAATTTCAACTTCATTAGTTAAAGTCTCAGACATTTTAGAAGTGTCTTTAGATTTTTTAACTTTATGTATCTTTTTCGACTCTTTAGGTGTTGCTAATTTAGAAGGCTTTTTGGATGTTACTTTTTTCGAAGTGTTCTCGACAACTTCACCTCCCAAAGCCTTGCTAATCAATTCTTGTTGCTCTTCTGCTCTTCTATCAAAGAAACGGTCTATGCGACCCCTCAAACCTGAATTCTTGTCATCTTCTGGCACAATATCAGATATGTTACTAAAGAGGCGATAATAAATAGTTCACATAGTTTTATAAGTTTAAAATACTAGACCATTTATCAATTAAACAATGAGATGCATATTAGGTGTTCACACTTTTTTGGCAATAGCCCTAATTTCACTAACATTTTTATCAGTTAACTCTGAAGGTGAACCTGATTTATTTATACAGGATGTAGAGTATTCTAATGATTATTCTCAAGAAAGACTACTAGTTCAAAGTGGAAGAGACAATGCTACTAACTATAAATATTTAATTATTGATGATATTTCTGAATCTCCTGAAAATTGGTCGATGCCTGATTTCAATGATTCTGCATGGAGCCTCGGTGCAGCTCCATTTGGAGATAGACCATATAATGGTGAGGATCAAAATACAGATTGGGATACTACTGGGAATTCTCCATACAATAATGATGTCATACTAATCAGACATAATTTCCAAGTATCTGGCACTGTAACATCTGCAGAAATTAATGTAGCGTTCGCCAATTATTGTACTCCTTACCTAAATGGGAACTTAATTTATAGTGAAAGTGGAGGAAATTCACATGGTGCTGAATACTGGAATGATGATGGAACCAGTTCTATTGAACCTGCCTCATTTAACAATGGCGAAAATGTCCTAGCAGTATATGGTCGAGACTATGTTGGAAATTGGGGCAATAATAATAGGCAATGGCTTGATTTACAAGTAACTGCCCAAGTTTTTGAACCCACTAATGAAGCTATAATTCTCGGCGATGCTGTCAATATACTAATCAACGGAGGTAATCAAGGAAATCAAAGTGCTGAAAATGTTTTTCTAAATAGCACTTCTGATAATGTGACTAATAGTAGTGATTTTTTTGACACAATGCCATACAATTCTGATGGACAAATATTTATCAATTGGATTCCTACAAAAAAAGGCTTGAATCAATTAAATATTTCATTTTCTTGTAATTGTAATGAAACTAATCTCACTAACAACTACTTTTTATTAAACGTGACAACAACCATTTATTCACTTAATACCTCATTAGATGGAGATCTAGTACTAATTAATCAAAGTAGAATAGTCAATTCGATAATTCAAGTCAACAATAACGGAGACCTAGCCGACAATATAACTTTAATAGAGTCAGACTCCAATTTTGCTAGCTGGAACATCCTATTTACTCCGAATAATTTCTTACTTGAACCTGGCCAAACTCAGAATGTGTTGGTGACAGCCACAATACCTGAATCATACGATGACGGATTCTACAATCTTTCTTTCATGGTAGTGAGCACCCATGATTACGTAATAACTAGAACATTATTGAGCCGAGGTGCTAATAATGATGTGGATTGGAGATGGATAAATTCAACAAACTCGGAAGAATTATTCAATAATACTAATTGGACGAAATTCGATTTTAATGATACTGACTGGAGCGATGGAAAAACCCCATTTGGTGATGAGAATTTGAATGGAATAGAATACCAAACTTTCTGGGAAGGGGATAATTATGCCTACTTTAGGCACACGTTGAATATTTCAGATATAAGTCTTTTTGATGGTGGATTTATGAGTATCGGTTCAGCAACAAATAATTATGGAGATCATTATGTTAATGGGATCTATGTTTTTGGTGATATAGATGGCGGTGGCGGTCATGGTGCTGAATACTGGAATGAAGAAGTCCAAGTATACACCAATTATCTGAACCAGGGCCAAAATATAATTGCTAGTGTAGTTTATAACCCACAAAATGCACAATGGTTTGATCAAGAGATTATGATAACATTTCCGCAGTCAAACTTATGGAATTACAAAACTGAATTAATTGAAATTCCAATTTATTTAGATTCGACACCACCTACTTCAAGTATTATTAAAGAAGGTTTTTACCGTAATAATTCTACTTTTGAAGTTAAATGGAACTGTATAGCAGATTGCGATGATTTAGAAGGATATGAGATTTATTACTTAGAAAAAGATGGTGGGACTATAGGTGAATGGAATTCTTTAGGATTCTATACTAATAATAACATGAATTTTACCGGTCAAAGTGGACTTATTTATCGATTCAAGTCTGTTGCTACAGATGCTCTTGGAAATATTGAAAATAAAGGCTCTTACGACACTGAAATGAATATAGATTTAGATTTACCTCAATCAAATCTTTGGCTAGTAGAAGGTGATTTTGAGTTCACCAACTTAGATGGAGTTACTCTGCAATGGAAGAATAATCAGACCTATGATATTCTAGCTTACTTAGTGGAATATCGAGAAGTCGGAAATCTAACTTGGAATGATTTTGGTTCTTTTACTTCTCCTGGCCAATTTTGGTTTTCCCCAACAAAAGATGCAACATTTGAAATTAGAACACGAACCGTTGATTATGCTGGCAATATCGAAATAAAGAATGAGGCTGATGTTACAATTACCTTTGATAGATTGAGTCCTAATGTAAAATTAAACCCTATAGATTCTTTTATTGGTCCTGAAAACTTAATTATCAGTATTTTGCATTCTGATGAAATTTTAACTAATATAACTTTGGAATATGCCCAAATAAGTGAAAATGATGAAGAAGAATTAGACTGGGAAATTTGGAGTAATAATTGGGAGAATGAATCCGCAATTATTAATTTGTTAGATGGGAAAACTTATTATTTTAGAATTAATCCTCTTGATTTAGCAGGGAATGATTACTCCCGAGAACCATATCAGTTCACCATACCAATTATCTTTGAAGAAGATAGAAATATCGAATTGCCAGTTTATCCTCTAAAACCAGTCATGATTGGTAAAATTCGAAACATGGCCATTAGTGTTGACGAAGACGCAGATGGAATTTTCGAGAAAAGTTTAGAAGAGTTTACTGGAACCGATCTCACCGGAATGACGGCAAACCAATATTGGGTGGACTACGTTAATTCCAAAATTGTGTTTGGAGATGGTGACGATGGATACCTACCTCCACTAAATTCATCAATATCAATCGTTTATCAAGGCTTTGATTTAATGACTACCGTAGATACAAGACCTCCTGAACCAGTTACTGAAGTTAACTTTGTTATTGAAGAAAGAAATAATGTAACTATAGAATGGAAACGCCCTTTGGATGCAGTAAGTTTCCATATTGAAACGAAAAGAAATTTTACTACTGAATGGATCTCAGTAACTAATGTAGACACAAATAATACTGATGAACTTCAATATAATTTAGTTAATTTGAGCGCTGGATTTCATTACTACCGTATCACATCAATTGACAGAATGGGATATACTAATCCAGATATGGAAAATAAATTTTTAGAAATATTTATAGAAACTGAAGTCGTTAATGAAGTAATAGGTGAAGATAGCACTGAAAATGAAATTTATGCGTATGTAGGGGGAG
The DNA here is from genome assembly GCA_014240055.1 of Methanobacteriota archaeon. Lineage (GTDB taxonomy): Archaea > Thermoplasmatota > Poseidoniia > MGIII > CG-Epi1 > CG-Epi1. Next base: position 50,564 of record JAAZXP010000001.1, on the reverse strand, counting down.
CTGTAGTATTAATTTCAATAGCTTTGTTTTCTGCAAATTATTTGTTTAGGAAAAATGGAACTGATGCAGTAGCTAATGACGGATCGGTATTAGTACCTCTAGAAACATTTGAACAAGAAGGTGATTATGAAAAAATGGATGAAGCTTCAGATGGTGAAGAGTATAAGGAACCATTTAGTGTAATATCAGGTAGTGAATTCTCTAGACAAGTTTCATTCGTCTGTGAGTCCGGTTGTTTAAAGGTGTTTAAAGGGAAAGGAGACGACAAAGAGATCATGTGCCCTCATTGTGGTTCTATCGGCGAATCTCCTCTTTAAATTGAACAACTATCTTTAAGGAATACTTGCTTACCTAATTATGAGTCCGAGCTCGGAAGTACCCGGTTTTTACAAAAAAAAACCATCTGAAAGACTAGAATTTGTTAAAGAATTTGCAAATCTTTCGGATGAAGAAACAAATGCCATAAGTGGATATGGTGCATTAGGAGAAGAAACTGCTAACCGAATGATAGAAAATGTGGTAGGAACTTTTCCACTTCCTCTGGGTATCGCTGCAAATTTCATGGTAAATGAAAAGGAATACATGGTTCCTATGGCATTAGAAGAACCTTCAGTAGTGGCTGCGGCTACTCATATGGCTAAAGGAACGCGGAAAATGGGAGGAATTACTGCTGACTCTGATGATCCTGTAATGATTGGTCAAATTCAATTAGTTAATTTGGACGATCCATTTGCTGCAAAAAAGCAAATAATTAAAAAGAGAGATGAAATAATAAAACTAGCTAATGAACAAGACCCCATTCTAGTTAAGTTTGGTGGAGGTTGTAAAGACATTGAAGTCCGTGTACTAGATTCTGATACTGGACCAATGGTGATAACACATCTATTAGTAGATTGTAGAGATGCAATGGGAGCTAATGCAGTTAATACAATGGCTGAAGCAGTAGCTACTAGGTTGGAAACTATAACTGGAGGTAGAGTATATCTTAGGATTATCTCTAATTTAGCAATCTATCGAAAATCAAGAGCAAGCGCCATATGGCCTGCTGAATTTTTAGGTGGAGAAGAAGTTGTTGATGGAATTATTGAAGCATTCTCGTTTGCCTGTGCGGATCCTTTCAGAGTTGCGACACATAATAAGGGAATTATGAATGGAATTGATCCTGTAGTTATTGCTACTGGTAATGATTGGAGAGCTATTGAAGCTGGAGCACATACCTATGGCCAATGGAAAGAAGGACATTCATCTTTCACAACTTGGGAAAAAACAAAAAATGGTGACTTAAAGGGGAGTATTGAACTTCCTATGGCAATTGGGCTAGTAGGTGGAGCAACATCAACTCATCCTACTGCAAAAGCCTGTGTGAAAATATTAGACGTTAAGATACCTGGTGGTGCTACTGAACTTTCACAAGTCATATGTGCTGTGGGATTATGTCAGAATTTAGGTGCCTTGAGAGCTTTAGCCTCAGAGGGGATACAAAGAGGACACATGGGATTACATGCTCGCAATTTAGCAGTTCAAGCCGGGGCAAATAAAAATGAAATCGATAAAGTGGCTGAAATGCTGAAAAATTCGGGTAAAGTTAGAGCTGATATGGCTGAAAAGTTCTTAAATGAAATAAGAAAATAATGGCAATACTGTCTGATGAAGCTATCATATCTGCAATTAATGCTAAAGAATTGAATATAGTGCCTTTTAACGAACAAAATCTAACGCCAAACGGATATGACTTGACAATTGATGAAGTTGAAATCCCTAATGAACAGAAAACCTCTAGAGGAAGTCTTCTTATTCCTCCAGGAAAAAGATTTGCAGTTTCAACAAAAGAGCGTATTGAATGTGGTTCTAATCTTTGTGCGCAATTGTGGCTTCGAACCAGCTGGGCTAGAAAGGGAATAATATGCAGTTTTGGTAAAATTGATTCTGGATTCAATGGAACTTTGACTTTGCTGGGTTTTAATTCTGGTAGCGAGGATGTTGAATTAAATATAGGAGAAACCTTTGCACAAATGGTTTTTGAAATGATGTCTAGCTCTGCCAAATCTCTATATTCAGAAAGAAGTGGGAATTACCAAAATCAAGAAGGTATTACCTGGTCGAAATGAGAAAGTCAATTAATTCCACAAAACCGTTACCTTCGTCATTCTTAGTTATATATTTAGGGTATGTTTTCATTAAGCCTTCATAATTGATTACTGAACTCACCCCTACTGTAGAATCAAAACAATTGAACATAGGCGAATCATTAGGAGAATCTCCAATATACAATATATTCTTACTATTCAAGTCTAGTTTCCTAATAACTTTCAAGGACATCTGCTCTTTGGTATAATTTCCAAACCATATGTTGATATGAATATTAGATATGGCAGTACAAGCACCCTCTGCTTCTGCAAAATTTACTATTTCTATAATTTCTTTCTTAGATACTCGAACCTCTTCAGCAACATCAATTGCTAAATCCCATTGTCGAAAGGACTGATCTGAAGCTACCTTAATGCTGGGAAAACGGACTCGTAATTTCTCAAATAATAAATCTAACTTGACTCTATTAGCATGTTGTACTTCCGAATCATAAAATGTTTTGCGTATTATCTGATCTCCCCTTTTATAAAAGTAAAAGGCTCCATTTTCTCCAACGACTGCATCAACTGGCCACCATCTAGAAATTAAATCACACCAACCTGCAGGTCTTCCTGTTACTGCTATTGTCTTCAATCCTTTTTCACGGATAGTTTCTAACGAACTATAGGCCTTACTTTTCAATTCATCGCTATTAACAAAAGTACCATCCAAATCAAATAAAATAGCTTTAATATTATGAGATTCTTCTGTACTCATATCAGTTAATGGAAGCATATATCCTTACAAAAACCTAGTTTTAAATATACTTCGTCAATTTAAGGAGTCCGAATAGGAGCTTAATATGCCATCATTGTACGGTGCAGTCAAGAGCAAAACTGGAGAATTACTCCAAGAGAGTATGGATTACTGTAAAGGTGCACTTCAATCAGTTTCCCGTTCATTTGCCTTAACTATTCCCCTAGTTGAAAATAATATTTTAGGCCCCATTATGGTAGGCTATTTAGAAGCTAGAATACTAGACACTTTCGAAGACGATATTGGAAGAAGAGAAATAACTTTGGAAGAAAGAATTCATTCTATGAATTTACTAATGGAAGTTTTGGAAAGTCCAAGCAGTCTTTCTGCTAAAGAAAAAGCTAAAACCCTAGTTGATTCAGCCGACGAGATGGTAGCCAATCCCAAATATCGTGATTTAGTAAAGAACATGGAAAGTATTCTCACAGTGCATGACAGCTTTGATGAACGCACGAAAGAGTGCATGGTTAGATGGTTAAAGGAAATGAACTTTGGAATGCAAAAATTCCTAAGACAAGAAGTATATTCATTCGAAGATTTGAACGAATACTGCTACTATGTTGCAGGAACGCCTTCTGGATTTCTGACTGAACTTATTAGAACTAGATCTAAAGACCTCTCCAATGAAAATTCAGCTATACTAAGAGATAACGAAAGAGATTTTGGACTATTTCTCCAAAAAGTCAATATCATTAGAGATTATAGAGAAGATATTTTAGATAATGAAAAAATTTTCTGGCCCGGGTTTTTATTTGAAAAACACAACCTAGTGCCTGCTGATCTTCTAAAACCTGAATATGAAAAACAATCTATGGCAATGTTAGATGCAATGCTTGATAATGCATGCCAACATATCGAACCTGTTAAAGAATATCTAAATGCAATACCAGATGAGTATGCAGGTTTCAGAGCTGGAGCTGCAGTTAACTTTGCAATGGGAGTCGGTACTTTGGAAACCATGAGAAATAACAATGAAGTATTTTATGGTGAAAAGCCAGTTAAAATCACACATGAGGCTAGAGACAATATTCTTTCTGATCCATTGGGATTTGTTTCTGACTGAACCTTAATATCTCCTCTTGAACATTCTCTAATAATGACTCAAAGATTACAACTCCTAGCTGGATTATTAATTTTATCATTATTTGTTGTAATGGATACAGAAGCTGCACCTAGTACTGGTACCATTGAGATAGCATTTATTATGTCGGGATTTGAAGATCAAGAATTTCAAACCGATCATGACCAAGATTATTTTGAAGATATTGCATTTGCTAGCTCAAATTCTATGTGGGACTACTTTGACGAAGTTTCAGGAAGTTCTCTAAACATTCAAGGTGAAGTTTTTGGTCCATATACTCTTGATGGAAATGCTGCTGAATATTCAAGTGGAAATAGCTTTGTGAGAGACAGTGTGGAAATTGCAGACGATGATATCTACTATCCTGATTTTGATGCAGTCATTGCAATTCACTCTGGGCCTGGTGGAGAATCCACGGGTGACAACGATGATATTTGGTCAGCACATTGGCCAAGCATTACGATAAATACCGATGATGAAGATGAAAATGGTGACGATTACGTAGTCAGAAAAATCACTCAAGTACCTGAATATCAAGAATCCGGTGGTGAAAGAAATCCTTTGGGTGTTTGGTGCCATGAATTTGGACATGAACTAGGATTACCTGATTTCTATGATACTGATGGATCATCAGAAGGGTCTGGTAATTGGGCCGTTATGGCTGCAGGTTCTTGGGGAAACAACGGAGAAACTCCAGTTTATTTCAGTGCTTTTTCTAGATACTGGTTAGGATGGGAAGAACCTATACTCATCGAAGATGACGTAACAAATTTCGTTATTGAACCCGTTTCAGAAGGTGGGAAAATCTACAAACTCCCTATACCTGGAAATTGGTCTGAATCAAAGCAATACTTTTTGCTTGAAAATCGACAACAAACAAAATATGATACTTATCTTCCTGGTGAAGGACTTCTAATTTGGCATATTGATGAAGAAATTATGGAGTCTAAATGGAATTCTAACACAGTTAATAATGATGAAGAGCACAAAGGAATGGATTTAGAGGAAGCTGATGGAGATGACGATTTAGATTCTGGAGCGAATAGAGGTGACGATAGCGACCCATACACTTCGGGATCTTTTAGTAAAGATACTTATCCAAATTCATTAGCATACAATGAAACTGAATCTGGATGGAAAATTGAGAATATTGAGGTTGACGGAGATAACATTATTCTAGACATTAGCTTCCTATCTAAACCTCATGCAATAGCTGATGCGGATGAAGCTGTTATTGCTGAAGGTACAGAACTACAATTTTATGGAGATGAATCCTGGGATGAAGATGGAAACATTGTGAATTATACTTGGAACTTTGGAGATGGGAAGTTTGCATATACTGAGAATCCAACTCATAGTTTTAATGAGAACGGGAGCTATGATGTTATACTAACTGTAAGAGATAACAATGGACTTGAAGACTCAGTCATATTAAATATATTTGTTAATAAAAGACCAATTCCTGTTGTACAAATTTCGAAACTAGTAATTATGCTGGGAGAAGAAATTGCATTTGATGCTTCAGATTCATATGATGTTGATGGGGAAGTTGAATTTTACCAATGGAATTTTGATGACGGATACACCTCAAATATGGCTACAACTGATCATGAATATAAGAATTCAGGAATGTACAATGTATCTCTGAAATTAATCGATGATCTAAGTGATATAACTACAGTCTATTATTTGATAGAAGTAATAAATAAATTACCTATTGTAGACTTTGAATTGAATCCTCAAGAAGGAGACACTCGAACCACCTTTACTTTTACAGATTTATCATATGATGATGATGGTGAAATAGAAGAATGGCTGTGGGATTTTGGCGATGGGGAAATGTCAATATTACAATCCCCTGAACATCGCTTTGCATTGCCAGGCAATTATACAATTACCCTCTACACAACTGACGATCAAAGTGGAATAAATTCTACAGTAAAAAACATTATAGTTGAAAACTCACCCCCTCAGCCAGACATACATATTGAGGAAGGGATGAAACTTGATATTTATATGTGGAAAATACCATCTGAAAGACTTATTGAAGTTGATGGAGGTGCCACTACTGATACTGAAAATGACTCTCTGGAATATTTCTGGGAATACAATCTGCAGGAATTTAATGGTGAAATAATAGAAATCTCATTACCTGTTGGGAACCATGAACTTGAATTAAGAGTAATTGACCAAAGAGGGGGAGAAAACACAGTAGTATTTTACATCGAAGCTGTTGAGGTCCCTACACTCTCAATACAGGTTGCAGAAATTGACTTGGTAACTGGGGAACCATTTATATTTCAAAGCATTTCAAGCTGGGGTGAAATTGATCTCTACAGATGGAATGTTTATCCGAATACAACCGATTCTGATTTAACAAGTATAGAGAGTGGAAATCATGAAACAAATAGTTCATTCACTTTCATGGCTAATGAAGCTGGAACATATCTACTGAACTGTTCCGGGCGAAATACCGACACAGAACTGTGGACCTCCGTTTTCACAGTTACTATTAATGTTTACAATAATCCGTTTTCAAATTTCGATTTTAATCCATTAATTAATGAGGGCGATTGGATTTCATTTGATGCTTCAAACTCATCTGGAATAAATATTGAATATACATGGACTCTCGACGGCCTTGAACTAGCTGGAAACAATGAAATAATTTCAATATTAATTGAAACTGGAGGATTTCACACTTTAGGACTGACTGTTAATCAAAATCCTGTGGGAAGCAATTACTATGAAACTGAATTTTATGCAGACTACAAACCATGGGGTGTATTGAACACACACCCTTCTAATCCGAGATATGGACAAGATTTTGAAATATACTTAAATGCTTATGATGAAGAAAGCGAAGCTTATATCAACTTCTTAACTATTACAGTATATGATTATGAGGGAAATAAGAGAACTGAATTGTCATATGATGAACAAGGCTCGAATTTTAATTTAATAGTCGAAATGGAATATACTGGAACCCTAGTCTTAGACTACGAATTAATGGATCAAAAAGGAAATTATAGAACAAACACTAGTACTGTTGAAGTATTAGGCTGGGCAGATATATACGTTGAATCATTAGACATTAAAGGAACTAAAGAAAGAGGTAAGACACAGAATATTGAATTTGTCTTAAAAAATTATAATGAGACATACCAATCTGTGTTATACAATGGAGATACAGCCATAGGTACTGTTAACTTATTGATAGATGATGAAATTGTTAAAACTTGGGAATACAGCATTAAAGCCGAGGAAACTAAAGCTTTCAATTATGAATGGGTCGCACTTCCAGGATATCATGAATTTGAAGTAATAGCTTCGGTCTTAAACGGAGAAATTGTTCAAGATAACAATAACATGACAAAAGAGGCCAGTTTCAAAGCTAAAGTTAAATCTAGTATTTTACCATATCCTAATTTTATTACAGTTTCAGTAATAATAATCGGAATTTCCGTTTTAAAACACAGGAAGCCTAATTAACTACAACTGAATATTCAAACATGGCAGCTGCACCACCCCAAATGAGAAGAATACCTACTGAACAATTTTTTGATTTGAGAAATTGGAGTGCTGACAAAGCTGAAGATTATGGAGGCAAGGCGTCCATGGTTGTTCACACTATGATGCTAAGCAAGCCAGAACAAATAAAACAAATTACTACTGAACTTCATGATGGAAACATGATTCTAATAGACTTTACGCCACTCACTTCCGACCAAGAGACGTTACACAAGATACTTGCTGAATTAGAAAGAGCTGTGGCAGACATTGATGGTGATTTAGTTGGCGTAAGTCAGAAATGGATAGTCGTAGCTCCAAATGGTGTAAGAGTTTCCAGAAAGAAAATGAGTGTCTGAACCAAATGCAGATAGCAGTCATTGGAAGTGGAATGGTAGGATCTCTTATAGCTACTGAACTTGCAAAAGACTATCAAATAACTGTTTTTGATAATTCTAAAGATAATCTAAAAGAAGTTGAAAATAGAAATCCAAATACTAGAATTAAAATATTAGATGTTAATAACTCTTTATTCGAAACCGAAATTAAAAATTATCAACTTGCCATTAACTGTCTTCCTGGATTTATGGGTTTTAGTATCCTAAAAAAATTAATAAAACTTGGTATCTCTTGCACAGATATTTCCTTTATGCCCGAAGATTGTCTAGATCTTTCAAGCCTTGCATTGGAACATAATTGCACCATTATTCCTGATGCTGGAGTTGCACCTGGACTAAGTAATTTAATTATTGGACATATTGTTGCAAATAATGATATAAAAGAAATTAGAACCATGGTAGGTGGCCTTCCCAAAGATAAAAAACCACCTTGGAATTATAAAGCTCCATTTTCACCAATCGATGTAATTGAAGAATATACTAGGCCAGCTCGGATCAAAATCAACGGACAAATTAAAGTAAAAGAGGCCCTATCTGATATTATAAATTTTGAAGTTGAAGATATTGGAGCCCTTGAAGCTTTCTTAACTGATGGACTAAGAACTTTACTTAAATCAGATGAAAAAATATCAGAAATTCCTAATCTTCTTGAATATACAATTAGATATCCTGGCCATGCCCAATTAGTGAAGGAATTAATAGCTAAAGATAGCTTTTCTAATGAAATCGTAAACTTTAATGGAACTGTGATGACGAAGAAAGAAAAGACATGCCTTGAATTATTTGAAGAATGGAAATTATTGGAGGATGATGAAGAGTTTACATTTATGATAATTACTGCAGTCAAAAAGGATGACTCTGAAATTAACTACACAGTATACGATGAGAGGACTGATGGGTGGAGTAGTATGGCAAGAACTACAGGATTAACTGCTTGTGCATTCGCAAAGCTTATAATTGAAAATAGAATAACTGAAACTGGAATTCTTTGCCCCGAAATATTAGGTCAAAATAAACAAAACTACGATTTTGTTATGGATTATCTCAAAGATAAAAATATACGTATTAATCACGAATGATTTTTATTATTTATAGGATACCAACCCACTAACATAGATATGAAGGTCAAAAAAGAACCTATACGAAAAGCATCTTGAAAATTCATATTTACTAATAGCTCACCTACCACAATACTGCCTACTCCACTCCCCAATAGACTAAATGAAGTAAGAAGACCCATGGCTCTAGCGCGAAGTTGATAAGGGACATTATCGGCAATGATTGCTCTAGCTCCCAAAAAATAAGTCATGTATATTGGAGGTAAAAAAGCTAAAGTTATCAAATATATATTATTTGTTAAGGAGTAAATAGTTAAACTAAGAAATACCATTATCGTTGAGGCTCTTATCGCATTCTCTCTAGGATAGGCATCGACTAATCTTCCAATATATGGTGCTGAGATGGCATGAACTATTCCACTAAGTAAAACTATAATCCCCATACCAAAACTTGAACCTGCAACTTCTGTTAGATATATAGGAGATATACTCAAAAAAAACATATATCCAAAAAACATAATAAAAGTCGTAACAAAGAGCCGAGATATTGGCCAAAAATACTCTCCAAATTCTAACCGAATTACCTCCCTAGCTGTATATCTTTCTGTTGAGCCCATATATCCAACAACTGCAAAAATACCTAATGAAGCCGTTAGTAAAAAGGAAAAAATAACCGTTGGATGAGATGAACCATAATCCTCAGACAATACAAGAAAACCACCCAGAAAAGCTCCTGCACCCCATCCAAAACCTAAGGCAGCCTCAAGCTTTCCCATCAATGTTGCTCTAGCTTCCGGATTTAACTCAGAAAATAATGTTGCTATCTGAACCATTCCACCGAGAAAAAAAGACTGCAAAGTCCTAACAACTATCAAACCAAATGGACTTAACCACGGTAACGGAATATACAAAATTGCAGAAAACATCGCGCACAATACAACGACAGCTTTACGGTTTTGCCAGCGATCAGCTATAACTCCCCAAAAGAAAGAACCACCCACGAGGGCAAAATTGGGTAAACCCACCACTAAACCTAAAGTTCGAAAATCGCCAAGTGCATTTGCCTGCATCCTAACTAAAGTAAAGGCTAAACCTTGAGTCAAATTATAACACAAAGCCCCGAACAAGGCAAGACCTATCTTATTCTGCACTTTTAGGCATTGATAGTGCTATTTAATCAATGACACTCTACCTTTTTGACGACTTATCTATATCTACAAAGAGAATCATGTCTAAAGAAAAAATTCTTTTAAAATTTGGGGGATCTTTAATTACCGAAAAAATGAGTGACACACCAAAGATTAATACCATAAATTTAGACAGAATTGGAAAAGTTTTGAATAACAAAGAATATGATATTATTGTGGTCCATGGAGCCGGATCATTCGGACATCCAATTGCTCAAAAATTTAATCTAATTGATGGATTAAACGAAAGTCCAGAGCAAAAAAAATCTATTGCTGAGATAAGAGAACAAATGGAAAAATTAAATCATGTTTTATGTAGTATTATTGAAAAAAATGGAATGAAAACTAAATCTGTTATCCCCTCTAAAACTATGATCACTAAGGGTGCCCGAAATATCGCTAAATTCCCTACTGAAATATTTGATAAGTGTATTGAAGAAGGTAATATACCCATTACATTTGGTGATGCTACAGATGATGAATTACAAGGAATTAATATACTAAGTGGTGATGTTATAATGATGGAATTAGCACGAATATACAAACCTGCTTTCTCAGTATTTGTAATGGATCTGCCTGGAGTAATGGATGGCGATCCAAAATCTAAGGATAGTAAAGTTATTCCTAGAGTTGACGCAAAAATCATTAGAGAATTGAAAGAAAAAACATTTAGCAATGGAAACACGGATGTTACCGGTGGATTAATTGGAAAATTGGAATGTGCACTCGAAATAGCTCAGCACAGCCAATGTTGGATAACTAATTTAGACTCCTTGGAGATGGTATTAACTGGTAATCCAAGAGGAAGTGAGGTTGTTTTATGAAAGAACCTGGTAAAGGTGAAGTGGCTGAACTTTTCATTTCAATAATTGGTAAAAAACTTACCATTGAAGAGGCTGCTAATGAATCTAAACTAAGTATAGATAAAGTAGCTGAAGTAATTTCAAATCAAGATTCTCTGAACTTTTTCAAAAAAAAAGAAGATAGCAATCTGAAGATATCCTGTAACTATTCTTGGATATCTGAGAATTTAGCTACAAAGATAAAGTTGCGCACTAAAGAAATAGAGGAAATTAATACAATAATGGACACTAAATTTCCAAAGCATGCAAAAGAATATTGGTCAGAAGATAGCAAAATTACTAGAGATTTAATATCAAGATCATTGGGTGAATGGATAGAAAGCGAACTGAGCTTTCTAGCTGGCTTTTCATTATGGTTTAGAGAAAAGGAACTGGATGGCAATACTGATTTATCAACATTAATTTCTGATGCAGTTGGTGAAAACGTAAGTGCTTCAGGGACTATTGAATTTGATAGAAAGAGGCTTGAATTATTAAAGACATTGACCACTAATGCCTTAATTTCTCTAAAAGATATGAGCCCAGCTGGAAAAATTGCGTACAGAAGTATGGATGTAGCAATAATAAAAGGAATATCTGATGGTGATGAGGACTATGCTAATAAAATGAAAAATAGAACTTTACCACAAAAAGAGGCGTGGTGGAAATTTTGGTAGCTTTCTAAAAACTATTTTCTTGGAACCTGTGTCCCTGGTTTGTATAAATCTTTAGTTTCTTTATCCATTTGTTGAATATTAGTTTTTTTAGCTAAATCTCCGTTAAGATCAATAAAATACAAGTATCCATCTTCTCTTTCTATAACTGTATCTGATATCAAAGTTTTTTGACCTCCTTGGTGTTTCCAGACGGTACAATCACTTTCAACAAAATACAAAAAACCATCAGGTTTGGGTAATCCTAGTTTCTTAACGAGTTCAGCCATTATTTTTGATTGACCACTATCTTACAAGGTGTTGGAAGCTTGTGGGATGTTTTCTCAATGCCTCTTTAGCCTCAGCAAGAAATTCATCTGAAGTACTTAATGTAATCAATTTTTGACCTGATTTAACCCTAGCTGCAGTTCCAACTGTCTTTCCAAAAGACTTACGCATACCCATTGAAACTCGATCGGCCCCAGCCCCTTGTGCAATTTTATTATGTCTCAATACATGATGAGGATATACTCTAACCTTCAAATGATATCCTTCGCGGCCAGCCCGCGCTTGAATATACCTATTGGCAGTAACCCTAGCAGATTCCAAAGCATTATGTCTTACAAGACATTCTTCGTCTGCAGACAATGTAACCTTAACACTAAAATCTGTTGTTGCTGATCCTATATCGAACTGAGTTATACGGCTTGCGGGAACGCCACCGATGTACTCTTTTCGAGTATATGCTTTTTTCTTGCCCCGAAACATATGGGCAGGATTTTTCTTAGCCATTTAATAACCTACTTTTGGCGGCAGATTGTGTTCTATTTAAATCTTTACGTAATCATATGCTAAGATTAGAGTATTAAACCCCAATCTGTGTGTAATATGATATGAACATCCATGAATACCAAGCAAAAGCTCTGTTTGAGCAGTATGGTGTAAAAACTCTAAGAGGCGTTGTAGCTTCAAATGCTAATGAAGCTGCTAATGCTTGTAAAGAACTAGGAGGAAGTATTTGGGTAGTTAAAGCTCAAGTGCATGCTGGTGGAAGAGGTAAGGGAGGAGGAATCATACTTTGCCGTTCACCCGATGAAGTCTACGAAGCTTCTGAAAAATTAATAGGTTCAAAACTTATTACTCCGCAAACAACTGCTGACGGTGTAGAAGTTAAAAAAATATATGTTGAAGAAGGATGTAGTATATCTAGGGAATTATACCTGGGAATAGTCTTAGATCGCGAAAAAGACTTGCCTGTGATAATGGCATCAGTTGAAGGTGGAGTCGAAATTGAAGAAGTTGCTAGTAAAAACCCTGAGAAAATTCTAAAAGTTCATGTTGATCCTGTTACTGGTCTTGGAGATTGGCAAGCAAGAAAAATAGCATTTGGGCTGGGATTAGAAGGAAATCAAATTAAACATTGCATGAAATTTATGAAAAGTCTCTATAAGCTGTTTATAAACTTAGACTGTTCAATTGTGGAAATAAATCCACTTGTAGTTAGTTCTGATGATGAAATTATAGCATTAGATGCAAAGATAAATTTTGATAGCTCGGGTCTATTCCGACATAAGGAAGTTGCAAAATTAAGAGATGTTAGTGAAGAAGAACCACTAGAAACTAGAGCAAATGAAGTTGGATTAAATTACATCAAACTCAATGGTGAAATTGGATGTATGGTAAACGGAGCTGGATTGGCCATGGCTACTATGGATATTATCAAGCTTCACGGTGGTGAACCTGCTAATTTTTTAGATGTGGGAGGTGGAGCAGATGCAAAACAAGTTGCTGAGGGATTCAAAGTCATTTTATCTGATCCTGAAGTTAAAGCTATATTTGTCAATATATTTGGAGGAATAATGAGATGTGATTTTATTGCAGAAGGAATAATAACCGCAGCAAAGGAAATCAACATGAATGTACCTCTTATAGTTAGGCTGGCAGGCACAAACGTGGAACTAGGTAAACAAATGCTGTCTGAATCTGGACTTGATTTAATTGCTGCAGATGATATGAATGATGGAGCTATTAAAGCTATTAATTCAATAGGAGGAAACGCATGAGTATTTGGCTAGATTCCAACAGTAAAATAGTGGTACAAGGTATCACTGGTAAAAATGGTCAATTCCATACCGAACAAATGCTAGACTACGGAACAAAGGTCATTGGTGGAGTAACACCTGGTAAAGGTGGCCAAGAAACTCAAGGATTACCGATATGGGACACTCTCTCTGAAGCAACTGATGCTGGAGCTAATGTTTCATGTATCTTTGTCCCACCAGCTTTCGCAGCTGATGCAATAATGGAAGCTGCAGATTCAGGTATTGAATTAATTGTTGCAATTACTGAAGGTATTCCTGCACTTGATATGGTTAAAGTAAAAAAATACATTGAAACAAAGGATACTCGTCTTATTGGTCCAAATTGTCCAGGAATCATAACGCCAGGAAAGAGCAAGGTTGGCATAATGCCTGGCCACATACACCGCAGAGGTGATGTTGGAATAATTTCACGTTCTGGAACTTTAACTTATGAGGCTGTAAACCAAGTAACTGAAAAAGGACTAGGACAATCAACATGCGTTGGAATAGGTGGAGATCCAGTAAATGGAACAAATTTTATTGATTGTCTGGAAGCCTTTGAAAGAGACAATGATACAAAATCAATCATAATGATAGGAGAAATAGGTGGGAGTGCTGAAGAAACTGCATCCGAATATGTAAAAGAATATGTGTCAAAACCAGTTGTTGGTTTTATCGCAGGGAGAACTGCACCACCCGGTAAACGTATGGGGCATGCTGGTGCCATTATATCTGGTGGAAAAGGGACGGCTAAAGCTAAAATGAAGGCAATGGAACGAGCTGGAATTCATGTGTCTGAAAACCCTTCTGAATTGGGAAAAACTCTTGAAGAGATACTTTAGTTAATGAAATTGTATTGGACTCTAATCCGTATAGCATATTTAGGTAAATCATATCATGGATCACAAATACAACCTAATGTAGAAACTGTAGGACGAATTCTAACTGAAAAATTAGCTGAGTGTGGAGCATCAAATCCTCAATTCGCAAGTAGAACCGATAAGGGAGTAAGTGCCATCGCTAACGTAATATTAACGAGTTCGGAAATGAAAAGCGAACTGTTAGCTGGGAAATTGACTGAGAAATTGAGCGGACATGATGTTTGGATTAATGGATTTTGCGAAGTTAAGGAGCATTTTAATCCCAGAAAGGCTACTTCGAGATTATATAGGTACTTGATCTACGAAGACGTTGATTATAAAGAATTTAATAAGGTAATACAAATATTTAAAGGTAAACATAATTTTGAAAATTTTGCAAAGAAAGACAAACGAAATAATCCAAATCCCGAACTTGAAATTTTTAGTATATCTGTAAAAAAAATCAGAAATGGTCTAGCCTGTGACATTGAAGGCCGATCTTTTCTGTGGCACCAAATTCGAACAATGATAGGAGCTACAAGCGATGTCTGTAGAGGTGCAAGAACAATAAAAGACATTGAAAAGGCACTAAAAGGTGAACACATATATTTTACAGTTAGTAAACCACACTTTCTTACACTCCTAAAAGTAAATTATGAAGACATACATTTCGAGAAACTACGAACTCCACGAGAGGTAATTAAAAAACATAAATTAGTTCTTGCTGAAACTGCATTCTGGCACAATATCGTTAATTACCTAGAAAAATAGTAAACTTTAAATAGAAGTTTTGGGGAAGTTGTCTATGATATGCCTTGGAAGAGTATCGCATCTTAATTCTAAGAATTTGGCCATAGTTTTGGCTAAAGAAAAAGTAAATAAAAACACAAAAATATTCGATTCCGAGAATAAATTAGTAGGAAGAGTTGTAAATATTTTTGGACCCGTGAAGCAACCTTATCTAGCAATCTCAGCCAATAAAGGATTTAGAATAACTAGATTAGTTGGTAGAGAGATTTATAGAAAATGAAACTAAAATGTCCTGAATGTGAATCGCAAAGTATCAAAAATGAAGGTGACAGTATTTTGTCATGTAAAGATTGTGACCTAATTTTTGATTCAGGACCAAAATGGACTAGTTATAACCCTGAATCAATTATTGAATCTATTCCTCAAGAACAAAACATAAATTCTAAAACCATTATGAAATGGCAAAAGGAAACTAGAACTGGAAATTTAGCAAGTAAAAGTATCCTTTTAGCTTCAGACGAAATAGAACGAATTGCATTTGATCTAAAAGTGGATAATTCCATAAAAGAATCTGCTTTAGAAATATTTTCAAGCTCTTCTAAATCCGGACTCGTAAGAGGAAGGAGTAGTGAAAAAGTCGCTGCAGCATCAATTTACACAGCATGCCGAATGGAAAATGTACCCCGAACTCTTGATGAAGTGGCTGACAAAACTAGACTAAATCGAAATGAATTAAGTAGATTGCATAGATTAATTGCTCGTAAACTAAAATTGAAGATTAACATAACAAATACTGTAAATCTTCTCCCTCGATTTTCAGATAAATTAAAATTAAATAGAGATACCGAAATTTATGCCCAAGACATAATCAATACAGTAGAGAATAGTGACTATAGACAAGGTATATCTCCTGCTGCATTACTAGGAGCGGCATTGTACTTATCCTGTAAGAAAAATAAAGTTAGAAGAAGTCAATTAGAAATCGCAAAAGCTGTTGGTACTTCTGAAGTAACTCTAAGAAATAGAGCAAAGGAAATTACCACATTACTCTAAGATATATTGTAAAAATAACTCTCAGGTAATTCCAGTTCTATTGCAAACATTGGATCGGTATTAGGATCCGTACTATCATGATACGCTACTACAACACCACCATCAGGCAATATACCCATAGATGAAAAATCAAATCTAACATCATTACCAGCCCCTGAGGTAGCATCTAAATCTCCTAAACCTATCAATGTTATTGAATCTGCAACCATACTTTCACTATAACCTCTTATATGAAATACTAAATCAATATCGCTTGAGGTTCCATTAATCTCTGTTTGGACTCTCATTGAAATAACTGCTAAATCTAAATTTCCATCAGCCTGGAAATCCCATTCAAAGGTATTGTCTGAAACTGATAATGCTAACGGCCACGAATGAGTTTGGTTCGTCCAAGTATAACCACCATCATAACTAACTTGGTGAGTTAAATTGAAAGTCCCATCACAGCTCTTTGAACCTGGATCGGATGTATTACAAGAAACACTGTGTAACGCACCCGAACTATCTATGACTAAGCTTCGTGAAGGTAAAAAACTACCATTAGGTAGAGTATGCCGATGCCAAGTTAATTCAGTATCCAAAAATAAATTACTACCATCTTCAAACCATCTAGGAAAAAGTAAACCTCCAGAAGGTATTGGAGAAGCCCGCATTTCTCGATGAGGTTGCATGTAATTCCATTCTGGACCTAAATCTTCAAAATACAAATCAAATTCTAAATCAGGCCCACAACGAGCATACTCTGCATTACATTCGTTATCGGCACTATTAGGAACATCAAGTGGCCTATAGTTCAATCCATCTACACTAACTTGATAGCCTTGCTCACTATAGCTCCAAAAATTTGAAACAACTATACTAGCCCATGGGCAATTTGAAGAACAAAGATTAGTTGAAAGCTCAGGAGGCGGATTAATAGGTCCAACTACTGGAACTTGCCACGAACGATCATAAAACGGTTCTTTGTCAAAAGTATTCCAACAATATTCCCATTCAATTTGGGTTGGGCTTGTTTTCTTTCCTAAAATTGCATAAAATTGATCTACGCCATCGGTACTAGGATAAGGAAACCAGGTCATTGCCAAAATATCTCCATTGGGAGCTTGAATAATAGAACCTTCACCAAGACCAGGGTCAAATGTAGGGTCTAATTGACCTTCCTCGCATCCTAAATCGGTATTGAATGCAGGAGGCACCCATTCATTCCATGTAAGGCCTCTGTCTGTGCTCCACCATGGCCACTCACCACCTAAATTGTAAATTGTTCCATCTTGGTCTGTTGCCAAATAATGCTCACAACAATTACCACCATAATTGTGTTCATCCGCGGAACCAATATTATCGGTTCCAAAAACGGCCCACAATCTTTCCGAAATTAAGTCAAGGGTTGAAGGATTTACTACTGAAAAGTTGCGTATTGGATTATCACTATAAGGATATTGAGATAACTCTTCTTCAGTTACTACTAATCTAGTTACTTCAACTGAATTTTCCTCTATTACCGTGCGCTTGTCCTCTGGAGTTAAGCACCCCATAAAGGATAAACTCACAAACATGACAGTTACGACAAAAGCCCATCTCATAGTTTGATAAGTATGTATACCATATAAAATACTTTATCAACATTTGATAACATATTAGAAATACCCATTTCCTATAGTGAATTATTGAGTTCTGACGCACTAGACATACCTCCTTGTTTTGTTCCTGTTGAAAAGAAGGGTTTATTCGCAACATTTCGAACAGATAGGTGGTGGATTCAGCCTTTAGTAATGGGAACTATATTACTATTATTTGGAGTATACACTATAACCGTACTACTAATCGAACATGGTGCCATAGGTGATTATGAGAATGATTTTATCTACTATAATGAAGACGGGGCTCACTATGTCAGCCCAATTTCTTCACCCGGACCTAATGCAATACCATCAGATATACTCAACTGGTGGCCACTTCCAGCTACTCTTCTTTTCATATGGGCGCCACTAGGTTTTCGAGGAACTTGTTATTATGGAAGACGTGTTTTCTATCGGTCTTTACTAGCCAACCCTGCAGGTTGTGCAGTTGAAAAACCAATTAAATCATATAATGGTGAAAATGCGCTCCCTTTCATTATTATGAATTCACACAGATATTTTCTATACTTAGCAATAATTTTAGCAGTACTACATTGGTACCATGCATTTGAGTCATACTTCTTTGGAGATAAAATTGGTCTTGGATTTGGGAGTTTTATTCTAACAATTGACGCACTATTTCTGACATTATATGTGTCTTCATGCCACTCCTTGAGAAATTTAATTGGAGGAAATATGGATTGTATTTCATGTACTAATTATGTTAAACGAACCGGTAATTCTTGGATTAATTACCTTAATCAACATCACGGATTATACTTTTGGATCTCACTGGTCACTATAATGCTTGCAGATTTCTATATTAGAATATATTTAGGATTACTTGGAAATGATGAAATATTTCAGTGGGTGCTCTAATGGAAGACTTTGAAGAAAAAAAATATGACGTGTTAGTAGTAGGTGCTGGTGGCGCTGGAATCAGGGCGGCCATTGCAGCTTCAGATGAGGGAGCTACAGTATGCCTAGTTTCAAAATCCTTACTGGGTAAAGCACACACCGTAATGGCTGAAGGGGGTGCTGCTGCTGCTTTGGGGAATGCAGATGAGAGAGATAATTGGAAAGCCCATTTTAGAGATACAATTAGAGGTGGAAAGCACCTAAATAATTGGAAAATGGCTAAAATTCATGCTGAGCAAGCCCCTGAAAGAATAATGGAACTAGAAAAGTGGGGTGCTGTATTTGATCGTACGAAAGATGGTAAAATTAACCAGCGTAATTTTGGAGGTCACAGATTCCCTAGACTAGCCCATGTTGGAGACAGAACTGGATTAGAAATTATCAGAACTGTACAAGACAAAGTGATACATCAAGAAAATGTTGATATTCTAATGGAATGTACAGTTTCAAAAATTTTGACCGAAAAGAATCAAGCAATTGGTGCATTAGCATATTATCGTAATAATGGTAAATTGGTATCAATACAAGCTAAATCAATAATCATAGCTACAGGAGGTATTGGAAAGGCATATCGTGTAACCTCAAATTCGTGGGAATATACTGGAGATGGACATGCACTGGCATACTTGGCAGGGGCTGATTTACAAGACATGGAATTCATTCAATTCCATCCAACTGGTATGGTATGGCCTCCAAGTGTCAAAGGTACTCTTGTTACCGAAGGCGTTAGAGGTGAAGGCGGAATTTTACTAAATAACAAAAATGAAAGATTTATGTTTAATTATATTCCTGAAGCATTTGCAGCTGAAACTGCTAAGAATGAAGAAGAAGCAAATGATTGGTTAAAAGGAGTAAAAGGTGCTATGCGCCCTCCAGAGTTATTGACTAGAGATGTGGTAGCTAAAGCAATTATGAAGGAAGTCAAAGAAGGCCGGGGAAGTCCGCATGGAGGTGCTTTTTTGGATATAGCAAATCGTCAGACGTCTGATTACATTAAAAAGAAATTGCCTTCGATGTATCACCAATTCAAAGAACTGGGTGATTTAGATATTACTACTGAGCCTATGGAAGTTGGCCCAACTACACACTACATGATGGGAGGAATTCGCGTTGATGCTGAAACGGGGGCGTCTACTCTAAAAGGAATGTATGCAGCTGGTGAAGCCGCAGCAGGTCTACACGGAGCAAATAGATTAGGTGGTAATTCACTTTCAGACTTATTAGTATTTGGAAAAATAGCTGGAACCTCTGCTGCCATTTTTGCATTAAATAATAAAGAACGAGCAATTAATAGAGATGAACTGAATATGGCCATTAATGAAACTTTAGAATCTTTTGGTAACGATAAAAAAGAAAATCCCTACCATCTTCATGAAGAATTACAAGACATCATGGAAAACCATGCAGGTATAGTTAGAGATGAAAAAGATTTGACAAAAGGTATCGAAAAATTAAAAGAACTTGATAAACGAGTTGATAATGCTAAAGCTTTTGGAAATAGAGCATATAATCCTAGTTGGCATCTTTGCTTGGATTTGAAGAATATGATAATCACTTCTTTAGCAGTTACTGAAGCTGCCAAAGAAAGGCGAGAAAGTAGAGGTGGACACACCAGATTAGATTATCCCGACTATGATTCGGAACTAGGAATGTTAAACATAATAATAAGAAAAAGTATAGATGGTATTAACGTCATTAAATCCGATAAGAAGACAATGCCAGATGATCTAGATGAATTTGTACACAAGGAGGCTATATGAAGAGAAAAGTAATCATACAGAGAGGTGAAGAACCTGACTTTTTTATGCATGAATTTGAAATGGAAGGAGGTCCAGGAATGGTTGTCTTGGATGCTGTTCATCAGATTCAAGCAAATGATGCACCGGATCTAGCTGTTCGGTGGAATTGTAAGGCAGGTAAATGTGGTTCTTGTTCAGCTGAAGTCAATGGTGAGCCTAAACTGATGTGCATGTGCCGAATGTCAGACTATAATGAGGCTGAGCCTCTAGTCATTAAACCAATGCAAGCCTTTCCAGTCATTAAAGATTTAGTAACTGACGTCTCATGGAATTATGAAGTAAATAAGAAAATATTACCTTACCAACATCCAGACACAGATGATCCTCGCATGATGCAGGAAGATGTAGATAGAGTACAAGAATTCAGAAAATGTATAGAATGCTTTCTCTGCCAAGATGTATGCCATGTAATCCGAGATAGCGATATGAAAGCAGAATATGCCGGACCCCGATTCCTAATGAGAAACGCCATGCTTGAAATGCACCCACTCGACCAAGGTGATCGTCTTGAAACTCTAAAAGAAGATAACGGAATTGGACTTTGTAATATTACTCGGTGCTGTACTGAAGTCTGTCCTGAAAATATAGCAATTACAGATAATGCAATAATTCCAATGAAAGAACGTGTTGTTGATGAATATTATGATCCAATTAAGTGGATTTGGAAAAAGTTGACAGGTTAGTTCAAAAACAATTATTACCTTCACAACAGGCTTCTACCACTGTGTGGCATTTGGGACATTCTCTGTGTTGTCGAGCCTCTATGGATAAACCCTCATATCCACAAATGCATTGAATAAAATTAGTATAACTTTTCGTTTTGATATTATTAGCCTTCACAATATCTCCAGTAATTACCAGTTTATTTATTTTTGTGTACGGAAATTAAGAAAAAAAGGCTGGGGAAATGTGTTTAAATTACACTATATAGCACACTATGGACATTGTGAAAGCACCACATGGAAAAGAAATCAGTTGTAAAGGATGGTTGCAATAAGCTGCCCTCAGAATGTTGATGAATAATTTAGATCCAGATGTTGCTGAAAAGCCCGAAGATTTGATAGTTTACGGTGGAAGAGGAAAAGCCGCTAGAAACATAGAAGCATATCATTCAATAATTAAAGAATTAAAAAGCTTAGAGAATAATGAAACTTTACTTATCCAAAGTGGAAAACCAGTTGGTGTCTTTAAAACGCACGAAGATGCTCCACGTGTTCTTTTAGCTAACTCTAATTTAGTAGGTAATTGGGCTAATTGGGAACATTTTGATGAATTAGATAAAAAAGGACTAATGATGTACGGGCAAATGACTGCAGGATCATGGATCTACATTGGCTCTCAGGGTATTTTACAAGGAACTTTTGAAACATTTGCCGAAGCTGCTAGACAACATTTTAATGGAAATTTAGACGGAAGATTAGTTGTTACTGGAGGTCTAGGAGGAATGGGAGGTGCTCAACCTTTAGCTGCAACAATGAATGGTGGAACATTCTTGGCTGCAGAGATTGATCCTGAAAGAATAAAGAAAAGACTAGAAACTAAATATTGTGATGAAATCTCTTACAATATTGATGAAGCTATAGATAAAGCCCTTGAATGGAAGAAAAACAAAATACCTAAATCAATTGCAGTTGTAGCCAATATCATTGACTTACTAGAGAGACTGATTGAAAGAAATATAGTTCCCGATTTATTAACTGATCAAACATCAGCACATGACCCTTTGATAGGGTACACACCCCATAATCTTAGCTTAGAAGATGCAGATAAACTTCGTGAAAAGAATCCTGATGAATATATCAAAATGAGCTACAATAGCATGGCAACACACGTAAGGGCTATGCTAAAATTAAAGGACATGGGATCTCACACCTTCGATTATGGAAATAATCTAAGAGCTAGAGCAAAAGAGGCTGGAGTTGAAAATGCTTTTGATTTTCCAGGGTTTGTACCTGCTTATGTACGACCTCTATTTTGTGAAGGAAAAGGGCCATTTAGATGGGCTGCTTTATCTGGAGATCCAAAAGATATTGAGGAAACTGATAAGGTAATTTTAGAATTATTCCCTGAAGATAAGGCATTAGCCAGATGGATTAAGATGGCACAAGAGAAAGTTCAATTCCAAGGATTGCCTGCGAGGATATGCTGGCTAGGATATGGTGAAAGAGCTAAAGCTGGACTGGCATTCAATGAATTAGTAAGAACTGGAAAAGTAAGTGCTCCAATAGTTATTGGAAGAGACCACCTAGACGCAGGATCAGTAGCCTCCCCTAATCGAGAAACGGAGTCTATGAAAGATGGAAGTGACGCAGTAGCCGATTGGCCGATATTGAATGCCTTACTGAACACAGCTGCGGGAGCCACATGGATAAGTTTCCACCACGGTGGAGGTGTAGGCATGGGATATTCACTTCATGCAGGAATGGTAGTAGTAGCAGATGGAACTGCTGAAGCTGAAAAGCGAGTTGAAAGAGTTCTTACCACAGATCCAGGTACTGGAGTTATGAGACATGTAGATGCAGGATATGAAAAAGCAAGAAAAGTTGCTAAAGAAAGGAATGTCAAGGTGGGTCTCGTAGAAGGCTTATGAATCTGATTATTTCCTCGAAAGAAGACTCGGCCTCCATAAATTTAAGAGAACGACTACTGGAAATGGCTGTGTGGAAAGATGAAGGTAAATTTGATGGAAACACATTATGGAAGCTCACAAAAGACTACGGAGAATTTTGCAAGAAAAACACCCGATTGATTACAATAAATAAAATACATATTCATGCTGAAAAGATAGATGAAATATGGACTAAAGAAACGGGTATCGGTATTGATAATATTATTTTTCTTTCAAGGCACAAAGCAGCAAGTGGAAAACCTAGCTTAACTGTCCACCCTATAGGCAATTGGGGTTCTGCTGAATATGGAGGTTTAGAAGGTGAAGTTTCAGGAACTGCACCCAATTGGATGACTGGTTTATTACTTGATATAAAAAGAAATCAAATAGAGGGCTATGATGTATGTTTTGAAGCTACACACCATGGACCTCTTCTAAAGACACCGACTATGTTTCTTGAAATTGGATCTACTGAGTCTGAATGGGAAGAGAAGAAACCGGCTCAAATATTGATTAAATCATTATTATCTTTAAAATCTACAAATGGAATAAATGTCATTGGGCTAGGAGGTGGACATTATACTCCACGATTTACCGAAGCTGCACTAACTCATGAAGTGTGTTTTGGCCATATGGTTGCAAACTATGGAATGCCTTACTTAACAGAAGAAATGGTCAATATGGCAATTGATAAGAGTAATGCAAAAGGAATTTATTTTCATAAAAAAGGCATGGACAAAACTCAATACCGAAAATGGAAAGAGTGGGCAGAAAAAGAAGGAGTCCAAGTTTTCAAACAATCCGACTACAAAAAGCGTATTTTATCGTCGTGAAAAAGGGCAGTTTCAATAATTAAAACATCCGATACACTTAATAAACGATTTTCTTGTAAAGATGTTTAGGTATAATAACCATGAGTGACGACGACACAGAAAACAACAGTGATACAGGCGCAGATACGGAATCATCAATGCCTCCAGCTGATGCTGGAAATACAGGTGATTTCTTAGAAGACACGTTTCAAATCACGAAGGCTGGAAGTACGGTGGAAACCGAAATACGAGCAGGAATAACCACTTTCCTGACTATGGCATATATCTTGTTTGTAAATCCAGATATGCTTGCCATTGGTGGAATACCATTCAATGATGCGCTATTTGCAACGGCCTTTGCGGCTTTTGTAGGTTGTGTAGTTATGGGTCTATGGGCAAACAAACCATTTGCACTAGCACCAGGAATGGGACTCAATGCCTATTTTACATTTGCAGTGATATTGGGAATGGGTATTGCTTGGGAAGTAGCTCTTGCAGCTGTGTTAGTTGAAGGTGTAATTTTCTTAATTTTATCATTACCACAAGTTGGATGGAGAACTAAAATGATAAATGCAATTCCAAAAGATTTGAAGATTGCAACAGGAGCTGGTATTGGTATGTTTTTAGCAATAATTGGTTTCAGAGAAATGGGATGGATTCAAGATGATTTTGCTACGTTAGTTAATCTAGGAACCACAGAAAGCTTTACCCACCAATCTGGTGAATTATGGGCTTTGATTTGTCTATTAGCAATTGCAGTAATGATGGCAAGAGGAATGAAAGGTGCTATGATTTACGGCATACTGGGAACTACAGTTATCGGTGGATGGATTGTAGGAGCATCTGATCCTTACAATGGGGTCGCTGCAGTTGATGTTGGATCATTTTATAATTTTGATGGAGCTGCACTCTTCGAAGTAGCAGGTCTACCTGAAGAATCCATGTTCGCAGC
The DNA here is from genome assembly GCA_014240055.1 of Methanobacteriota archaeon. Classification (GTDB taxonomy): domain Archaea; phylum Thermoplasmatota; class Poseidoniia; order MGIII; family CG-Epi1; genus CG-Epi1. Next base: position 25,500 of record JAAZXP010000001.1, on the reverse strand, counting down.
AGTAGGTGCTCTTGGAGACTTAAACGGTGATAACCTAGGTGATTTTATCTTAGTAATGATTGCTTTCCTTTTCGTAGACATATTTGACACTTCTGGAACTCTCTACTCTGTAGGGCGTCAAGCTGGATTTGTCGATGAAAACGATGAACTAGAGAACTCAGATGAAGCATTCATGGCCGATGCAGCCGCAACAGTTGCTGGAGCATTAGCTGGAACAAGTACAACTACAACATACATTGAATCTGGTGCAGGTGTAGAAGAAGGTGGTCGAACAGGACTAACTGCAGTTGTTGTTGGTGTATTGATGCTGTCTGGACTTCTATTTGCTGGTCTTTTCAAAGCCATACCTGCATTCGCAGCTGCTCCGGCACTCGTTATTGTAGGTGCTATGATGATGAAGCAAGCTGGCGACATAAACTGGAATGACAAAGAAATGGCAATTCCTGCTTTCATTACAATGGTTCTAATGCCTTTCACATACTCAATAGCAGATGGAATCGCATGGGGTCTAATCTCATATGTAGCCATTAAGATTGGTATGGGAAAAATGGATAAATTGAATCCAGTAGTTAATGTATTAGCAGTTCTAATGCTGATGTTCTACGTCGGACCTGGTGATCAATCAACCTTTGATTGGTTATTATCTTTCATATTTTAGATAACTAAACATATGGAAAAAAACCTCTGAGTCTGTCAAGGCTCAGAGGAATATGCCTGTAATCAATAGACTATGCTTTCTAAAAAAGATTTAACTGATATCGCAAACAAAATAAGGAATGTTCCAAACTTCCCTAAAGAGGGAATTAATTTCAAAGACATTACTCCTGTTTTATCAGATATAGAAATATTTAGAAAAGCAGTCAAACAAATGGCGGCTCCATTTATGAATTCAAATATTCATATTGTCGTTGGTATAGAATCTAGAGGATTCATATTTGGAGTACCAATTGCAGATTGCTTGAATTGTGGTTTTGTTCCAGTTAGAAAACCAGGTAAACTGCCATGTGATACTGAATCGGTGTCTTATGAATTAGAATATGGTAAAGACTCCTTGGAAATACACAAAGATGCGATTGAAGAAGGACAAAATATACTAATTGTCGATGACTTATTAGCTACCGGAGGAACTGCAGAAGCGACTTGTAAACTTATTTCTAAGTCAAAAGGGAACATCGTCGGATTTACTGTCATGATTGAATTGGAATTCCTACTGGGAAGAGAAAAACTAAACCAATATAATGTTCACTCTTTAGTGAAATATTAAGCATGAAATTATTAATTTCAAAAGAGGATATTAAAAAACGAGTTAAAGAGTTAGCAGATAAAATATCTGAAGACTATAAGGATAAATCTCCTATATTTGTTGGAATACTGAATGGATGCTATGTTTTCATGGCTGATTTATTAAGAGAAGTAAACATTGATACTGAGGTAGATTTTGTTAAAATTCGTAGCTATGAAGCTGACTCTTCAACAGGTACAATAAAATTTAGAAAAGACATTTCCGCAGACATAAACAATAGGCACATAATAATTGTAGAAGATATTATAGACTCTGGTTTTACGATAAATTTTCTTGTAAATAGACTAAAAAATTCAGGGCCAAAATCGGTAGCTGTTGCATCAATATTATTCAAGAAAGAAGTAGCAAAAATAGACTTTGAAGTTGACTATGTTGGTTTTGAAATTCCACCTGAATTTGTAGTTGGTTATGGTTTAGATTATGATGAAAAATATAGAGATCTCAAAGATGTGATGGTACTTGAATCTGAAGATTTAAAATAAAAGCATAATATTTAATATAGCTCAATCAGACAAGCTAGGGGAAAAGATGAGAATAGAAGACGACCTAAAGCTAACATTTCGAGATGTTTTGATAAGGCCTAAGAGAAGTACATTGAAATCAAGGTCTGAAGTGTCATTATCCAGAACATTCAAATTTAGACATACTGAAAGCAATTGGAGCGGCGTACCCGTTGTAGCTGCCAATATGGATACTACTGGAACCTTTGACATGGCTAAGGCACTACAAAATGAAAGTATGATGACATGCTTACAAAAATTCTATTCTGTTAAAGAAATCGATGAAGCAATTAAAAAAGGAGTTAGCCCAAAGAATATTGCAATCACATCTGGTTCTACAGAAGAAAGTTTAGATTTACTAAAGAGAAAATTATCAGTCCATAATGACTTGAATATAATCTGTCTTGATGTAGCTAATGGATATAGAGAAGATTTTGTACAATTTGTAAGAAGAGTTCGTAAAGAATTCAACGATAAAATCATCATTGCTGGAAATGTAGCAACAAGAGAAATGACTGAAGCCTTAATCTTAGCTGGTGCAGATATTGTAAAAGTTGGAATTGGGCCAGGATCTGTTTGTACTACGCGCAAGGTAGCTGGAGTTGGCTATCCGCAGCTCTCAGCTATCTCTGAATGTTCTGATGCTGCACATGGGTTAGGAGGGCATGTAATGTCAGATGGAGGATGTACTTCGCCCGGAGATATTGCTAAAGCATTTGCAGCTGGAGCTGATTTTGTTATGTTAGGTGGTATGCTTGCAGGTCATGATGAATCTGGAGGTGACTTGGGTACCAATGATGACGGTACACAATACAAATCATTCTATGGCATGAGTTCAACCAAAGCAATGAAAACATATTTCGGTGAAGTTGCAAAGCACAGAGCTCCAGAGGGCAAAGAAGTCAGAGTCCCTTACAGAGGGCCAGTTCAAGACTCAATTCAATCTATTCTGGGAGGAATACGATCTGCTTGTTCGTATGTGGGAGCAAGAAGAATAAAAGACTTGCCAAAATGTACTACTTTTGTCAGAGTTACAATAACTACTAATGAAATTTATCAGGCAAACGAAAGTAACTGAACAAATTTAATAAACTCATCTGGCATGAATTGGAATGGCAGATAGAGTTATTCTCGAAACAGGCAAAACTTTTAGCGAATTTAGTCTGTTAACAAATTATACTTCCAAAGATTGTACTCTTCAAAAAATCAATCTCAAAACTAATCTTGGAAAACTAAAACTAAGTTTACCATTTTTAAGTGCGGCAATGACGTCAGTAACTGGTTATGAAATGGCTCTAGCTCTTGGAAAAGAAGGAGGACTTGGTGTTCTTCCTGCAAGATTATCTATCAAAGAACAAGTAGAAATTATTGAAAAAATAAAAGGATATGAAATGGGATTTGTAGAAGACCCAATTACTGTACGAGAAACTGCCACAATCGATGAAGTTGTTAGACTTGTAGAGAAACATGGACATTCAAAAGTACCCATAGCAGATAGGAATAATGTATTCTTGGGTTTGTTTAGCTTTGATAAATATCTGGAAACAAATGCCACACCTGGAGATCCTGTCACTACAATTATGATAAAACCTGGAGAATTACCTTGTAGTAATAATCCTGATATCAGTTTGGAAGATGCCAAAAAAGAATTAAAAGGTAAAAGCTATCTAATCGTACTAGATGATTTAGGAAGATTAGTCAAGATTGCTTTCCAAAAAGATATAGATAACATATCTGTAGCTGCTGCAATTTCCACCCATAAAGGTTGGAAGAAACGAGTGAAATCATGTATAAATGCTGGAGCAGATATGATTGTAATTGATACTTCAGATGCATACAATGAATTTACAAGTGAAGTAATCAAAGAATTTAAAGAACTAAATGATTCAATACCAATTTGTGCTGGAAATGTAATAACCTATGAAGGTGCCAAGTATTTGATGGAGAATGGTGCTGACTTGATTAAAATTGGAATGTCATCTGGGTCAATATGTACAACCCAAAGAGAAAAAGCCACTGGAAGAGCTCCTATGACTGCCCTTTTGGAAGCTGCAAAGGCACGTGAGGAATATCATAAAGAAACCGGAAAATATGTTTCATTGATAATTGATGGTGGTGTTTCAGCAGCTGGAGATATGATAATCGCCCTGACCGTAGCTGATGCAGTAATGATGGGAGGCTATTTCAACCATTTTTACGAGGCTGAAGGTGAGAAATTAGATGAGAGTATGCAAGTTACAAATCATGAACCTGACATCAAGCATATTGCTACATGGGGGGAAGGATCTGCTAGAGCTAGAAATTTAGACAGATATGGTCATGTCGCTAGAAAGACATTTTTCGCCGAAGGAGAAGAAGGCACTGTAGAAAACTGGGGAAGATTAAAACCAAAACTCAAACAAGATATTAGGAAAATTAAAGCTGCACTAAGTAACACAGGATGTATGAATTTAGAGGAATTCAGAAATAAAGCAGTAATTGAATTAATGTCGACATATACTCAACAAATTATTGGAAGTACTCACAATATGCAAGTTAAAGAATAATTTACTCGAAAAATATATTTATCAATTCAGATTTCAACTCTTCAACACCCTCATTGTTCATTACTGAAACGGATATTGAATCATCATATTCTAAAGAAGCTTCAGGCTCCAAATCAGATTTACTATAAACATCAATCCAAGGATAATCTGAATACCTAGTTTTAAGTTCCTCATGTAAAGATTTTTGAGTTTCAACTGAATAACCCGAAGTACCCGATAAATCAGTTAGAAAAACTATTACTGGCTCCAAATGGTTAAGCGCTGCGATTCCCTGCTTTTCCATATCATTACGATCTAAGTCGGGTCTATCTAGTAAACCTGGAGTATCCATGACTTGAATTATGTCATACTTGGCTTTGATGTGACCTAGCGAAACTCCTTTCGTAGTAAATGGATAACTTTTGACTTCGGGTTTTCCTGTAGATATAGCTCCGATTAAACTAGATTTACCAACGTTGGGAGCTCCCGCAAAGACAGCCAAAGGTTGTTCAGTGTCTACATTCGGAAGATTACGAAAAATAGAACGGGCTGAAATTAAAAAATCAAGATGCTTTGATATTTGCCTTAGTATATTTGTCATCTTAGTGTATGCTTCACTCATAATTTTCATTGTGTTCTCTGCACTTTTACGAGCTCTAGCTTTGGGAACATACCTTGTACCTATCATTAGAACTTCTTTACGAGCCCAATCTGCGGCACCTAATGCTTTTCTTAACTTATCGACTCCCACAGTTAAATCAATTATTGATCGGTCAAAGGGATGTATAGTGTCAAAAGAAGGAAATACTTTAACGTAGGAATGTAACGGGTTCGCAATATTATCTGCAACTGAATGTATCTTTCGGACTGCAGTTAAACGCGCTCGATAATCTGTGTTTCTTACGCTTTCTTCAACTCTAGAAGCCCTTCGTAAAGCTCGATCAATCAATTCATCTGCAGTACCAATTGTTGGTATTTCTTGAAGATTCACAGATTTTCTATAATAGCGGCACCAAATTCGCTACATTTCAGTAACTTTGCACCGTCCATTAACCTCTCAAAATCATATGTAACTGTCTTAGCACCTATTGCACCTTCTACACCTTTAATAACTAAATCTGCAGCTTCAGTCCAACCTAAATAGCGAAGCATCATTTCACCTGATAAAATTACTGAGCCTGGATTTACTTTATCTTGTCCTGCATATTTTGGAGCAGTACCGTGGGTTGCCTCGAATAAAGCATGTCCTGTATCATAATTTATGTTAGCTCCAGGTGCTATGCCAATTCCTCCAACTTGTGCTGCTAAAGCATCTGAAATATAATCTCCATTCAGATTTAAAGTTGCAATGACATCATATTCGGAAGGACGGGTGAGAATTTGTTGAAGCATTGCATCAGCAATTACATCTTTAACTATAATTTCTTCCCCTGTTTCAGGATTAGGAAATGAATGCCACGGTCCTCCATCTAGAGGTTTAGCACCAAACTCATCTCGAGCAAGTTCATAGCCCCAGTCTCTAAATCCACCTTCAGTAAATTTCATTATATTTCCTTTGTGAACTAAAGTTATCGACTTTTTATTATTAGTTATTGCATATTTCACAGCTGAACGAAATAACCTTTTTGTTCCCTCACTAGAAACGGGCTTAACACCTAATGAAACCGTTTCGGGAAAACGTATTTGTGATACATCCATCTCTTCTTTTAAGAAATTCAAGACCTTTGCAAGTTCTGGCGTTCCAGCTTGCCATTCAATACCGGCATAGATGTCTTCTGTATTTTCTCTGAATATAACCATTTCCACTTTTTCAGGTTCTCTAACTGGACTAGGAACACCCTCAAACCATCTTACTGGACGAACACATGCAAAAAGATCCAATCTCTGGCGTAAAGTAACATTAAGACTTCTGAAACCTCCTCCGACAGGAGTAGTAAGAGGACCCTTAATTGCAACTAAATGTTCTTGAATTGCATCTAGAGTTTCTTCAGGTAACCATTCATTAACTTCGTTAAAAGCTTCCTCGCCAGCTAACACTTTTTTCCAAGATATTTTTTTACTATCTCCATATGCCTTGCTTACTGCAGCATCGAGAACATCCATAGCTACTGGAGTCACATCTTGACCTATTCCATCACCAATAATTACCGGAATAATTGGAACATCTGGAACCTCTAAGTTTCCATTGCTAAACTTAACTGAACTGGGAGTCATAATTGGTGCTAGACAGGCCGGTATAAATCGACCTCGGACCGCTATCTAATAAACACTGTTTTCTATTAGATGTAATGGGTCTGCTAAACCGACTGGTTGTTGGAAGTGCACCGCTCATGCCAAAATTTGTAATTGGTAGAGTAGCTTCCGTTTATGTAGCTGGTGACAAGCTTGAAGATGGACTAAACTTAGCAAAAAAACTCAACTCAAAAGGCTTTACAGCTACCTTAGATTTATTAGGTGAAGAAGTAAGTAATCGCAAAGAAACAAACAAAATTAGAGAAGCTTACTGTGATTTGTTAGATGGCATTGCAAACTATGGAATTGATTGTAATATATCATTAAAACTAACTGCACTTGGTCTTAAGTTTGATGAAGAACTTTGTTGGGACAATTTAAGTGTTGTATTAGACAAAGCAAGAGAATACAATAACTTTGTTAGAATGGATATGGAAGATTCAACAGTCACCGATGCTACCATTAGAATGTGTAAGAAAGGTAAAAAGTATTATTCCAAATGTGGTACTGTTCTCCAAGCATATATGCATAGAACTTCAGATGATATCGACAACTTAAATACACATAATGCAAACATTCGTTTGTGTAAAGGTGCATACAAAGAGAGTTCAAAAATAGCTTACCAAGATTATCAAGAAATTAGAAATAATTATATGATAAATGCAGAAAAAATAATGGATGCTGGTATCTTTATAGGTCTGGCAACCCACGATGAATGGATTATTCAAAAATTAGAAAATTTAATTATTAAAAAGAAATACAAAAAAACTAAATACGAATTTCAAGCTCTTTCGGGAGTACCTATTGACAGTACATTAGAGAGGTTAATTAATTCAGGACATAAAGTACGTTACTACATACCTTATGGACCTGAATGGTATGCATATTCAATGAGGCGAATGAAAGAAAATCCAGACATATGGAAGCACACTTTGAAAGCTTTTTTCTTTCGTTCAAAGCATCGTAAATGATAACATCAGCTTTTTGTAAAGCACTCGAGTAACAAAAGTATGGCGAAGAAAGGTAGACGTAAAGCAAAGGGAAAAAATACGCCGGATCTAAACTATAGAGAAGACAGTATTCAAACATCTAGACCAGACACTCGACCTGCACTAATTGCATTGTTACTTGTAATTCTTTTGATAGGTAGTGGACTTTACCTAACTTCAATGGTTGAAGAACCTACAGAAGTTTCATATGGATTTGAAACCAGCCTACTAACTGACTATCATAAAACAGCACCTGGATATGCTACTGATTTTGTTTTAATCATAGAAAATACTGGAAGTATTGCTGACACTTTTGATATTTCAATGAAATCAAACGATGGTGGATTTACAATAACAATTGAGGAAGGATATGAGAGTATAGTAGTTAATAATGGAAAATCAAAGCCAGTTATTGTTAATGTTAAAACTTCATCATCTGCTACAGGTATGTTGTATTCTAATTTGGAAGTTAAATCAAGAGGAGACAGCACCTTAACTTCAACTGTAAAATTGAATGTAGACTGTGACCACACCTTTGGTAACCAAACAATAATTGGAGACTCAGTTAATGCACATTATGCCGGAATACTTGCCAGCAATGGACAATTATTTGATTCCAGTATGGAATACATATGGGACAATTATCTAAACCTTATGAGTGATGTAAGTGACCCTCGACCGGGCAGACCTATGGAACCACTAACTGCTGGAAACATTGGTTGTAATTTTGACGGAGATCCAAGTGCAGACTGTGAAGGTTCAAGACAAATGATTAAAGGATTTGATAACAAAATGGTGGGAATGTATGAAGGGCAAACCCTAGCTGTGAGAATACCTGCAGTTGATGCATATGGAATTGATCCTAACGGCCACTCATTAGGTGGACAAGATTTAATCTTTGCAATTGATTTAGTAAGTAAAAACTAATAATAAAATTCAGTTTTAAACTACAAAAGAAGAGAATTCACGACAGAATACACAAGGGCCATCCCCACCTGAAGGTTCTCCACAAGATGGGCAGGAAGAAATTTCTGAAGGAAGTTCAACTGTTTCGCGGATTTTTTCCATTCCACTAAGAAGAGAATGACGTGTTCCCGGTTGCTTCTGCTCCAAATCCATCAATATTTTACGGAAAAGATTTCTCTGTGCTTTACCTGCATAGGGACATGTACCCTCATGGAAATCCATGCCATTTAGGAGTGCATAAAGATATACTTCTTGTTCAGGAAGTCTTCTCAATGGTAATAATCTAGGAATAAATCCTTTCTGAACAGACCTATGAGGTGCCATGCGACTTAGACGTGAAATATCACCTCGAGAATGATTCATTAAAACAGTTTGAGAAAAATCATCAAGATTATGTCCTAAGACCATGCAATCCACTTCTGCCTTCTTAGCCATTTGATTCAATGACCTCCTTCTGAGAATACCACATGGTGAACAAGGTGATGCATCAGGCGGATTCTTAATTAATAATTCACCGAGAGTCATACCTATCAATTCTTTGTATGAAAATATATGAAGAGGTACATCGAATGATTCACAACTTTTTTTTGCACAATCAAGAGAAGCTGAACGATAGTCTTCAATGCCTTCATCAACAGATAAGCCAATTAATTCAACATCCCTTTCCTTCCTGTAGTAATCTAAAATCTTCAAAGCAACAGTTGAATCCTTACCGCCTGAAAGACCAATACCTATCTTTTTTATCTTAATATCTGAATTTTTGATGAGGAGATTTATTTGACTCCTTAATTCTTTGATAGCATTCTTTTCGAAAGATTTAAAGAAACATCTCTCGCAAAGTACTTCACCTGAGTAACGGCGACTAATCACCGGATCAATAGTACACTTTTTACAAGCCACAAATGAAGATACATACTACTTTATATCTATTTGAGGTGACCGAAAGTATGACACAGTTTTGACTAGACTTTGACACTTAAAATATAATTATGACACACTTTTGATGTCATAAACCATTAAGTTTATATACTATGCTTCTATGTTTGAGATAATATGGCACCACTCGGACCTCTAACTACCAACAGATTAACAGTCCGTTTAGACCCAGAAAGAGCTGCCAGAATCGAATATTGGGCAACTGAAAACCCCCTCAAAATTAAATCTTATAATCAATTAATTCAAGAAGCTTTAGATGAATACCTAGACAGACACACCGTATCTCCAACTCACGATTCAATGACTGTAAAGGTCCCTCAGAAAGTTAGAGAAAAATTACATGACCTTCAAGAAGACGGCTATGGAAATATAGATCAGATTGTGTCTGAAGCAATCTTACAGCACTCTACCTCTAAATACAGAGAAGAGAAAGATTACCAATTCTTACGAAATGAGGTCAATACCATTTCAAACAGACGAAAAATGCTATTTTCAGATTATGGAAGTGATTAAAAAATGATGGATAAATTAGAAAGTTTTGACAGCAGTGATCTTATGGAATTTATTACTCCTCCAAAGATCAAAGTTCTAGGTGTAGGTGGAGCTGGGAATAATATTCTCAAGCGTTTATACAACCGAAGAATTACGGGAGTACAAACTATTGCATTGAATACAGATGCAATACATCTCAATAATTGCCGAGCTCACAGTAGAAAAGTTTTAGGTGCTACTATTACACAAGGAAGAGGAACTGGTGGCGATCCACACCTAGGAAAGAGGTGTGCTGAAGAAGATGAAGCAACTCTAAGAGATGCTCTAAGTGATACAGATATGATCTTTGTTATTGCTGGAATGGGAGGAGGGACTGGAACTGGTTGCTCACCAGTAATTGCAAACTACGCTAGAGAGACTGATGCATTGGTCGTAGGTGTCGCAGTCTTACCATTCAAGGAAGAAGGATCTAGAAGGCGTAATACTGCCCTTGAAGGCCTTAAAGAGCTAAAAGACAGCTGTCATTGTGTTATTGAATTAGATAATGAAAAAATTAATGAAATAAAGAATGGAGATTATCCGATGAAGAAAGCTTTCGGAGTAATGTCTGATTTAGTAGCTGAGACTGTTCAATCATTAGCTGAAGTAGTTACTGAACCGTCTACCATAAATGTTGATTTTGCTGATTTAAGAAAAATTATAGAAGCAGGAGGTAATGCTAAAGTTCTTTACGGAGATTCTGAAGGATCTGATCCTGGAAGTGTTTTAGATTCTGTTTTGAATAATCCATTACTAGGTTCACACTACAAAGGTGCTGAAGCTGTTCTATTACATGTAGCTGCAGGAAGTGAATTTTCACTAAATAATTGTCATGAAGTATTATCTGCTTTGAAATATGATTTGTCAGATGATGTTAATCTCATCTGGGGATTAAGAACGGATGATTCTATGGGCTCTAGCGTCAAAGTAGTGATGTTAGTCTCAGCAATACCACAAGATGAATTGAATATAGAAGACCTAACAGAGAAGCCAAGCTCTCCTCTAGGTAAGTCTATCCAAATGATCAATTAAAGTTCCACACCTTCGCTATAAGTCTCTATTTGCTATGGTAGAGGCTTATGGCACCCTGATTCTAAACTAATATACTAGACGAGGGGAGTTTGAGGGGGGTCCGGACCCTCAGTCTAACACACCGAAACGGTTGTTTTTAATTGAAAATGAACTTATCTTTTCTTTTGATTTTTTTTACGCTGTTCGTCAATTCTTTTTTGCCTTATTACTCCCATATTCTTTATGGGCTCTTGAAGCGTCCAAATGATAAGTAAAACTACAATTAAGAATATTGGAAAAGTGTAATCTCCTTGTCTTATTCCATCTATAGTCAAACCTCCTACTGTAAATAATACAGAAATACCTGTAATTGTAGTAATTAATTTTAAGAAGTTGTTTACTTCGTTTTTCATAATTCCCTAATTCTACCTCCATTAAATACTACTGTATGTCCACGCAGGATTCACAATAATCAACAAAGCCTAGGCTGAACATTAACGCGCATTGCAGGAGGAGATCTCTCCCCTCCCCAATGTCATTTCACTTAGAGTGACTTACTCTTCTTCTTTCTGTCTGAGTGCAATTCCAATTGCAGCCAATAGACCGCTCATGGTTATGCTCATCAATGACAGAGCGAAAGATGGTACTGTGTTAACTTCCTTAACTGCAGTTATAGAGATAGGAACCCTGTTGTTCTGTTCGTTGGATTCATCTACATCTGCTGAAGTATCAACACTCAAGTAGAACGTGTAAGAACCACTTGCATCGTCACCAGGACCTGCTGACATACCCAATTCTGCTGCTGTAGCTTGGAAGAAGATGAACTTCTTGTTACCTTCTGTCTTTATCATAGCTCCGTGTGCAGTAGTTGTGTCTTCGTCTATAGCCCATCCATTACCAGTCCAGTATAGTGTAACTTGAACACCTAATGAATTAGATTCAAAGTCTTCAAGACCTACTTGGAAGTTTCCTACAGTCTCAGTTCCTGTGTTAAGAACTTGGAACATGAAACTGAAGTATGGATCTTCGTTATCGCCACTTCCACCTGTTTTCTTTTCCCAACCAATTCCGGATGAACCGTAGCCAGTTGCGTGTGAAATGTATCTTACATCTTCACCAATTGAAAGATCAGGTTTAGAAATTACTAGTGTTGCTTGACCATCTGAGTCCATAGTTGTGAAGGTATCTTCATAGTCGGACCAAGATCGTGCATCTGCTTGAATACTCCAAGTTCCTGGCATTACCCATTCAGAGTAACCAATTGTAACTTCAATTGATACTGTCATTACTGAACCTGGTGCAACCATGTCGCTTGCATCTGGTTCAATTGGTTTATCTGTATTTGCATTCCAGCTTGACTTAGTTGGATTACTGATATCCCAACCGGTCTTAGCTCCACTTACTCCTGCAGAATATGCTTCAACATTGCCACTAGGCCATAGTATGTTTCCATTTTCATAGACGTATGCAGTTTGGTCACCAAGATTAGGATCATCACGGCCATTACCCCATAGTGAGATAACTGGCTTGATTGCTACTCTAGTGTCTTTTCCATTCTGAATAACTGAATCCATTACTGCTAATGTTCCATCTTGTAATGTAACGAAAGCACTGTCAGGTGCAGTAATTACGAAATCCACAACTCCTGCGTCAGAAGCTGCTCCGTAATTATTGACTTTCACTGTATAGGTTCTCTTTGAATCTCCGTTAATAACTGAAGATGGAATTCCATTCTGAGTTCCTGGTGAAATAGACTTGACATCTACTGAGTAGTCATCAAGACCGAAGACAGACGGATAGAAGGCCGTAAACGATCCTCCACCACCAGTATTGGTTCCTGTCAATCTAACTTGCATTGTTCCACGGATGAATTGATCTTGTAGTTGACCTGAACCGTCACCGATTTGTTCAACTGAACCTAAATCCGCAAAGAAAGTCTGAGTTGTCGAGTTATCGAAACTACTTGCTCCAGACCATCGGTCAGGCAATACGGTGTAGTTTGCACCAGGTATAGAGTAAAGTGTTGACAATTGATCAACTGCTCTCCACTTAACATCATACCAAGAACCACTAGAACCAGTTCTAACTTGAGCTTTAACATAAGCATCAGTTAAATCGTATTCTGCTTCAACTACTAGGAAAGGTCGACTATTCCAAACTTGGAATTCATCAGATGTTAATGAACCATCATTGCTTCCATCCCAGATATAAGATCCAGCTGACCAGCTATTTCCTAAGTTCCAGTTTTCAGCTTCTCCAGAAAGAAGTGCAGCACCCAAAACAATTGTTACTGTTTTGATGTTGTTAGCACGATTTTCGTCAGGAACTTGAACTTCATCAGGTCTCCAAGCAGTAATTTTTAGATTATAGATGCCAGGACCAAATCCTGCACCCCAAACCCAGTCGTCACCAGCTGTTGACGGATCTACTGTGAATTCTTGACCTTTCTCCAATCCAAATACTCCATTACCGTCTGGATCATAATTGGATGGCACTTCAAAGAAATTGAATGTTCGGTCAGTAGGCCATACACGCATACCATTAGAGTCTGTAATCTGTGCATAGACAGTTACACCCTCTTGTGGACGTAGACCAATTCCCTTAACTGTAATAGCCAAGTCATGCTCTCCACCTGAAGCTGCATATCTGTCAGTTACTACACTTGTAATATCGAAGTTGTTTCGGTATTCATTACCAATTACCATGATATCATCAAGCATTACACCCTTACCTCCACCGTTTGCAGTTACAACTCGGAAATCAATCCAGGTTTGGTAACCTTCAAACTCGTCAAGGCTTAATTCTTCTTCAATCCATTGGTCATTTCCTTCCCAAGAACAACCGCAGTTGTCTTCGTAAGTCTTTAAGACTGACCAAGTTCCAGATGTTACTGCTTGTGTGCTATCGAAATCAGTAGCAGCTCTAACTTCCAATCTATCTCCAGCAGCTAAATCCCATTTAATTGCAAAAGATAAAATTGGTTGGAAAGCAGCTCGTAAATCAACATTGACATCATTGCCAAATTGACTTCCTGCACTATCTCGATCATATTCGTCTTGTGTAATCAAACTGTCATCAGAGCCTGCTGCAGTGGTAGGATTTTCTTTACTATATCCTGATTCCTTAGCATACTGCCAAACATATGAACCTGAGTAGGCATTATCATTGATACTTCGTTCTTTCCATGTATTAGCAGTAGTAGACAACCTATCTGCCTTAGTATATGCATATACTGAAGATCGGTCATCTGGAGTGTCGATATCATCTTTGAAGAAAGTATCGAAAACTCTGAAAGTATAGGTTAAAGAATTATTCCAAGGGAAGAAATCTTTACCTGCCGGAACTAACACTTCAACTTCAGCATAGTACGTATTCGCACTCGGAGTTCTAAACAATGAGAATAATTCTTTCTGATCCTCATTACCATCTCCTGGAGTTATGTCACCATATGTTGAATCTCCTGCTAGATTAGGAATTGTTGGTTGTGTTGTGTCAAGGAATGAAGACATTTCTTCACCTTGTAAATTAGTTACAGAAATCTTGACTGGTAAATCAGTCCATGCTGCTTCTCCAGCATTTACAACTGTTGCATTGATTTCTCTCCACAAGCTGTTTCCTTCTGAATCCTTAACAATCATGTTAGCACCTTCACGGACTGAAATATCTCCTACAGCAACATCACGAGTAATACGTTCTGTTCCACGGAAAACAATCTCATCTATGAACCAGCCTGCGTAAGGTCGGCTACCTTCGGTAACCTGGTCACTGTCTGCATCTGCTTGTACTCTCCAGTAAACTGCATCAGTATCATCACTACCATAGAAATCACTTCCTAATGTATATCCCTGATATTTTGGATTTCCTCCACCCCATAGATACCATGAACCTTCACCTGGACAGAATCCAGAATAAGAAATCAAATTAGTCCATGAGACTCCATCTTTTGATACTTGCATACGGAAATTATCTCCTGATTCCATACAACCTGTAAACAACATACCAATTACAACTTCATCCATAGCACTCAAATCCATAGGAGGCGATACGAAATAGTCATCTTGGTTAGGTTCCATGGTGAATTTTGGACAGTCAGCATCGTCTTTCATTCCTGAACCTGCAACACAATTATCTGGGTTACCAGTTGATTTTGTCCATCCATTTGATGCAAACATTGCTAAGGCCGATTTACCCTCGTGGTAAACTCCACCTTTAGTTTTGTTTAATGTTCCACCGTTTGCTACACAATCATCGTCAGCACCTTCATACCAACCACAACCATCTGCATCCCAGTCATAACTGCTTGCACGGTGATAATTAACATGATCTAAACTATTTGCACCATTATCGTCTGTGTCACCGAATGTAATCGATGGACCAATTTCATCTTCAGGCGCTTCACCGTTTTCAATCCACTTACCTACACCAACATCTGCTTGTACGTAATTATTAGCTATACCTTGATCTCCAGTATGCTTAACTTCCGCTGAAAGTCGATCCATACCAGCACTTGTGAATATTACATGTCTTGCTTTATTCTCATCATTACCATCGTAAATACGTTGGTGTCTGTCATTTGTTCTATTGAAAGTAAATACAACACTGTCACCATTTTGAATTGAATCTGAGATGTGCATAGGGTGTCCCTCTGGGAAAGCCCTGGTGTCAAATGTACTGTCAAACAGAACTTGACCAAATTGATTCTTTATTTTTAATGCAACAGCTGTGCTACTCTGAGGAAGCATACCGTAATTTGTTACTGTTATTCGAATGTCTACAGGTACCATAGATTCTACTGAACGCCAGTATTGTACATGATTAGGAATATCAACTCCTCCAATACCTATGTCTACATTCTGTGTTTGCTCTTTAGTTACACCCATCCATGATAGAACGGTTGCAAATAAATCTGCTCTGTCTGATCTTTTATTGAATACTCCAATTTCATCTGCAAACATGAAAGCTTTATGTGTTTGCGGACCTATGTAACCATCCACTGGAAATTGAACTGCATGATATTCGTGACCGTCTGCTGCATTCTTACGTGCATCCATCCAGAAAGCTCCGGTTGCAGAGGTATCATACGGCTTGTTACCACATGGCCTGTCAAGATAGTGAGTACCTGCTGTATCTGTTGCATATTCTTTTTCTTCAAAAATAGAACCATCAACACCCTTCATTGGGTTTGAAGTTCCATCAACAACAATGTAAGATGAATAATAAGTATCTGAATGCATATAATTATTTTGGAAATTTCCATTATTAGCATCAAACCAATCACTCATTTGTGTAGAGACAAATATATTTCTATTAGTTGTAGAAAAACTGTCTCCGTTACCATTGTTTCCATCAAGATAATTTTCTAAAACACTAGTTTCTGAACTGGACATTATTTGAGTATTCCATCCACCATACCAAATAATTAGTTCGTAATCGTCAACTAAGGATAATCCTGCATCACCGCTAGGTAATTCTTTAGCAGTTCCACCCCATCTTCCTGCACGGAAAACATCGTAGGAATATCCACCATCGTTCAAAGCTGTAGCGATGTGAGATGCTTCAAGCCATGGGCCTGACATCCAATTTTCGCCATCATCGTCTACGATCAATACTTTTGCATCCCCAGCTGGTTGTTTAGCTGGAGCGAATGCACCGTCTTCCATAGGCATAA
This sequence comes from Methanobacteriota archaeon, assembly GCA_014240055.1. GTDB lineage: Archaea > Thermoplasmatota > Poseidoniia > MGIII > CG-Epi1 > CG-Epi1. The sequence continues at coordinate 8,839 of JAAZXP010000001.1, read as the reverse complement.
CTAATACTGAATCTTGCCCTGGAACAACTATATTGAGTTCAGAGATTGCCTCAACTACACCTTGTGATTCCGATTCTATTGCTTCACCAAGGGTTATCCCATTGATGATTTCGCTGTCTTGCTCATCGTCTGATATTGCTGAAGCACTAGTGGTGAAACCACTGAATGCGAACAACACTACGACGAGAATTGCTGTCATTTTCCCGTATAGGGAGGATGACTTTGCTACGTTTATGTTCATTTTTGCACACCTTCGCGTTTTGTCCTAATACTATCTCTACCGGAGCAGAAACAGTCTACTGTCATCCGCGTGGTCTTAATAAAAGAAATCCCTTCTTTTACCAAACTCATATAAAAACTTACTGGTTTGTATTTCGGACATTAGAAACAGCTCGAGTTATATCAAAAGCCATCATTGAGCTTTGGGGCGAGTATGGATGAACTACTCTTTCTGAAACGGACTTGAAACCCGATTTTAAGTAGTTGGCAACCTTGAATCCTTCATCTTTTTCAACTATTTTGTAAAGATGAATGAAACCATTAGGTTTCAATAATGAGCTTAAATCTTCTAAGTAGGGCAATGGATTTGTTGGATTGTTCATTATTATCCGATCATAAACACCCAAATCTTGTATTACATCTTCTATCTTTGAATTTATGAATTCATAATTCTCTTTTTTAATATTATTCAATTTAAAATTTTCATGCGACCACTTCTCAGCCTCAGGATTAGAATCTATGGATGTAACCGTACAACCCTTCTTAGCTAAACCTACTGAGAATGGACTGGCCCCTGCAAATGCGTCAAGAATGCTTTCACCTTTAACTGCATAGTCAACTATCCTCTTACGCTCCATAGCTAAACGAGGTGAAAAGTAAACTTTAGAAACATCCAATTTCAGTTTCAAACCGTTTTCCTTGTGGAGTCCAATAAAGTTTGAGTCTCCTTGAATCATAACTAATTTTCTAATACGAAACTCACCTTTAACTCCCATATCTAAGGCGACTCTGTCAATATTAGGATTAGAAGCAAGTAAAGTTTTAGAAATTATGTCTGAAAAATCCATAATTTCATCATTTATTTTTATTATCGCCATACTTCCAAATATATCAAAAGCCCTTGGTGCAATATTTCTTAATTCTAGGGGGAGTTTTAGCCTATAATCACGTGAAAGTCGATTTGATGATAAGCCTTCACACACTACTATTTCGCCTTTCACTTCAAAATTTAGTGGCCAAAGAACAAAACCGGCTTTCTTAATAGGTAAAAAATCATCATTTAATGCGTTACAATCCTCTAAAAATAATTTAGCTTTTTGGGCTTCCGTTTCAACTACCTTAAGATGTTTAATCAATTAATTTCCGATACGATTCAGAATCTAAACTATTTTCTAATTTTTTATCTGGAACCATAACTACCATCCAACCGAACTCGTATGGAGATTCGTTAATTAATTCAGGAGACTCTTCAAGTTTATCATTAACTTCTACAATTTCACCCGAAACTGGAGCATAGATATCACTAGCAGCTTTAACTGATTCTGCCACAGCCATAGCATCACCTTCAGAGTATTTTGAGCCAATTTCTGGCAGCTCGACAAATACTACATCAGATAATGCATCTTGTGCATGATCTGTAATGCCTACTCTTATCTTACCATCGTCGTCAATAAGCATCCACTCATGATCTTTAGTATACGACAGATTATCTGGGACTTCACTCATAGGAATGGCGTTCTCACTACACGTCCATTTAAGTGCTTACCGCGTACTTCAATTGTAACTTCCGAATCGATATCCAAATCAATATAAGACAATCCAATACCCTTACGTAATATTGGAGATAAAGAACCACTAGTAAGTTCTGATACTTTATTATTATTATAATATACTGAACAGCCGGGCCTTAAGACTCCCTTATCTTCTAGTAAAATTCCAGATAATTTAGAATAATCACTCTGTTTTTGCAAAACAAGAGCTTCTCGCCCAATAAATTCATGGTTCCAATCTATTACCCAAGCATAATTTGTATCCAATGTAGTTTCGGTTCCTTTGAAATCCTGACCCGATAAAAGATATCCTTTTTCTAAGCGTAAAGTATCTCTAGCGCCAAGCCCTATAGGAATTGCACCCATATCAACTAAGGCTTCCCAATGAATTTCAACCTGATCTAGAGGACCTATTATTTCGCAACCTTTTTCTCCAGTATAGCCAGTTCCACTCACTATAACATCATTCAATGTTTCTAATTGAAATGAATTTACAGAAGTATTGAGATGTTGGCCCAGTAATCTAGGAGCTTCAGGGCCTTGAAGCGCTAAACAGAAATAGGAATCTGACAAATCTTCAATAATAACGTTAAAATCATTCGAATTATCTAATAGCCAATCCATTATTTCCTTTATTTTAGAAGCATTAGGAACTAACAAATATTCAGTATTACTTATTGTATAAACTATAGTATCATCTATTATCTGGCCTTTATGATTCAATATATGGCAATATCTACAGTCACCATCCTTTTGCCTCAACATATCCCAAGTTGTAACAAAAGAGAGAAACTTCACTGCATCTGAACCTTTGACAAATATTTGACCCATATGAGAAACATCAAAAATACCTGCAGCCTCTCTAACCGACTTGTGCTCTGAGATTATACTACTATATTGTATCGGCATTTCCCATCCTGCAAAATCAACCATCTTAGCTCCAAGTTCTCTGTGATGATTAGAAAGTGGAGTTCTACGCAGACTCATTGTAAGTTAATTGGGAAGGGTGCCATAAGAGCTCGGGCGGCAATCTTATATGGGAAGTGTATAGAACACTAGTGTGGCATCGTCAGAAAAAGAAGATAAAAAAGTAGACTCTGAAGAGAAAGTATCAGATAAAGAGAAAACTGAAAAGGTTGAAGAAAAGAAAGAAGATACCAAAAAGAAACCAACATATTCTAAAAAGAATAAGGGTAAAAAATCAAAGAAGAATCAACCACCACCTGATGAAGCAAATCTAAGAGTAAAATTACCGTACAGACCCAAAGGGGAAATATTTGCAGTAGCTGAAACATTCCAAGGAGGATCTCGTTTACAATTGATTTGTGAAGATGGTGAAAGGCGCATGGGGCGAATTCCTGGAAAATTAAGAAGGCGAATGTGGGTAAGAGAAAATGATTTATTAATTGTAGTTCCTTGGTCGTTCCAAGATAGTAAAGCTGATGTTAAGTTTAGATATACACCTACTCAAACTTCAAATTTAAAAAGACGTGGTAAGATACCGGAAATACTAGATATTTACTGATAATGCGAACTAATATTGAGAGTCTAGATTGGAATATCGGCCGCACTATCCAATCCAAAGATAGAGAAGGAAGAAAAACTATTGATGATGTATTCGATGAAAACACACTAAAGAATATTCAGCAAATGTTCAGCAGAGGAATTATTTCTACATTAGAAAATATTATTGCAACAGGCAAGGAAGCTAATGTTTTCAGAGCAAAAACCTTTGATGGTCGAAATCGAGCCGTTAAAATATATCGACAAAACACAGCTACATTCAGAAAACTTGAAAAGTATATTGAGGGAGATCCAAGATTTAAAAGTAGTGGCAACAGTCATCGCGAAAGAGTGTTTACTTGGGCCCAAAAAGAATACAAAAATTTACACTCAATGCATGCCAGTGGTACTAACGTACCAAAACCATTTCATGTTCACAAAAATATTGTTGTAATGCAATATATGGGATGGAGATACAGACCATATCCCACAATTAGAGAATTAATACCTGAAGATCCAAAGAATTTTCTAAATGATTTGCTAATTTCTATCAATTCATATCGTAAAAATAAGTTGAGCCATGGCGATCTCAGTGAATATAATATTTTAAATGTAAGAGAAAAACCTTATATCATCGACGTAGGACAAGCTGTACCAGAAGGACACCCTCTGTACAAAGAATTACACACAAGAGATATGAAAAACATGTATCGATACTGGAGAAAGCAAATACCAAATCTAGAAAAGGAGATATTCGAATAATGAATTATCTAAAAGTTCCACTGTCTCGAGTAGGTGCAGTCATAGGGCCTAAAGGTAAAACAAAAAGAAAACTTGAACAATTAAGTGGATGCAAGTTATTGATTGAATCTGATGAAGGAATTATAGAGATCAGTGAACAAAACATGAAAGATCCTCTTAAAGGGCTACAATTAATAAGTGCAGCAAGAGCAATTGGGAGGGGATTCAATCCAGAAAAAGCATACCAATTACTAGAAATGGATTACTATTTGGAAGTTGTCGATATTAGAGATTATGTTGGTAGGTCAAAGAAAAGATTAGGCATTATTAGGGGGAGACTTATCGGTAGAGAAGGGAAAACTAGAAGAATTATAGAAGAAATGACTGGATGTGATTTAGCAATACAAGGCCACACAGTTTCCATTATTTCTGATTTAGATGGTTTAGAGGCTTCTAAAGTAGCTGTTTCAATGGTACTTGCTGGTTCTGAACATGGATCAGTTTACAAATATTTAGAAGGTTTTAGAAGAAGAAATAGATGATTTTTTACTGGTGTATGATAAAGGTTATGAATTAGTTTTATATAATTGGCCTGTCTGGAAAAAATACAACTTATGCAGATTATCTTTCTGCAGTCCTTGTAAAGGTGAGAAATAATGAATATGAAACATAGTTTGAGATATAAGCCAAAATTAAACATATCAACGCAATTTGTTAGTGGAGGAGTAGCATGAAAGTTACTTTTCTAGGTGTCGGAGAAGCTTTCGATAATGATTATACGCATACTTGCATATTAGTAGAAGCTGCAGGAAGAAGAATGTTAGTGGACTGTGGAGCTACTGCACCACCTTCAGTATGGCATCAATCAAAAAGACCAGATTATCTTGATGGAATATTTATATCACATTTTCACGCAGACCATGTCTTCGGACTACCTGCCTTAATGAAACGAATGGAAGAAGATGGACGAACCCGACCTTTCTATCTTTTTGGACCTGTAGGATCACAACGAAATGTTGAAAGATTAATGGAATTCGCTTACCCTGGAATGGTCGCCAGTCTAACATTTACTCTAAGATTTAGAGAATTACAAAGATCTCACCGCTGGGATGACTGGAATTTAAGAGTTGTAAATACCAGACATTCAGTTCAAAATCTTGGACTAAGGCTCGAAGCTGGCAGCCCAACCAAAGTATTCTGTTATTCTGGTGATGGTATGTTTACACCAACTGCATCCAAACTTTATACAAATGCAGACTTATTAGTTCATGATGCTTATACTATGGACGGAACTGTCAAAAATCCTAAAGGAGAAACCATCAATATTGGAACTAAAACACACTGTTCAATGCAACAATTAGAAAGATTAGATGATATGGCAAGACCAAAGAAAATGGCCCTAATTCACGTTAATAGAAATTTGCGTAAAGATAAGACTGACATTCTAAAAAAGTACAAGCAAAGAAGATGGATTATGCCAGAACCAAGAGACGTAATCGAACTTTAGATGCATAAACTTGTTCAAATAATACGATTTGAATCTGCCCGTAGACTAACAAAAGTTCCTAAAGAGCATCCATGCAGTAATCTGTATGGTTTGGCCTTCAAATTAGAAATCCATATTCAAGGAGAAATGGATAAGAATAGTGGATTTGTTTTAGACTTTAATGAGATAGAAAAAAGCTTCTCTCCTATTTATAAACAAATCGACCACAACTATCTCAATGATATTAGCGGCCTGGAAAACCCTACTAGTGAAGTTTTAATTGAATGGATATGGAATCAATTGAAACCTAAACTAGACCCTCTTGTAAAGCTGATACTATGGGAAAATGAAGTATCCAAAGTTGAATTCAGTGGATATTAAAATCTACGTCTAGAAAGTGTAACTATTGCTAAAACAATAGTTGTTGCAAGTATGCTCAATGAGGGCAAAAGTGGATCTTGCTCATCAAATGATTCATCTGAAACTGTAACTGTAATTTGTGTTGAAACGGAATCAGATAAAAAAGAGTCAGAAACTGTCAATGTTATAACATGGACACCTTCACTCAAAGGAAGTTGGAAGAATAAAAGTGAGGTTTCATAGAATTGACCATCTATACTGCTTGACCAAGTAAATAGCATTTCATCACCATCCGAATCGAAAGAACCCTGCGCTGAAAATTGAATGTTGGATTTACTTTCAAAAACACTATTGATTTGAGGTGAATTAATGACAGCTACAGGTTTACTATTTTGTGCTTTATCTAATACTTTTACATTTATAGAATCTGCTGAAGAAGATCTCACACCTTCATCATCTTCGACCTGTAACTGAACTTCATAATCGCCAGCTTCTTCATAATAGTATTCAACCCAAGAATCGGTTAGCCATCCAGTTTCTTTGCCATCACCGAAATTAAATTGATATTTTAAAATTTCAGAATCATCTGATGAACCATTACCTGAAAATACTATCTTGTCTGCAACATACAGCTCATTAACATCTGATTTTATCGAGGCTGTAGGCCTTCTATTAGCTCCATCATTAGTTACTTCAACATCTACTGAAAATATACTTGAATAATTGAATCCATCAAAAGAACGCGATTCCAAGGTATAGCGACCATTAAGATCTTGACTGGTATTCCAAGCCCAAACCCAGTCTTGAAAGCCATTAGCTACTTGCCATTCATTTGGAGAAATACGAACTTCAACTTTCACTATATTGTTATCATCACTGGCAGTACCTTTAACAATAAATAAATCTGAGACGACTTCATTCTGATAAGGCTCAGTTATGAAAACCATAGGAGATTGTAAATCCATAAAACTATCTACCTGAACATTAAGTTGAATTTCTTGATTAGAATTATCGGCATCCTGAGGACTGGTCTGCTTGATTACTGCCTTCAAAACATGACTCCCCTCTTCAGCTATCCAATTAGCTTGGATATTTACAGCTTCATTGGAAGGTAACTTGCTTGAAGTCTCAATAGTTTGAAATATTACGTCATCATTATAAAAATCAACCTCAAAGTATCGTGCAGGACCTGGACCTTCGTTAACTACTCTAGCTGTAACTACTACTTCTTGACCTGATGACATTGAATTAGGAACAAGTAATTCTTCTATAAATAAATCTGGAAGATCTGTAAAAGATGAAACTGAAATACTTTGGCTTTTACCTTGCATATCGTTTAAAAAGTAATCAACACTAACTACTGTTACATCATCAAAACTAGGAGCTTGGATGTCAAAAATAAATTCAGGTGAATTAGTTGCAATTGTACCCGCACTTAATTGACCAGTATAATTGAAACTAGCCTCAATAACCCATTTATTGTCCACTTCGACAACAGATTTGATGTTTGTTTCAGCATCAATACCAGAGGCTGTATTAGGATCAATAGTGAATTTCGAAGGCTTAGGCCAAGAACTGGAATACTTTATTACATATCTAACTTCATCAGGCAATGGGCTTCCACTGAAATAATTTTGAATTGTACCTCCATCTTTTCCTCTATTAGTATACTCAGTCATAGTATGATCCATTGAAACATCAAATGTTTCATTAGTCTCTGATTGAATACCAGAGGAACCGGTAAACATTGAAGAATCTAAATCTTGAGCACGAGATACGGCACCAATTAATTCTACCGTGCCCCAACCATAACAATTATTTGGAGTAAAAAGTTCTCCGCAGTCTATATCTAAAGGAACTCTATGATCACTGGTCTCTCTCAATATCTGCTTAACGTAATCTGAACTTTGGGTAGGTTCAACATTGGGATTAGCCTGAAGGAGCAGTGCTGCAACGCCTGCGACATGCGGAGTAGCCATTGAAGTACCTGAATATGAGACATATCCATCTCCTGAGCCTGCAGAAGCTGACATTATAGCACCACCTGGCGCCATAACATCGGGTTTCAATCTGCCATCACCAGTTGGGCCGCGTGAAGAATAAATTTCTCTGTTGTGCTCATCATTTACTGAACCTACAGTTATGGCCTTCTCACTGTCTCCCGGATATGATATTGAAGAAGGATGGGCTGCGATACCCAAATTACCATTACCAATAGCTACAACAGTAACAATTCCCGCTTCAACGGCCGTATCTAAAGCTTGTGAAATAGAAGAAGAACCTGTGTTAGTAGCTCCAGGAATAGTAATGACACCTCCTAATGAAAGCGACATTACATCTATGGAAAAACGATCTTTATTTTGTATTGTCCAATCTACTGCTCTCAATAAATCTTGTTCATCACCAGAACCACCATCTAAAGCTATTACACCAACTAAGTTTGCTTGTGGAGCTACACCTGAATATGTTCCACTAGAACCACCAGTTCCTGCAGCAATACCTGCACAATGAGTCCCATGGCTACCGGAATCGTGAGGTTGCTCATCGGGATATTCTAAATCAGTATTTGCATTATAGAACCCCAGCATGCCATTAGAATCAACTGCAATCTTTGGATCATCTGTGTTTGGATTATCATCCAAATCGTCAAGAGATTCATGGTCAAAATCTACTCCAGTATCTAGAATAGCTATTGTAGTATCTTCACCTTTAAAACCAAATTGATTCCAAATTACATTTGTACCTATTGTGTCTATACTATTATCTAATGCTGGATAAAACAAAACATCAGCCTCAAGCCAAGTTAGACCTGGAAGATATGTGACTTCAGGAACTTTTTCTAAAGGTAAAAGGAAACCTATAGCATCAAAACGAGAAAAACTTGAAGTTATTTCTCCTCCTAAATCCTCAATAAAATCACTATGAATTATATTTAATTTATCGACTTGGGCTATCAAACTTATTTTTCCTGCTGGTGCTG
>JAAZXP010000019.1 GCA_014240055.1 Methanobacteriota archaeon | reverse complement strand
AAGCTACTGAAGATATTGCGGAAGCTGTTGTTGCTGTAGAAGCTACTGAAGAAATAGCACTTGATACAATACAAGATGCCGTAGAAGCGGAAAATATAGCTAAAGAGAATGTAGAAAGTGCATCTGAAACTGAAATTATAACTTCTGAAGCAATAGTTGAAGCAATTGATACTGAGACTGAAGCTGTCGAATCATATGCTGAAGCTGTCAAAGAAGAAGTTCAGGCTGCTGATGCAGTAGTTGAAGCTGTTGAAGCAAAAAATATAGCTACTGAAGCTGTAATTGAATCTGCTGAACAAGTTACAGAATTAGTTGAAAATGAAGCTGCAGAAGAAGATATTACGGAAATTGTAACTGAATTAAAGGAAAATATAGAAAAACAAGAAGAAGCCGATTTAATCCTTACAGAAGCTATTACAAACGAAGATAAAGCAGCTGAAGAGGTTGAGAGCACATCAACCAAGGAGGATCAAGCCTCAGATAATTTGGATAAAGCAATAAAAGCTGGCGAAAAAGCTAGTGAAAAATTAGAAGAAGCTGTTATCAAAGAAGAAAAAGCTGAAGAAGAAGTTCAAGAAGCTGTTGAAACCTCTAAACCTGTTGAAACAAGCCAAGAAGAAGACTCTAACGACAGTGAACCTTTCTTAAAAGGTGACAGTGTAACACACGGAGTTTATGGCAGTGGAACTGTATTACAACTGAATAAAGCCGGTAAACATTGGTCAGTTGAAGTAAATTTTGATGAAGGAAAACGTAGAATTTTAGGAACATTCTTAACACTTAATGAGATAGATGAAACGCCCATTGCAAAAAAGAACTTAAGTAAAGATGATTTCAAACGACCTAAATCAAAAGATATAGAAGAAAATGATAACGAAATTGCTGAAGTAGTTGCAGATGTCGTAGAAATTGATCATGGTGATTATCCGCCAGGAGTAACTGTTACGCATGATATTTTTGGAAAAGGGGAAATAAAGAATAGTAAGCCGAAAGGTGAGGCATATAGACTAGATCTAGTATTTGAAGATGGAACTGAACGAACGTTACTTTCTACTTTTGTGAATCTAGGGGATGAACAGTATTCCAAAAAAGACAATTCTATTGAGGCTGAACCGGAACCTGTTGAAGCTGAACCTGTACCCGTTGAAGCTGAACCTGTATTAGATACCGATGTTGTTTATCAGAGGCCAAAGAAAGACAAAGAAGTAATCCTTGATTTATCTAAACCTGAAATACAAGATGCAGAAATGATAGATGATGAAGACAAATAGCCTAGTTCTACGTAAATTTAATTTAAAAGATAAAAAAGAATTAATTTATTTACTAAATGATAAAACTGTAACTAAGTGGATTGAACTACCATATCCTTATCTGAACAAACATGCAGATTGGTGGCTTAATACTGGTTCTAAAGAAAAATATCATTATGCACTTACTGAAATAGTCAGTAAAAAATTAGTGGGAAGTTTAAAAATTACAGCAAGAGGAGAAATCGGATGTTGGATAGGAAAAGAATATTGGAACAGAGGATATGCCTTTGAAGCTATAGAAAAAATAAAGGTATTTGGATTTGAGAAACTAAAGTTAGAGAAAATTTGGGCTGCAACTCACAAAGACAATATTCCACCACAAGTTGTTTTAGAGAAGTGTGGATTCAAATCAATTGGAGAGAAGCCATACCATGTTGAAGGAATAGGAGATACTAAAATCAGACCTCACTTTGAAATAACGAAGAGTCCTTAAATCAACCCCCTTTGGTGAAATATTTGTGGCCCTGTGGGGTAGTTTGGTATCCTTGTGGCTTTGGGAGCCATTGACCCCGGTTCAAATCCGGGCGGGGCCACCACCATAAATCAATATGCTGATTTTGTTGTAGTTACTATCACTGATGCAATTTTGTAAGGATCTGCATTAGAAGCTGGGCGCCTGTCTTCAAGCCTGCCTTTCCAACCATCTTCTACTGTTCCAATAGGTATTCTTATCGAAGCACCCCTATCTGAAACACCATATGAAAATTCATTAATTGACTGAGTTTCATGCGCACCAGTCAGTCTTTGATCATTATCGGCACCATAAACGGAAATATGTTTCTCAATATTTCTACCAAAAGACTCACATACCTTTTGGAAGATTTTCTCATCCCCGCAAGTTCGTAAGGTATTATCTGAAAAGTTGGCATGCATTCCTGAACCATTCCAGTCACCCTTAATCGGCTTAGGATGATACTCAATGTAATATCCATAATTTTCAGTTAATCTATCCAAGATATACCTAGCAATCCATATCTCATCTCCTGCTTTTTTCGCTCCTTTGGCAAATAATTGAAACTCCCATTGTCCGCAGGCAACTTCTTGATTGATACCTTCAAAATTAATTCCAGCTTCTAAACATAAATCTGCATGTTCTTCAACAATATGTCTGCCATGTGTATTTTTTCCACCCACTGAACAATAATACAATCCCTGAGGGCCCGGATAACCACCAAGTGGGAAACCTAGGGGCAATTGTGTATCTACATCCATAATAAAATATTCTTGTTCAAAACCAAACCAAAAATCATTATCATCGTCATCAATTGTTGCTCGGCCATTAGATTCATGTGGTGTTGAATCTGGATTCAAAACTTCATTCATTACCAAATAACCATTTTCTCTCATAGGATCTGGATAAATTGCAACAGGTTTCAATAGACAATCAGAAGCGTTACCTTCAGCCTGTCTCGTTGAACTACCATCAAAACACCAAACAGGACAATCTTCTAATTTACCACTAAAATCTTCTATAACTTTAGTCTTACTTCTCATATTCTGAGTTGGGGAATAGCCGTCTAACCAAATGTATTCAAGTTTTGCTTTACTCATAATTATCACTAATGCATTATTTGAAACATAGTATATAAGAAATACGGAAGTATTGCCATAATGTCTCATTAATTACTCAATAACTACAGTTATACCTATTAATTTATATACTGGCTGAACATACGTTCAATTAATGACCTTGAAAGATAAAGATATTGAACTTTTGCGTATCTTAAATAAAAATGGAAAAGCATCGCAAAGAGAACTTTCAACCTCCACTGGCACTGCATTGGGTACTGTGAATAGCCACATCAAAAATCTTGAAAAAGAAAAAATAATAAAAGGATACTATCCTGAACTTAATGCTGAAAAAGTAGGATATAATTTGACAGCCATAATCAACCTCAGAATTAGTAAAGGGAAAATAATGGATTTACAAGATTCAATAGCTAAACACCCTCAGGTCTTTGGAGTATATGATGTAACTGGAGAATGGGATTCTCTGATTCTAGCAAGATTTAAAAATCGACAAGAAATGGATTCCTTCATAAAAACCACATTATCTCAGAAAAATGTAGAACGAAGTAACACTTCGCTAGTACTAAATACAGTTAAAGAAGAACCTCGCGTGATAATATAAAAATTATTATATCATCGTTCACAATACTAATTTCATGAGATGTATGAATTTAACTTTTATTTTTGTTTTTTCTATTACTCTCATGACAATAAATTGTCAAGCTGCTGAACCGGAGCAAGTACACTTAGCAACAACCGGAATACCTGGTGAAATGGTAGTACAGTGGGGTACCGAAGAAGATACTGCCTTATCATGTTCATCTGAAAGTATTGTAGAATATGGAACTGAAAATGACAAACTAAATTTATCTAAAATTGGAAATAACAATATGTATCTTTGGACCACATGTACACATACTGCCATTCTATCGGATTTAATACAAAATACGACATATTATTACAGAGTCGGAGGAGAAGGAGAATGGAGTGGTACATACTCGTTCAAAACACTAGAAGAAAGTCCTGCTAAAGTCATAATAGGAGCAATTGCAGACCATGGAACATCAAATAATGCCCAAGAAACAACAAACCACATGGAAAATGAAGACATGGATTTGGTAATACATGCTGGAGACATATCCTATGCTAATGGCGCTGGATCTGGTAATGGAATTGGAGATCAGAGTGTTTGGGATGAATATCAGAATCAAATTGAAGATGTAGCTTCAAGAACTCCTCACATGTATGCTCCTGGGAACCACGAAGAGGATGCTGAACCATATGGTTTTGATGCTTATGAAAGTAGATTCTTTAATCCGGGACCTAATAGTTTTTGGTATAGTTTTGATTTTGAATTTATACACTTTATTTCGATTTCTGCCGAACATGATTATGAACCTGGAAGTAGTCAATACAGCTGGCTATTGAATGACCTTGAAGATGCAAATGAAAATAGAGAGAATGTACCTTGGATTGTGATATTTGCACATCGCCCAATGTACAGTTCAAATGGTGATGGAGACGGGCATGGTAGTGACATAGAATTTAGAGAGGCAATGGAAATTTTACTTTATGATTTCCAAGTTGATTTAGCAGTATGGGGACACGACCATCACTATGAGAGAACATATCCCGTTTTTGAAGAAAATGTATATTCAAATAAGAGCGGAAGTGCTAGTGACCCATTTTACAAACCTGGGGCAACAATCCATATTGTTGCAGGAATGTCCGGTCGATCTATATATGATGGATTAGAAGACCCACAACCCTTGTGGTCTGCACATCGTGAAGTAGAATACGGATACACTATATTTGAAGCAACAAAGACTACCATAAACTACAAATTCATAAGGAATAGCGACAATCAAGTAGGAGACGAGTTTTGGATTATAAACTCAATTAATGTCCAAATACCTAACGAATATCCTTCAACGAACTATAATCAGACAAACCAAACTGAAGAGACTGGAATAATAAGTCAAATAAAAGAACTCAATTATTTGGAAATACCGATGACAATCATAATTATTGCTTTAACTGCCATATTCAATTTAAACTATAGAAAAAAATGAATTAGACTCTTCAATATGATTTATAGTTAAACCCTGACCGATAATTCCATCCCATCTCTTCACTAAATTTCCCTTATCAAAAATAGCCATAGTAGGAACTACATTCAAATCAAAATCATCCCATAATTTCGATTCAACATCAGTAATATCTGCAATTAGTATCGAATCAATCGTAGTATATTCTTTTAAATTATTAAAAAAGGAAATACAATAAGGGCACCAGTCTGCTGAAAATACGATTAATGATTTACCATCGTGTTTTCTTATTTGTAAATTAATAAAATCTTTTTCAGTTAATCTCTCAAAGCCTTTCATTTTTTACGCCAGACCATTAGTATCTCACGATCTGCACGTCTATCGATTGACTCTTTAGGCATTTCTTCATATTCTAAATTCCAATGCAATCCAAATAGCTTATGCAACTCACTAATTTTTACACCCCAAGGAGGGCCTCCGTCTTCCAATTCTTTATCTAAAGGTAGAAAAAGACCTAACAATTTCCCTTCTGGTTTTAGCAATTGCCAAACAACTCTTTCGTATTCAAATCTACGTATAGGACTAATTGCACAAAAACAAGTATATTCCATAACATAATCAAACTTATAAAATAAATCTTCGGGTAAATCGAAAATGTTTTCTCTTATAACCTTGATATCTACCTCGGCTTTCCTTGCGTTTTCTCTTGCATCCATAACTGCATTATGAGAAAAATCAATTGCAGTAACTTCAAAGCCAGCTTTAGCAAAAGTTACAGCGTCATAACCCCTTCCACAACCAATAATGCAAATTTTACCCTTTGACACTTCTGAAGCTAGCCTTTCAAAAACAGGTGTTGGGCCACCTAAGTCCCAGCCATCCATTTCAGACTCATAACAAGCTTCCCAAAATTCCGCTGTGTTTACGGGGTCTTCCACAATATTCGTAAAAAGAGCTATTGTTAAAATAATAGGGTCAAACTTTTTTGAGGCCTTTCTACTCGTATAGACATGACTAGTGTATTAATGCGAACAAGTGCTGGAGACATAACAATCGAATTATTCGATGATAAAGCGCCTAAAACTGTAGAAAATTTTGTGAAATTAGTTGATAAAGGCTACTACAATGGATTACACTTCCATAGAGTAATCAAAGACTTTATGTTACAAGGAGGATGTCCAAATTCCAAAGACCCCAACAGCTCAAAAGCAGGAACGGGAGGTCCAGGATATCAAATAAATTGTGAATTCCACGGTGATTTAAAACATAATGCACCAGGTATTCTTTCTATGGCAAATGCAGGGCCTAATACTGGCGGTTCCCAGTTCTTTTTGACAACTGTAGCAACCCCCTGGCTTGATGGAGCGCATGCTATATTTGGTAAAGTCACTTCGGGAATGAATGTAGTACAAAAAATAGAGAATTGTAAAACTGGCCACATGGATAGACCAAACAAACCTCAAAAGATTATTTCTGTTACGAAGACATAGTTAATCTTTAGATACTAAACGAAAAAAATTAATCATCTGTAGAAGAACCTTCTTCCATATAAGGTATATCAATATCTAATTGGACAATATATAATCCAGAAGTTATACATGAAAGATAAGTATAACCATCATGGTATTCTGCAGCCCACAAAAAAGGAATCCAGCCAAAATCATAAAAATTAGAATCTAAAGGTTCTCCATATCCTCCATTTTGTGGCAATATGAATCCAATAGTAGACTTCAGATGTGAATTATTTCTATCAATATCATTACCTGTAGCTACTATTGTTTCAATATCAACAACCCAGAGACCTCCATGGTAATGGGAAATGTACAATCTACCATCCCAACCACCTCCATAACTTTGATCTGGTTTTTCACCATCATCAGTAATAAAATGACCTGAATCTAAATTATGAGGACTAAAAAGTAACCACTCTTCGCCATTAGCATGTGCCTTACATGATTCTCCAAAACAATGCATACCTGATGTCGGAATTTCCCAATCTCCAACTAATTTTGGAAGAAAACGCAGATTTCCATTTATAACTTCATAATCTGTATTGTCTATAACATAAATCATGCCTGTACCTACATTTGTTGATAATACTTCAACAGCTGCAGAAATTAGATGTCTTTCACCTACTAAATCTGGGTTAATATGTGATAAATCTACCATTTCCGGATAAGGCTCAGTATAATGAATATATGATGAACGTCCTCCATTTTCGTTGCCTGTTGAACCACTATCCGGTTCCCCGTCTCCATCAAAATCGGCAAAATCCATCCAATATCCTACCTCTGGAGCCCTCCAAAGACAGGTAACTGGAGAACCTACAGTACTTTTACATCCAACACCATAAAACAAATAATTTTCGGGACTATTGACTGGATGTGGAACATCGGTAACATCTCCAATCCTTACTCCTGCTTCCCAATAAGCTCCATAAACATAAGTCCGACCATAACGTGGATCTTGTGGGTCATTTCCAGGCCATGTTTGGACAGTCATATCATGTATGTAAATCCATCCACCGCGTGTAGTTTCCCAAGCAACCTCATATTCACCCAATTTAATAATTGTGTGACCATAGCCTGAACCAGAAACGCCTTCCAATGTTCGTGCTGCTGAACCTTGAAGATTCAAATGTGCAATTGTTACACCGCCACAAGCTTCTCCGACTGCAATATCGCATCCTTCATAATCTGGATTTGCTACAAAAATATACCACTCATTATCTATCATATGTGTGTAAAGATTATGCGGCCCGCTAGGATGGTCTGAGTCATACCAACTATCTACCCAAACAGGATTTGTCTTATCAGTTACATCAACTAAAACTACACTTACTTGAGTGGGATCTCCCCATTCTCCAACTTGAGGATCTGCATAACCGGGATCTACTAATTGATTTTGAAGAATTACATATTCTCTACCACTGAACTCTAAATACTTGATGTCTAAAAGTTGGGTATTAGGATCAGTATACTTTCCAGTTACGGATGTATTATAGGGATCAGTAACATCAGTTATATGGAATTCTGACCAACCGGCTTGGTAAGCATAAGTTCTTCCATCTGGAGAATCCGCAACAGTTACTTCGGCATTGCCACCATTTGTTAGTGGATTGTATTCTATTTGTTTGATATTTCCACTACTCATATTGTGCATCGAAGCTTCCATATGATCATGCCCTTCTTCTTGAATCAATGGATCTGCAAACAAAATATCCTCAGGTAAATTATAGATATCCTCTTCGTTAGTTAAAAAATAAGCCGTAGCACTAACCGTACTTAGTACGAGCAACAGGGCTAGAGCTATTTCCTTTGTCTGCATTATTTTATCTATGTATAACCTTTTATTTATAGCCTATTTGAAATAGATATATATGAAGAACAAAAGCCTAGTTGTTACAATAGTAATCACATTGCTCTTGTCTTTTCAACTAATGGTTCCAAATGTATCTGCACATACCGGAGGTACTTTTACGATAATTGTATCAAAAAATGGAGTCCAGCCATACAATGTGCAGATGTTGGTAAATGACACTGCACGTTGGATAAATGTAGATGATACTACTAACGTAACACATCGAATATTAGTAGATGCAAATTCAGACGGTATATATGATGGTGAGGATGACTGGAAATCAGGTAATCTGACTGACTCCTGTGAACATGTAAATGGAACAAAAGTTGATGAAAATTGTAATGCTTATTTTGAAATTATATTTAATGAAACCTCTCTGAACATGAGTTATGATGACATTGTAGGAACATATGCTTTCACTGATTTAGTTTATAATCAAACATCAGGAAATACAACAACAATTTATGGAAATGTGACCGTATATTCAGATAAACATGTAACTCCTGGTTTTCAAAATACTGAAATCATTAATGACATAGAGGATGTAGAAAAAGAAAAATCTCCTATTTTACTTATCATAGCAACGATTTCAGCTGTGGGTGCAATTGGTCTCGGTGCAATGATTGCCTTTGGTAAGAAAGATGAATAATGCATTTAACTCAGACATATTGAAGACTATATTTTTATCACTAATTACAATATCGGCTCTAACCTCTGTTTATTATCTTAATATGGATGAAGAAGAACAGATTATTGAAAATGAATATCTGAAAAGTGATATCTGTTATTATTCACTTAATGGAATTAAATCAGATTACCACTACCATTTTCAACTAAATATTACAATAAATGATGAAAGAAAAGAAATTCCAATGAATATTGGATTCGATTTTAATGAAACTGGGGAGCTTGTCTTTCTACATCCAATACATACCTATGATAACAGTGGAAGAATTCATGTAGAAACCACAAAAAATGCAACAGCACTTCTAGGCTTTTTCTTTGACATATGGGAGAAAGACTTTACAAAAAATAAGATTTTGAATTATGAAATTGATGAACTACATCTTATTGAAGTAAAGGTGAATGGAGAAATAATAGACACGCACGAAGATACAATACTTGAACCATATGTTTTCATTGATATTGATTATAGAAAAATAAACTAAATTTTATTTCAACGTCCTAACTTAATGAATTATGAAATCTGTAATTGAAGGATTAAAACCTGAAATTGTATGGAAGCATTTTGAAAATATAACTAAGATTCCAAGACCTTCTAAGCACGAAGAGAAAATATTGAAGGCCCTAAGAGCTTTTGCTAATGAGAGAAATTTACAAACAAGAGAAGATTCTACTGGAAATATAGTGATACTTAGACCAGGTAGTGGTGGAGGTGAAAAGGCCTCAACTATTGTAATTCAAAGTCATGTGGATATGGTATGTGAAAAAAATAGAGACTCAAATCACGATTTCATGAAAGACCCTTTAGATTTGTATATTGAAAAAGGATGGTTAAAGGCAAAAGGAACCACTTTAGGTGCAGACAATGGCATAGGAGTTGCAGCTGCCCTTTCGTTACTAGAAATGCCTAAGGAAACAACACTACCGCCTCTGGAATGCCTTTTTACGGTGGATGAAGAAACGGGATTAACTGGAGCCTTCGCATTAAATGGTGAAATCATTAAAGGCAGAACAATGCTTAATTTGGATACTGAAGATTGGGGAGAGATTTGTATTGGGTGTGCTGGCGGAGGAGATTCCAGCTTAAATTTACCTATTGAAATCCAAGAGGCCCCATCTGACTTTCTTTCTTTTCAATTATCTGTAGAAGGACTACAAGGTGGACATTCAGGAGTAGACATACATGAAGAACGAGGTAATGCAATTGTATTTATCTCATCTATACTTGATAACTTGGGCCGGAATACTGATACTCGTTTAGTATCACTGGAAGGAGGAGATAAGCACAATGCAATACCACGAGAGGCTTTTGCTACAATTCTAATAAGTCCTGAAGCTGTGTCAGATGCTCAAATCATAGTCTCAAATAAAGAAAATGGTTTCAAAAAAGAATTTGGTTCATTGGAAACAAACATGCAAGTAATTTTATCAGGATTAAAGAGCTCCCCAAAGAGTAGCTTAACTAAAAAGAGCCAAAAGAATTTAATAAATTTAATAAGAACTTTACCTCATGGTGTTTTGAAATATTCGCATGATGTTGAAGGTTTAGTAGAAACATCTAATAATCTTGCATCTGTCAAAATAAACAATAATCATTATAATATTGTTTGTTCAACAAGATCCTCAATTGCTGAAGCCCTCGAGTTTCAAAGAGAACGAATATCAATAATAGCCAATTCTTACGAAGCTTTAATTGAACAGGAAGAGCCATATCCTGGATGGGCACCAAATATCAACTCACCAATATTAGAAATTACTAAGAGAATTTATTCAGAAATGCTCGATACAAAACCAAATGTTTGTGCAATACACGCTGGTCTCGAATGTGGAGTAATTGGAGAAAAAGTAGATGGCATGGATATGATTTCATTTGGACCTACAATTAAAGGCCCACATTCTCCTGATGAAAGGGTTGAAATTGAGTCTGTAGATAAATTCTGGACTCTTTTATTGAAAATACTAAAAGCTTTGACTGTGAAGTGAAATATTGATAACAAAGCTCAAGAATAATTTAGAGAAAGATTTACCTGGAATTAAATCTTGGAAAAGAATGGCTGTGAAGTCTGAAGAAGGAGAAAGTATAGAAAGCGAAAGTTTGGAAAAATATGAACGTATCTTATCTAAAGAAAAATTAATATCTATGAAAAAAGCGGCAGTATTATTGGCTTTATTCAAAAAAGGGAAGGAATGGTACTTCCCTTTGATTAGAAGACCTATGCACGAAAGAAACCATCCAGGTCAAATTGCATTGCCTGGAGGTGCTAAAGAAAAAGATGAAGAATTAGACTACACTGCAGTTAGAGAAGCTTTTGAAGAAATTGGTATCGAAGCTCAATCGGTAGAAATTATAGGGCAATTAACACCTTTACCAGTTCCAGTTTCAGGATATCTTATTTATCCATTTATAGGAATATTAAAAAAAGAACCTAAATGGATTCTAAATGAATCTGAAGTAGATGAATTGATTATAACAAAAGTGTCTGAATTGATTGATGAAGCTAATTATTATTCAGAAACATGGCAGTTGCATGGAAAAAATGTAAAAGTCCCCCATTTTAGAATAAATAACAAAGTAATTTGGGGCGCTACAGCATCAGTACTTAATGAATTCATAGATTTAACTAAAAATTGAGTTCATTGGCTCAACCAAGTAAATTGAGAATAAATCACCTAATACAAAGGATACTATGAATGATAAAGTTAAAGGAATTATGTATGGTATCTTAAAAGAAATCCAAGGATTCGTAACCCCTGCTTCTTCCAATTTATCCCATTCTTTATCGGAATCCAATTTATGCTTGATAAAAGTCACTAAAACTATCTTTCCTCCTACAACTTGCTCCATTGGCCAAACAAAACTTTTACGAGCATCTTCTAGTGCCATTTTAGTTCCAAATAACATTTGAAAATAAGGACTATCTATATTTTTTCTAAATATATTATAAATTAAAAGTCCAATAGGTATCAATAGATAAATTAAAAGAGAATTCATAAAAACTACAAAAGGATATGGAAAACCACGAGTTTCAAAGGCCATCAAGGCGTTATTGTCTAAGGATATGGTAAAAGGAACAACTAAACCAATAGTCATTATGGCTTTGACATCTGCTCCACCTATAGTAGGACCAAAATAAAACCAAGTATACATTAAGAGCATTAATACGGAAATCGATAGGATATCTACGATTCTATAATTATTTTCTTGCATCTCTTCAGGATTAACAATCATTATGAAATATATGGTACATATTACTGCCAAAGCTTGAGTAAATCTCCACAAATACATTTGATTATTATCTAAAACATATTCATCAATAAATGCATTAAAGAAAAGTATAACTGTCGCAAATAATAATCCCCAAATATGATAATCTGTATTATCCAATGAAAATTCATAAAATAATAATATTGAAGCTACGCTACCTGAAATAAGCCAGACCTGATTAGGAACTCTTCGTGTCTTTAGATCAGTCCATGAACCATAACATAACATTCCGAGTCCGAGAAAAAAACGAACCCAATCCAGTATTTCCATGTTTATCCAAATAATAGGCCCTATTAATTTATCTCCTTTAATGGTTCTCTTTTCAAAAATATTTTTTGAAAACCTTATTTATATGTTAATATGTTGAGTAATTGTGGATTTAACTGAAAAATTCTTGCCAAACGAGAAATTCCTTAAAAAATACGACGACTTAACCGTAAATCGAAAGGCAGGATACTCTATTGCAATTACTAATCTACGTGTCTTTATTTCTAATAAAAATGAAGTTTGGGATATTTATTCAGATAAAATAGATTATCTTGGTCGACTTTTTACACCAATGTTTTCTTGGTGGTGGCAACTAATTTTTATTCCAATATCATTAATGACACTGGACGGAACTAAATGGGTTTCAGCTCTTTTTATACTTTTATCAATTGCTAGACAACAAATTAAGATTGAGACACTAAAGATTGGCGTGAATTCAAAGAACTGGAATATCACAAAAGATAATGAAACTTTAGATCAAATATCAGAAGACATTAGACTAAATTCAGTAGTAGGAATTATTAGGAAAGATGGAAAACAGATATTAGAAGCTGAAGATATTGGAAAGACACCAAGCTTAAAAATTGAACTTATTGGAGAAAATGAATCGAGACCTCTAGCATCTGCATGGAGTTTTGCAGCAATGTCCTTTTTATTTTATTATGTAAGCTCTTTTGGAGCTGGTACTGGCTTCTGGACTTTCTTTCTTGCCGTAATTTCAATCGGTTTTTTCATAATCCATAGAGATAGAAAGAAGACTAATGAATTCAGGGGTGTAGAACCAAAACCTGGCCTAATGTTACAAGGATATCACTATATTTTAAAATATTTTAAAATACCAATTATCAAGAATAGATGGTCTTTTATGTTCTATAAAAGAACAATATTTACCAGAGACTTAGGATACCAACTATGTTGTATCTTCTTATTAATTGGATTATTTGCAACATATGCTAATGAAAATATGATTCCTCTACTTACTACAATTATTATTGGAATCCCAACATATCTTATTGGAAGAGTTCTTTCAGGAATCCCTAGATCAAATAAAAGAATGGCACTAAGGAGTACAGGTGCAATAATGATAGGACTAATCATTGTCATACCTTGTTTGGCATTAATGCCAATGTATGAAACTGCTTCTGTCAAGGTACCAAGCTCATATGTCAAAGGAGATTCTGGAAATGGTTGGAAAAATGTGATGAATGAATATGATGAATATGGACTTGGACTAGCATCAACCACTTTTTAACTGTATATGGATGATGCGGAGGATAATGAAGGCAATAGTGACGGATATCCTGGGATACTAATGATTGTTGCTGTAAAAGTACCCATTGATATTGAAGAAAAAGATATGCTGGCTGAGCTAGATAAACAATTCGAAAGAATGGCTGTTGATCAGGAAGTCGAATTAGACTCTGAAATTGAGAAAGGAAGTAGATATACGAAACAAGGTTATGAAACTCAATATTCTATATTTAATGGAACTGCAAAAACAGACAGCATTGGGTTTGAAGGATATAGTAGAACTATAACTGAAGGATCAAAGACACTTTATGTTGGAGAAGTCTGGAAGGCTCCAGAGTATAACCTAATTGTTGTTGCAATGGGTATTGCTATAATCTCTGAAGAAGAAATTAATGACAAAACGGGATTAGATCCGATTGATGATATAATTTCAGATATTATTCCAAACAATCCAACAGACACTACCAATGAACAAAATTGGTTAGAATTATTGGATATAATTCCTGAAACAATATGCTATAATAATTAATCTTTATCTTTTGAAGAATCTAGAATTAAAGGAAATGAAACAAATTCACCTTCCCATTTGACTTCAGCCTCTTCATCAATTAAACCTTCATCAGATAATTTCCCCATTACAATCTCAGCCATGTCTTTTGGAACGCGCATATATTGTCTTTCATCTTCTCCCATATTTATCCAAATTCAATTCCTTGTGCCAATGGTAAGTCATCGGACCAATTAAGTGTATTGGTCTGTCTGCGCATGTAAACTTTCCATGAATCAGAACCTGCTTCACGTCCACCACCCGTATCCTTTTCGCCTCCAAATGCTCCACCTATTTCAGCACCACTAGTTCCAATATTAACATTAGCAATACCGCAATCACTTCCTGAATGTGACAGGAAATTTTCAACTGATTGCATGTCTCTTGTAAATATTGATGATGATAATCCCTGATCAACTGAATTGTGCATCTCTATTGCCTCTTCCAAAGTATCAAATTCAAAAAGATATAAGATGGGTGCAAATGTTTCCTCTCTAGCAATCTGCATTTCTTTATTAGCACGTACAATAGTAGGCTCAACATAAAACCCAGAGGACTCAATCTTATTTCCTCCATAAAGTATTTCACCGCCTTCTTCTCTAACAATCTTCAATGCATCGGTAAAATCTTTAACTGCAGTAGCATCAACTAATGGACCCATAAGTGTCTTCGAATCCAAAGGATCACCTATACTAACTTGTGAATAAGAAGTAACCAAACGCTCAATCATATCTGAAGCTATATCTTTATGCAAAAATAAACGACGTGTAGAAGTACATCTTTGCCCAGCCGTTCCCACAGCACCAAACACAACTGCTCGTAAGACTAATTCAGGATCTGCGTCAGGCATTACGATAATTCCATTGTTTCCACCTAATTCAAGAAGTGAACGTGCAAGTCTTTTGGAAACTGCACCGCCTATTTTACGACCCATATTACATGAACCTGTTGCAGAAACTAAAGGAATTCTTCTATCATGTATTAGCATTTCTCCCACATCTCTACTAGATCCCACTAACAAAGACATCACTCCATTCCAACCCAATGGATCTAAAACTTGATTAACTATTTTTTGAATAGCTATCGCAGTCAATGGAGTTTTAGATGAAGGCTTCCAAACCATAACATCTCCACAAACCGCAGCTATCATCGCATTCCAAGCCCAAACTGCTCCTGGAAAATTAAATGCAGTAATAATCCCTACGGTACCTAAGGGATGCCATTGTTCATACATACGATGATTAGGGCGTTCTGAATGCATTGTATTGCCGTAAAGTTGCCGACTGAGGCCTACAGCATAATCTGCAATATCAATCATTTCTTGGACCTCTCCTTCTCCTTCAGCTTGAATCTTACCCATTTCCCAAGCTATTAGTTTTCCAAGAGCTATCTTATGCTTACGAAATTCATTAGCAAGGAGCCTTACTACCTCACCTCGCTTTGGCGCAGGTTCCATTCTCCATTTTTGAAAAATATTAGAGGTATCCTTCATTATTTGTTCATAATCACCAGAATCACATTGACTTACAGTGGCAATGATACTTTCATCTGCTGGCGCAATAGATTTTAGGGGACTACCTGAACCCAACCATTTTGTTGAAAAACCACCTAAATTGACCTCTTCGATACCTAACTCTTGTAGGAAATCTAACTTACTCATAAATGCCTTACTTAGTGCCGAAATAAAGAGCTTAGCATGCACTGTTCATTTTTTAATTGGACCCTTGATAGTATACTATAATGCCTGACACAGCAGTCGAACTTCAAGGATACGATAAAGAACAAATTGATATGATGGATGAAAATTGTATAATCGTCGATAAGGAAGACAATGTTATCGGAAAAGACAGTAAAATTAATTGCCATTTAGGAGAGGGAAAATTACATAGGGCCTTTAGTGTTTTATTATTTAATAGTGAGGATAAACTATTGATCCAAAAAAGGGCCTCTGAAAAAATTACATTTCCTTCAATATGGGCCAATAGCTGTTGTAGCCATCCTCTTTACTCAGATGGAGAAGAAAATGGAATCATTGGGGCTAAAAAAGCAGCTAAGAGGAAATTATCACAAGAATTAGGAATAAACTCTTCTTCAATTGAACTAAATGATTTACAATATATTACAAAAATGCACTATCGTTCCCGAGCGGATAAAAAATGGATTGAACATGAAATAGACTACATATTTGTTGTAAAATGTGACGTAAATATTAATCCGAATCCAAATGAAATAGAGCAAACTAAATATGTTGAACAAAATGAACTAGAATTATTATTTGATGCTGCCGATAATGGAAGCCTAAAAATTGGACCATGGTTTAGATTGATAAAAGAAAACTTTTTGAGTGATATTTGGGATGCCTTGGGCAATCTCAATGAGATTACTGATGACAAATTACACTACATGGGAGATTGTGAATGAATTTAAAAGAAAAAATAGCAATTAGAGCAAAACCAATTGATGAAGCCCTACAAAATTATTTAAAAATAAGAGAACCAACTAAATTATACGAAGCAAGTGCGCATATTCCCTTAGCAGGTGGAAAACGCTTGAGACCCGTCATGGCACTGATTACTTGTGACATGGTAGGTGGAGATTCTCAAAAAGCGGTTCTATTCGCAACTGCTCTAGAAACTATACACAATTTCACATTAGTTCATGATGATGTAATGGATGATGATGATTTAAGACACGGCGTAGCAGCATGTCATACAATTTATGGGCTATCTACTGCAATACTTGCTGGAGATACTTTATTCGCATATGCCTTTGAAATAATAACTGATAGTGATATTGATGATAGTGTGAAATCGGATTTAGTTAAAAATGTTGCATATGTTGTAAGGAAAATTGCAGAAGGTCAGCAAATGGACATCAATTTTGAGGATGAAGAAACTGTAGATTCTAAAGAATATTTAGAAATGATTAGATTAAAAACTTCCATTTTGTTTGGTGCTGCAGCATATGGAGGAGCTCGTATTGGAGGGACTAATGAACTAGAAGCAAGGGAATTAGAAAATATGGCAACTAATGTAGGTTTAGGATTTCAGATTTGGGACGATTACTTAGATGCAACAGCCTCAGAAGAGGTCCTGGGAAAACCCTCGGGTTCAGATATCAGACAAGGAAAGAGAACATTATTAGTCATCGAAGCCTTAAATCGAGCAAGCAATGAACAGCGAAAAAGACTACTCGAAATACTTGATAGTGAGAATAGTGATAAAGACGTTGAAGAGGCTGTTAACATTATGGATGAATGTGGTGCACTGGAAGAATGCCATAAGCAGGCAAATCAGTACCTTGAAGGCGCTCGTAAAGTATTACTAAAGTATCCTGAAAGTGAAGCCAGAAATTTATTTGAAGAATTGCTTGAGTACATGGTCACTAGAGGGCACTAAGAGATATGACTGATTCAGATAATTCTTGGAGTCCAAGCATAATTAATAAACAATTACGCAAAAGGCTAGAAAATCACGAATCTGCAAAGGTTACCAATTTAGATTCACAACCATGTATTGCAGTCAACATGCATTCAGGTAAGAATTTGACATTTGATGGAGATGCCGGAGATAATTTTGGAGGCATGAACAATGGCAGTAACATCGTTCTAAATGGAGATGCAGGAAGATTTGTTGGCAATGGAATGAACAATGGTGAAATAATTATAAATGGAAATTGTAAAGAAGGTGTCGGGCATTGCCAGTCTGGCGGTACTATTGTAATTCAAGGTTCAGCTGAGAACGAAGCCGCACCCTCAATGAAAGGCGGAGATTTGATTATATCTGGAAATGTTAATGGTGATCTTGGAACTTGTATGAGTGGTGGAAATTTGATAGTCTGTGGAGATGTTTTAGGAAATATTGGAAAGATTATGACGGGAGGGAAAATCTTTATTTCTGGTAAATTTGATGATTATTAATGTTTTGCTAATAATCAGTACCAAATATGGAACTTAGTCTGATGGTATTTACACTAGATAATTTCCCGCACATTCCATGCTGTAGT
>JAAZXP010000018.1 GCA_014240055.1 Methanobacteriota archaeon | reverse complement strand
GACTGTAAACTTGCTAAAGGGTGAATTATTGTTTTCTTAATACCAAGAAATTTAGATGAAAGGAAAAATGACATCAACGCTCAGATTGCTTCCGTCCATAAAGGAATAGAAGGTATTGAGAATATAATTGAAAAATATGGTCTTAAAACAGTTCAATCATATATGAGATATATTCGTGAAGATTCAGCTGAGGCAATGAGTAATGCTTTGAAAAATTATTTGGATAATAAAAAATGTAAAGAGATAGAATTTGAAGATTATTTAGACGATGGATCTAAAATTTGTGTAAAATTAACAATTAAAGAATCTTTTAATTCATTGTATCCTTATCGAGCTATTGTTGATTTCACAGGTACAAGCCCTCAAATGGGTAATAATCTCAATGCACCCGTTGCAGTTACTAAAGCTGCAGTTCTATATGTTTTTAGATTATTAATTAATAAAGAAATCCCTCTAAATTCGGGATGTTTGGATTTAATTGATATTAAAATACCTAAAGGCACTTTATTGAACCCAAATGATAGGGCTGCAGTTGTCGGAGGGAATGTTGAAACTTCTCAACGTGTTACAGATGTTTTGCTTGGAGCTTTAGGAATTGCAGCAGCTTCTCAAGGTACAATGAATAATTTTGTTTTTGGTAGTTTAGATAATTCCGGAAAGCAATATTATGAAACAATAGCTGGAGGTTCAGGAGCTACTCAAGATTCAGATGGTGCATCCGCAGTTCAAGTTCATATGACTAATACTAGATCGACAGATCCCGAAATACTAGAACATAGATTCAAAGAAGTTAGGCTTGAAGAATTTAGTATACGTAAGAATTCGGGTGGTTATGGCAAACATAAAGGAGGGAATGGCGTCATACGTTCATTACATTTTTTGGAGTCTAAGCAAATATCTATAGTTTCAGAAAGGCGCACTATACCGCCCTATGGAATATTTGGAGGTGATCCTGGTAAATGTGGGCAAAATTCAATAATAACTAGTGATGGAGAAGTTGAATTAGATAGTAAAGTTGAAAGATTGGTGAAGGAGGGTGAAACGATTGTAATCAAAACACCCGGTGGCGGCGGTTTCGGAGTAATTTAATTACCTAAATACTTTTATGATGCGGATTATATCATATTGTTGTATATGCGCAGACTCAATGCACTAATGATGGTCGCTCTTTTGGTTTTTTCCACAATACCAATGTCTGGTATTGGTTCAGTAAAAGATCCTAATATTTATCTTTCCGAAATTCCAGAGGTTAAAATATATCACTGGGAGGAATCTAATTGGTGGCAAACTACCGATAGAGATTTGAATCGTAATGGTGTTGTAGATTGGTTAGAAACTATTGAGGACCAATATCCAATTAGTATTTCTTACGTCTCTGAACCTACTGAAAAAGATATTGAAACATTAATAAATCTGGGTTTGGAAATAAGATACAGTATTAATTCAGTAAATGCATTTTTATTGGGATATGTTAATTCTAGTTTGTATCTTCAGCTAGGTTCATTACCTAATGTTACAATGGTAGAGCCTTATGGAAGAGTGGTGTTCTATGGTGATGTTCAAACTCCTGCAATTAAGGCTAGTAATTCCTCAGTTTATCCAGAGGGTGCTTGGTCTTTAGGAGTTAGTGGAAAGGGAGTCAATATTGCAGTAGTTGATACTGGTGTTGATAATGAACATCCGGGTTTAGCGGGTAAATTCATTGCAGGTTATGATGCCGTTTGTTCAGATGATGCTTTGTGTATGGCTTCTTTTCAAGAAGATGACGGTTCTTTTGATCCAGATGATCAGAATCAACATGGTACTGCATGTTCAGGTATGGCAGCTAGTACTGGTATATTGCCAAATGGAGAGCCTTCTAATTTCACAGGTTCAGCACCAGATGCTGACTTAGTGGATGTAAGGATTGGAACTGCAGTTGGAGCTGGACCATTTGAGAATTATGTTTTAGAACAGGAATTTTATGAATCAGCTATGGATGGTCTTAATTGGGTAATTGAAAACAAGGATACGGCTTGGCCGGGCACAGAAAATGAAAGTTATGGTATTGATATAATTTCACTTTCTTGGGGGATTACTTCTCACGAAAATGGCGGTTCTGATGGTTCAGACATGTTTTCACTAGTTTTAGATGAGGCTACATTGGCTGGAATTACAGTTTCAGTAGCTGCAGGTAATGATGGTTCAAATAATGATGGCCTTTCAGGTATGGGCTCATCAAGTCTTTCAATAACAGTAGGTGCTACAGATGATAAAAATACAGTTGATCGCTCTGATGATGGTATAGCTTCCTATTCTAGCCGAGGTCCTCGCAGAGATAATAATGATGGTAATCCATATGATGAAATGAAACCGGATGTTTCTGCACCAGGAACTAATATTGTCCAAGCTGAAGCATGCCACGCTAGTGGTAGTTGCTACAACAGGCTTCCAGGTCAAGACGCTGCAGATAATGGTTACAGTGGTAGAGGTAGTGGAACCTCATATGCGACTCCAGCAGTCTCTGGAGTTATTGCACTGATGATAGAAGCTAATCCTGATTTGGATCCTTTAGCTATCAGAGAGATACTTCGTTTAACATCTGAAAGAAAAGAGACACTTACATCCGCAGACGGAGAGGGTGTTGAAGAAGGACCGTGGGCAACTTATCCTGAATTAGATCCTTATTGGAATCGTCATTTTGGTTGGGGAATGGTAGATGCGTATGAAGCTGTTAAATCCTCAATATTAAATACAGAGACTGAGAATATTAATACAGATTTACAAACTTACATAATTAATACAGAAACAGGCTGGCAGACTGGGAGTAATATCAATACAATTACGGGTCATTCATGGTCAAGAAGTGGTTCAGTAGATAGAATAGAATATAGTGTAGATGGTAATTCATGGATGGAAGCTCAATATTTCCCAGGTTCAAATGATTCAATTTATATTGATTGGACAATTAGCTTGGATTCTGAAGATTTATATTTTACAGGAGATCATGTTTTACTTGTTAGGGCCGTTGATTCCAATGGCATGTACTCAGTATCAGATAACTCAGAGTTTTATGCTTATGGTGAGTCTCTCGAATCATCTACAGATAATATGTTGATTATGTTGTCTTACTCACTAATTGGGATTCTTATTGTAGCTTCAGCAGTATATTATCGTAAGAAAATTATTGCATAAGTCTTAAATCAATACGTAAGTGTGTAAACATGTGCGTTTGAATAAATTATTATTAGTCGGTGCAGTTTTTGCCCTAATAGGGGTTATTGGCGCAGGTTTAACGTTTTCTAATTTAACGGCAATAGATGGACAAACATTTGTAGATCAAATAGACTCATCGACAGGGATCGATAAATTTCAGGACTACCAAGTTGGAGATGAGGTAATAATAGTAGATGAAATTGTTAGGATGGAAGAAAATGAAGATGGCAATACTCATGTTTGGTTAGAATCGATTGGTAAATCTGATAGTGATATTCCTTTTATCTTTATATCTAATATAATGGATGATTACGGAATTGGCAGTAACATCAAAATTACATTTACAGTTGTTCAAGATTCTGTAGGGCATGATACTCCTGAGGGATATCAAAACAGTCCACCTGGCTTAAGTCCAGATTCTCTTAATAGAGGAAATCCATCCTCGTTTTTTACTATCAGTATTGCTTTTATTATAACTGGGATTGGACTGGTTTCTTTTGGGTTTCAAAATAGAGGTCACGGTATAGTGACTAGGATGAGAAGGAATCAACAACCAGATGATTGGGGAATGCCTGTAGCACCTCCAGCTCCGCCAATGGCAAGTATGCCTACAGCACCACCTGTAGGAGCTCCACCAATGGCAAGTATGCCTACAGCACCGCCTGTAGGGGCTCCACCACCTGCAAATCAGCCTTCAACAATGACCATAACTGTACCTCCAGGTGTAGTTCCAGGTCAAGTATTGACAGTTACAATGCCAAGCGGTCAAGTGGTAAACGTTCAAGTTCCATCAGGTTCAACACCTGGTTCTCAATTTACAATAACGGTACAACAATGAAAAAAATATTCGGTAAATTTAGCTCGCTGGCCATTGCAGGTCTCCTCCTATTCACAGGTTGTCTAGATATTCTGGGAACTGAAGAAG
The DNA here is from genome assembly GCA_014240055.1 of Methanobacteriota archaeon. GTDB lineage: Archaea > Thermoplasmatota > Poseidoniia > MGIII > CG-Epi1 > CG-Epi1. Next base: position 15,370 of record JAAZXP010000018.1, on the reverse strand, counting down.
CTATAGGCAAAAATATCACTCCAGTAGCTGTTATTGACGTTGTAACAGGGTTAAGAGTAGTGAATCTTAATGACCAAATTCAATTTGATGCTTCAGCATCAGAAGATGAAGATGGAACTATTAGTTCATATTTATGGGATTTCGGTGATGGAAATACAGCATCTACGAAAATGGCAATGCATAGATATCAGAATCCAGGAGATTACATAGTTTCTTTATCCGTTACAGACGATGATGGTGCAGTCGGAAACAATGATCAAGGTTTAACGTATATTACAGTATTACACGGAGAGGTCAATAAAGAGTCAGGAGTACCTCATGCTATTCTTTCTGTAAAAGCTTCGGTAGTATCTCCAGGTGCATCTGTAGATTTTAGTGGTAGTGGTTCATGGGCATGGGTCCAAGATGGCGAAGGTTCCTGGTCAGTTTCTAATTCTGCAATAACTTCATGGTCATGGGATTTTGGTAATGGTGAAAGCGAAACAGGTTCCGAGACACTACATACTTTTGGTTCATCTAGTGGCTTTAGTAGTTTTTCAGCCATTGGTAGTTATCCAGTAAAACTCACAGTAACTAGTGAAGAAGGCATTGAAGATACAGTTTATAGAACGGTAAGAGTAATTGCAGAGCAGTCTTCTGAGTCTAAGTCTCCGGATCCTAAGGTATATACAACAGTAAGTATAGGAGACCCACGGACTTTAGATCCTGCTGAGGCCTACGATTCAGCTAGTGGAGGAGTACTTTCCAATACCTATGAGACTCTAGTTTTTTATGACAGAGATCAAGAAGACAAGTTGATCCCTGTTTTAGCTACGGAAGTACCATCTACCTCTAACGGAGGCATATCTCCCGATGGTTTAACTTATACCTTTAAAATTAGACAAGGAGTTACATTTCATGATGGTTCAGAGATGGATGCCGATGATGTGGTTTTTTCAATTAATAGATTATTGATAATGGGTCTTGGCCCTTCTTGGATGTATGCAGAATTGCTGAACAGTACTGATGCAGATGGGGATGGCATAGTTGATAGTATTACAAAGATTGATCAGTATACAGTACAATTTGAATTAATGGAAGCAGCTCCTCGATTTTTACCTATAATGGCTTACACTGCAGGTTCAATCGTTTCCAAGGATTGGGTTACCAGTAAAGGTTGTGGATTTCCTGCAGAAGGTGTACAATGCACACCAATTGAGAAGGAAGTAATGGGTACTGGCCCATACATGATGAATGAAGATTATGGTGGTAAATGGGTTGCAGAGCAATATGTTTTAATGCAATATTATCCCGACTATTGGAGGGGTTGGTCTGACAACGAAAGACAGTCTTATGGTGTTACTGCAAAAGGTTTCATTGAAACAGTTATAGTCAAGAAAAATAATGATCAATCTGCCAGATTATTGGAGCTCAGATCAGGAAATGCAGATTCAGTTTATGTACAACCAACTTTTGTTGATGAAGCATTAACTTATGACAATATTGAGTATAAGTCTAATCTTCCTTCTATGACTATGATTCAAATATCATTCAATCATGACATAGCTAATCATGAAGGTTCAGCACCTTCTAGTGATTTCTTTGCTAATGAAGATATTCGAAAAGCTTTCAGTTATTCATTTGATTACGATACATTTATTAATGACATAATTGACAACAGAGGTCAGCAGCCTAGAGGTCCAATTCCAGAGGGAATGCTAGGTTATAATCCAAATGGCCCTCAGTACACTTTTGATTTAGATATGGCTGAAATGCATTTCAAAGAAGCTGGTGTTTGGGATACTGGCTTTACTGTAAGTGCATACTACAATCTAGGGAATGACATTAGAGAAAATGGATTACTATTACTTGAAAATGAGATTGAAGGTTTAAATCCTAATTTCAACATTGAAATTCAAGGGCTGGAATGGCCACTGTTTTTAGATAAGCTAAAAACTCGTGAGATTCCATTATTCATGCTTGGCTGGGGTGCCGATTATTCAGATCCACACAATTTTGCACATCCTTTCCTTCATGGCGCCGAGGGTTACTATCCATCAAGCTATCTCGGATTTCAATATGATGATATTGATAATTTGATAATGGAAGCTGCAGCTGAACAAGATACATTTCAGAGACAGCAAATGTATTATGAAATTGCCGAATTAGAGCATGAAAAAGCTTTGCATATTTGGGTTTACCAACCGACAAGTTACAGGATAGTGAAGGACTGGGTTAATGGCTGGTATCACAATATGATGCATGGTACTCTATATTATACATTGAGCAAGAGCTAGACGTTCTATCTTAAGTAAAACGTTCTTTAGCACAACGTGAAGCTCTGGATATACGTAATTAGAAGATTAGCACTGACCATTCCGGTTATGTTAGGAGTTACTCTCATTACTTTTTATTTATCATATGCGATGGGCGATCCATTAGCAGCTTATGTAACTGAAAGAACTACAGAAGAACAGTATGAGATGCTAGCTGAAAAGCATGGTGTTAATGAGCCAATTTATGTTCAATATTTCACTTACTTAAAAGCAGTAATTACATTGGATTGGGGATATTCAGAAGTTCTTAATCAAGATGTGTCTGAGGCCCTTAAGTATAGATTTGCGGCGACGCTTGAGCTTTCCATTTTAGCATTTATAGTAGCTGTAGCAACAGCGATTCCCTTAGGTATTTTTTCTTCAATTAGACAGAATCGTTGGGAAGATCACACTATTCGTTTTTTTGCATTAGCAGGTTCTGCTATCCCTATTTTCTGGTTTGCTCTTTTTCTCCAATATTTTTCATCTGTAACTCTTGATAGACTTATGCCAGAATTAAACTGGCCAATTAGTTTACGCTATGATCCCATCCTTTGGGAAATTACAGACCCAATAGAAATGAGTACTAATTTTTTACTTATTGATGCGATAGCTGCAGGTTCTTGGATTCACTTCAAAGATGCTTTGCAGCATATGATACTTCCAGCGACAGTTCTGGCTTACAGTTCAATGGCTACTATTATCAGACTTATGAGGGGAAACATGTTGGATGTTCTTGGTCAAGACTACATTAGAACTGCCAAATCTAAAGGCCTTTCAGAAAGTCAGGTTACATACAATCATGGTGCTCCCAATGCCATGATTCCTACAGTAACCCTTTTGGGAATGGGATTTGCAGGGCTAATAAATGGTTCAGTATTAACTGAAACAATTTTCACATGGCCCGGTTTAGGAGCTTGGGCAATTACAGCCATGCGAAGCTTAGATGTATCTGCAATTTTAGCATATACCTTGTTTTCAGCTTTTCTCTATATAATTGCGAATTTAATCGTTGATATTTTATATGCTTTCTTAGATCCCCGAGTTGAGCTAAGTGGCCATTCTAGTGTTGCTGAAATACTAGTAGTTTCATTATCAATTTTACTTTTAATTTTAACCTATTTCAGTATAGATTTGGCAGTTTTATCTGGAACTGCTACTTTAGTTGCTTTAATTGTGTTTTCATCTTATTCGATGGGACGAAGGTTCCTAAAGAATCCAGCAGATACTTGGCTTATTTTCTTATTTGGAGGTACCTTGTTTGTAGTTTGGTCAATATTGGGTGGGTTTTTCATAAAAATTTCACTTATTTCACTTATTCTTTATTTAGGTTATTTAGCATATTATTTAGACGATTTGAAGGCCAGCCTTGAACCTAAGTTTGATGAATTTAAACGGACAATATATCAAATTAGAAAGAATCCTCTTACTCTTTTGGGACTTTTCTTAGTGCTATCTCTAATTTCAATTGCGCTTTTTGCACCTTGGCTTGCACCTCCTTCTGAGAATCAAAGAGATCCAATGAAAATGGAAGAGCATTTTCAATTTAATTTTGATCCACAACCTCCTTGCTATTACTCATGTACAGCTGATGCAGGAGAGGAAAATGGCTATATTTTGGGAAGTACTGATAGAGGTTATGACATATACTATGGAATAATTTGGGGTAGTCGAACATCATTAGATGTTGCAGTCAAGGTTGTTTTCACAGGTACTTTCATTGCAGTTGCTATAGGTGCAGTATCTGGTTATTATGGTGGTAGAGTTGATGATATAGTAATGAGAATAACAGATGTTTTCATTGCGATTCCAGGATTAGTTCTAGCATTGGCAATTATTGCAGTTACTGAAGATTCTTCAATTGAAATGTTGATGTATGCTCTGATTATTGTGGGGTGGCCTGGATTTACAAGAATTATCAGAGCAGAGGCTCTTAGAATTCGTAAATTACCCTATATTGAAGCGGCTAAGGCTTCTGGGGCTTCCGATTTCAGAATAATATTTAAACACGTAATTCCTAATTGTATTACTTCTGTAATAGTTATTGCTACTATGGATATGGGTGGGATTGTGTTGTCTTTAGCAGCTTTGGGTTTCTTAGGGTTCGGAGGAGGTCCAGATCTTGCAGAATGGGGCAAGCTTGTTTCTTTTGGACAAGATGATATTTTGTTAGGTTACTGGTGGGGTTTCTTTTTCCCGGGACTAGCTATTGCATTATGGGCTTTAGGCTTTTATTTATTAGGAGATGGAATTAGGGATATTTTGGACCCTAAACAGAGGAATTAATGCTAGAAATTAAAGATTTAAAAACCAATTTCAATACTTATGACGGTGTTGTGAAAGCTCTTGATGGTGTTAATCTTAAAATTAAAGATGGTGAAATATTCGGTTTAGTGGGAGAAACTGGAAGCGGCAAATCAGTTACTTGCTATTCGGCATTAAGGCTTCTTCCTAAGACTGGAGAAATAGTTGGTGGAAGTATTGTTCTGAATGGTGAAGATATAACGAATGTCTCTGAAAAAAGGTTAAGAGAGATAAGAGGCGGTGAAATTGGAATTATTTTCCAAGACCCTCTCTCCGCGCTAAATCCAGTTATGACCGTTAATGAACAAATTGGAGAAATTCTAGTTTTACATCAAAATGAAGAAATTAATGACTTAGCTTCTGAAAAGAAAATTCCAGCTTACAAAAGTGAAAAGTGGAAAGCTTCTCCAGGTGTTGAGTTTACCATTATGGCATTTTGCATGTCGTTCATTTCTTTGTTTGTTATGTTGGGTCAATGGAGATTTTCTTTGCCTTTCCTGTTTGTAATTGTATCTATGCTTTTTAGAAATTATTTGCAGGGAAATAATTCTGCTTCTGCTCTTGATTTACTGGTAATTGATGCATTATCTAGAGTAAAGTTACCTAATCCTGAACAAATAGCTAGCTCATATCCTCACGAATTAAGCGGAGGGATGCAACAAAGAGTAATGATTGCAATGGCTTTGGCAGGAAAAGCCAAAATGCTCATTGCAGATGAGCCAACTACGGCATTAGATGTTACAATACAAGCCCAAATACTTCAATTAATTAAAGATATTCAGAAAGAAGAGAATATGTCTGTTCTTTTGATAACACATGATCTTGGAGTAGTCGCAGAAACTTGTGAAAGAGTAGCTGTCATGTACAAAGGTAAAATAGTTGAAGAAGCATCTGTAGATGAAATATTTACAAATCCAAAGAATGAATATACAAAAGGACTATTGAATGCTATACCAAAAGGTGGTAAAGAAAGATTGAAAGTTCCTAATTTAAAAGAGGTTGAAGCTTCATGAGGGCGATTTTAACTATTAAAAATTTAAGAAAGCATTTTCCTGTTAAAAATGCTTGGGGAACTGATGTAGCTTTGGTCAAAGCCTTGGATGGTGTTGATTTAAAAATTGAAGCTGGGAAAACCTTTGGTATAGTTGGTGAGAGTGGTTGTGGAAAGACTACCTTGATGCGGACTTTGCTTAGGTTGATTGAACCAACCTCAGGTTCTGTCGTTATATCTGAAGAAATTATTGGAGATAAAGTTTCTAGTAATAATTTAGAAGAATTGACAAGTCAAGAATTACGCAAGTTTCGCAGACAGATTGGAGTAGTTTTTCAGGATCCTATGGGTGCATTAAATCCTCGTATGATAATCAAAGATATTGTAAGCGAACCATTAGTAATTCATGGTAAAACAGACAACATGCGTAATAGAGTTATTGAATTATTGAATAATGTTGGTCTTGGTGAAGAACATTTGTATAGATATCCACACGAATTCTCCGGAGGTCAGAGGCAGAGGATAGTTATTGCCAGAGCCCTTGCTCTTGATCCAAAAATACTAGTTTTAGATGAACCGACCTCAGCCTTAGATGTTTCAGTTCAAGCACAGATTCTCAATCTTCTAAACGATTTACAGAAGAAATATAATTTAACTTACATATTCATTTCTCATGATTTATCAGTAATAGAGTACATGTGTGATCGTTTAGCAGTTATGTACTTGGGCAGAGTTGTTGAAGAAGCCAATACAGAAGAATTATTTTCTAATCCGCAACATCCCTATACCAAAGCATTATTATCCGCAACTCCAAGTTTTGATAAGAATAAAGAAAAGATTATGATTCTTGGAGATGTACCGAGCCCAATAACTTATCTAGACGAATCGAAAGCTAAATTAGCCACGGAAATGACTGAACAAGAGAAATTAGAAATCAAATCAATTGAAGGCAAAGGGATTGAATATATCGTTCGTTCAAGTTTGAATGAAGTATTTCCATTAGTTCGAATTTCAGGTGAGCATTACGCAAGAAAAGTAAAATGACTGAACAAGCACCAATTAGTAGATTATTAGCCCATACAAAAAATCACCGATCTACTATGTGGTTAGCTACCTTATTTTCCATATTGAATAAGATTTTTGACTTAGCCCCACCTCTATTGATTGGTGCAGCAGTAGATGTTGTTGTTAAGAGAGAGGAATCAGTCCTATCTGATTTTGGCTATTCAGACCCTAAAGAACAATTAATCGTGTTGTCGGTATTGACAGTTATAATTTGGATTTTCGAATCATTGTTTGAATATATTTATGGGATTTTATGGCGAAATCTGGCTCAGACTGTCCAGCATGAATTGAGATTAGACGCTTACTCCCATATTCAGAATTTGGAAATGGAATGGTTTGGTGAGCAATCAAAAGGAGAATTAATGTCAATTTTAAATGATGATATTAATCAACTTGAGAGGTTCTTGGACAAAGGTGCTAATGAGATATTGCAAGTTAGTACTACTGTTGTGATTATTGGTGCTATTTTTCTTTACATATCGCCTATGATTGCACTCTATTCAATTGGTGCGATTCCTGTTATTGCAGTAGGTTCCTTTATGTTTCAGTCACGCATTGCACCAAGGTATTCTAAAGTCAGAAAGGAAGTTGGTTTACTCAATGCATTATTATCTAATAATTTGAGTGGAATAAGTACAATTAAGAGTTTTACAACAGAGGAGCTTGAAGTAGAAAGAGTTAGGAAAGCATCTCAAGCTTACAGAGAAGCTAATCGTGATGCGATAAAACTTAGTGCTGCTTTTGTTCCACTAATTAGAATGGCCATACTTGTTGGATTTACAGGTACATTACTTCATGGAGGTCTGATGACTTTAGATAATGAAATGGCTATTGCCTCTTATAGTGTGATGATATTTATGATGCAAAGATTGCTTTGGCCTCTAACTAGATTAGGAGAAACCTTTGATTTGTACCAAAGGGCTATGGTTTCTACTACCAGAGTTCTTAATTTATTAGAAACTGAAATTAGAATCGAAGAAGGTGCACTATCGCTAGATTCATCAAGAGTTAAAGGAGAAATTAATTTTGAGAATGTCAGTTTTTCATATCCTGGTAGAGAGCTTGTAGTGGATAATTTTGATTTTAAGATTAAGCCAGGTACAACTCAAGCTATAGTTGGACCGACAGGTAGTGGTAAAACAACACTTATTCGTTTGTTATTGAGATTTCATGTACCAAAATCAGGCAGTATATTTTTAGATGGTAATGAGATTTCAAAATTAAACTTAAAAGATTTAAGATCATCTATCTCTTTAGTTACTCAAACTATTACTCTGTTTCCTGGTTCAGTATTACAAAACATAGCGTACGGTAGTAAAAATTCAACGGAAGCTGACATTGTTGATGCAGCTAAAGTTGCAGAAATACATAATTTTATTGAAAGTCTACCAGAGGGATACAACACTCAAATTGGTGAAGGTGGTCATAAATTATCAGGAGGTCAACGGCAAAGAATTTCAATTGCTAGAGCCGTGTTGAAGGATGCTCCTATTTTGGTACTTGATGAAGCGACCTCATCGGTTGATAATGAGACTGAAGAGGCATTACAGAAATCCTTGGACTTTATTTCAAAAGATAGAACGACCATAGTAATTGCGCATAGACTTTCTACAATAAGACACAGTGATTCAATTATAGTATTAGACAGTGGAAAAGTAGTAGAATCGGGGACTCACGAAGAGTTATTGAAAAATAATTCTCAATATTTTAAATTGTGGAATGTCCAAACTGGTAAGCGTTAATCAATAGTTGCCCTTATCACCCCCTTCCCATAATTCCTGTTATCGGGCCCGTAGATCAGCCTGGAAGATCGCCTGCTTTGCAAGCAGGAGGCCTCGGGTTCAAATCCCGACGGGTCCACCATTTTTGTAAAGTTACTTTTTTAATGCATAATTGATGACCTAGTATGCGTGTATTAGTTGCAATGATGGTTTCCATCATGCTTTGCCTTCAGCCAATGATATCTTTAAACGATGAATCTGGGAATTATACAATAGTTTCATTTTCATCATTTCAAGAGACTCAAGTAGAGGAAAATTGGTGGGAGAATACTCGCATGGATATGAATAAGAATAGTATGCATGACATGCTAGATATTGCTCTTGAACAAGGCAAATATGTCGTAGATGGTAAAATTTCAATTCTAGTCGATTTTGACCACATGCCTACGGAATTAGATGAGCAGTTATTGATTGATGAAGTTAATTTTGAGCCATCTTGGAGATTCCATCACATTCCTATAATTGCAGGCACAATTGAAATTGCTTTAATTGATGATTTACTGAATGTCGAAGGTGTAGTATTTTTGACATTAAATGGTGAAATGAGGATGGCTCTTGACAATGCCATTGGTATTCACCATGTAGATACTGTTTGGGATTTTGGCTACACAGGTGAAGGAATTAGTATTGCAATAATTGATACTGGTATTGATCCATTGCATGTGGGATTGAATGATTTTGATGATGATCCTACAACTAATGATCCTAAGGTCGTAGCTTTCTATGATGCTTTAGATGAGAGTGGCGATGATGGCAGTGGTGAAACAGATGCTTATGACGATCAAGGGCATGGTTCACATTGTGCAGGAATTTCTGCTGGAACTGGTTCTATTGAAGAAGGCCCCTTGAGTGATGGTTCTACACCATACAGAGGAGTAGCTCCAGATGCTTGGTTAGTTGGTGTTAAGGTTCTAGACAGTGGAGGTTCAGGAAGTTTTGCAGAAGTAATGAAGGGAATGGAATGGACTATCGATAACAAAATTAAATACAACATACGAGCTGCATCTATGTCTCTCGGCGGTGTTTGGCTAGTTGAGTTAACACAAGAGCAAGAAGAGCGTGTTACACATCTTGCAAATGAAATGGTTGCAGCAGGTATTTCTTTAATGATTGCAGCAGGAAATAGTGCAGGTTATGGAACAATAGGCACACCTGGGGCTGCTAAGGATGTAATTACAGTAGGTTCTACAGAAGACAGTAAAGAATTAGCAGTTTATTCAAGTAAAGGGCCAACACATGAAGGTCAAATAAAACCTAATGTGGCAGCAATTGGTTCTGCAGTAATGTCTGTCGAGGCAAATAGCGGTAATGGCTATGCTTCTTACTCAGGTACTAGTATGGCAACTCCAATGGTCGCAGGTATGGCTGCTTTACTACTTCAAGCAAATCCAGATTTACAGCCATTGATGATTAGAACCATCCTTGAATCAACTTCAGAGTACAAATGGCTGAGTCATCCAGTAAGACCAAATAATGACTATGGTTGGGGATTTGTCTTGATGGATGCGGCTTTAGAAGAGGCAATACAATATGATGCCTCACTTTCAATTAACATAAGTGCAGATACTTCAGTTATTTCTTATGAAGGTAATGAGACTGATGGGGGAAATGATACCGCATCTAGATTTTATGTAAATGAGAATGAAAATTTATATTTTGATGTTGAAGGAAATGCATCTAATATTGAATGGCGAGATATTCTCATTGAAGATGTATGGCACAGCGTTGATTCATTATCTGAGATTAATGTGATGACTACTCAATTAGGAACTGGAAATCATACGATTTGGGTTCGTGCAGTAAGTTCTGAAGGAATTAGTGCACCAGTTACTGTTGCCCTTAACATAGGAGATGCAGTTTATTCAGAAACAGAAGATTCACCTTCTTTACCATTTGGCTTTGTTATCTTTACTTCAATGATGGTTGCTTTATACAAGACTAGAAGAATTGATTAGAAATTAGGCATAATTGATATATATGACCTCGATAAGCAATCATTATGCAAGAATTCAATGTGTCTTTAACCGATAAGCCTGGTGAATTAGCTGAAGTTGCTTCAGCAGTTGGAGATGGAGGAATTAACATATTAGGTTGCGTGGGTATGGGTCGTTCTAGTCCTTCAGTAACGATGGTTACAGATGACGAAGAGGCTACTGCCAATCTTTTAAAATCTACTGGAAGAACTTTTGAGACTAATGAGTTGATTTTAACTACATTACCAAATGAACCAGGGGCACTTGCAAATATGACTACAAAATTAAGTGATGCTAAAATCAATATTATTTCATTTTACATAATGAAAATGGAATTAGATGTTGCAGATGTTGCCTTAACTACTGATAATCCTGAGAAAACAAAAGAAATACTAGGAATATAAGTTAATGAGGGTGGATCTCCATGGTCTCCCTTTATCTGAAGCTAAAATAAAATCTCAAATATCCGTAGCTGAAGCTTGGTCAAAATCTAATTCTTCAGTAGAGTTAATTCATGGATATCACTTGGGTAATGCTATCAAGGATTACATTCAAGATAGAAACGGCCTCCAACTAGATATTGAAACCATATATCCTGAAGTTTCAGAGTTGAAATTAAAGGATAAGGGGCTTGGAGCTACAATGATTAGCTTTAGAAGGCGTTGATTATGAATTTTACAGCATTATTAGGTATGTCAATTGTTTGTGCATTAGGTGCAATGTCTCCAGGTCCAAGTTTAGCTGTAGTTCTTAGGAATACTATTTCAGGAGGTCGTACGCAAGGCGTTTTGACAGGAATAGGACATGGTATTGGTTTTACAATTTATGCATTTCTTGCAGTTACTGGACTATCTGCAGTATTAATTGCTAATGAATCAGCCTTTACCTTTCTCCAATGGTCTGGCGCTGCCATTTTACTTTGGTTATCTTATAATATGCTGACATACCAGCCTTCAGATATTCCAAGTGAATATCAAAGTAGTGGACGTCGGGGATTTGTTGAAGGTTTCCTAATCTCCTTTTTGAATCCTAAAATTTTAGTTTTCCTTGTAGCCGTTTTTAGTCAATTTATTGATCCCAATATGACTTTCTCAGATCGGATAATTATGGCAGTAATTGCTGGCTTAATAGATACTGTATGGTATGTTCTGGTTGCTACATTCTTAGCAGGAACTTCAATAATAGATAAATTGAGATCGAATTCTACATTAGTTGATAGAATAATAGGTTCAGCTTTACTTATACTAGCTATTTTATTGATAGTCAAATCAGTTATTTAGTTCATATATTGCTGAGTTTTTGTCATTTTCTCGAGCTTCTACTTTGAAGCAGCGGGCTCTTCCTTTTGTTATTTCCAATAAAATATCGTTAGCTTTTGTGAGTGCAGCTTTAGCGCTTGATTCAAGGCTGGCTTCTGGTACAATTCTCAAGTCGCACAAACCTTTTTTATTTAATTCTTGAAAAGTTGATAACTCTGGATCGTCTTCAGCAATAATCATTGTATGGTCATACATTTCAAGCAAATATTTTTCTAAATTTTTTAAATCTCCAAAGCCTACTACCCAACCATGTTTGTCCATTTTTTTTGCTTCAAAATAGAAAGTATATTGTCTCGAGTATCCATGAATATAAGCACAATGTCCTTTATGTTTCCATTGTCTGTGGGCGCACGGTAAATTACGGTAAGTTTTGGTAGATGTATATCTCTCGTTCATATTTTCTCCTTATGTTTATTTTCTGTATTGATAGCATCTTCTAAGACTTGGGGCCATGGTTTGACATAGGCTACGGGATCAATTTTGCCTACTGCATGGAATGCAAGGATTCGTTCTATGTCTGCTCCACTAGTACCGCTACTTCTTCCATTTTCATCAGGATTATAGCTAGTATTTGTATTAGAAAATACGGTATCAAAATCAAGTTGTAATTTATTCAGAGATTGCTCAGAATCTCTTAAAATCATTTCTTTGTCGCCATCAATATATGGCAAGTAAAACGAAACTTTTTCGCTATCCCAATTACCAATCTTGAATGCGTTTTCTAAAGCTTCGTAAAATTCAGGTCTGCAATCTGGATAAATTGCATGGTCTCCAGAATGAACTCCCAGTGCTATCTTAATTTCTTGTTCTTCTTTCATAGCAATGGAAAGTGCATATCCATAAAGGATTGAAGCGAAAATTGCATTCCTATTGGGAACCACAGTCTGCTTCATTTGTTCTTCTTCATAATGCCCTTCTGGAATTTCATAATCTTCAGTAGTTAATGCAGAATGGAAAACTGACATAGCAGATTGCAAGTCAACAATTTTGTGTGAAATCTGAATATTATTATTTGCCAGATACTGAATGTTTGCCTTGGCTCTATCTAATTCTATCTTATGTTTCTGTCCATAATCATAAGATAATGTGTGAACGGTATAATCATTGGCTATAAGGTGCATTAGAAGGCCTGTAGAATCCATTCCACCTGAGAATGCCATGACTGCATGCTTGACCATTAATCGACTCCCATCCATTTGTGAGTTTGTAAAGACAAATTCCAGCCAGGATTTTGCATTACCATGTCAAAAGTACCACGAAATGTTTTACCGTTAAATCCAGCGTCTTTAGCCTCATCATAACAAGGTTGTAGGAATAAATTTTCAAAACCAGTTTTTAAATTATCGTACATAGACAGATCTTGCCCCGTGTAAACAACTTTCAATTCATTACCTTTTCTTTGCTTGATACTAAATTCAGGATAGAGCATGTCTTTTGGACTTACGCAAATCCAATCCACTACACCTTCTTCTAATTCAATAGTTCCGTTAGTCTCAATTGCAATATTGTAGTCATTTGCATGTAATTCATCAGATAGTGGGCGTAATTTTTGCATTGCGGGTTCTCCTCCTGTGAATATAACTCGCCTAGTTTCCCATTTACTGAGAATTGCCATTATTTCTGAAATAGTCATCCTATCCCATTTACTGAAATCAGTGTCACACCAAGAACATTGAAGATTGCATCCTCCAAATCTGATAAAAACGGATGGAACACCTGTGTGGAAACCCTCCCCCTGGACGGAATTGAAAATTTCTACTATTGGATAACTTCTTTCATTTACCATTTTAATTTTTGATTAAGTCCATGAGTTCAGATCTGGCCTCGGCTTTGTCAAAGAATACTCCTCTCATTGCAGAGGTAGTCATTGTAGCATGGCTCTTCTTTACGCCACGACAGCCCATACAGTCGTGCTTTGCTTCGATAATAATTGCAGCCCCTAAAGGTTTCAAATATTTTTCTAGAGCATCGGCAACTTGTGTTGTTATTCGCTCTTGATTTTGTAATCTTCGAGAATATATTTCAACAATTCTTGCTAATTTGGAGATTCCCACGATCCGCTCAGTTGGAATATAGGCTACATGTGCTTTACCAGTAAAGGAAAGCATATGATGTTCACACGTAGAGTAAAATTCTATGTCTTTCAGAAGTACAATTCCATCATACCCCTCTCCATTGAATGTGGCTTTTAGCGTATCTTTGGGATCTTGATTATATCCTGAATACAATTCTTTCCAGGATTCAACTACTCTCTTTGGTGTATTTTTGAGACCTTCACGTAGACTCTCTTTTTGGTCTGGTTCGATATGCTCTAGAATTCCTTTTACTAAATCTTGCGGACTACTCATTTATTTACCTCTTCCATGTCTTTCATCAATTGAATCTAATTGATCCAATAATTTTCTACATGCAGTTCTGATTGCATCAGCTAGACTCACAAATTTTTTGTCATCACCCGTGTGCTCTTTGAGGTCATTCATCAATTCGGCAGGCATATCTAAACTGATTTTAGGCATGTTTTGGCCTTTGAAAGCTAGTATATAGGTATTACTATAGTATTACTCAGATATTACTTGAGTATTATTTTCCATTGAATTTATGGTTCTCCACACCCAAAGAGGCCCTACAATTGCTGAAACTCCAATTGATATTGCAATAGAATACCAAACCCAAATTATTTCCATTTCTTGAACTATTGCAAAATAATAGGCTAGAGGTGCTGAAATTAGTAACACTCTTAGAGCTGTAATCACTAAAACAGGAAATCCTTGACCCAGACCTTGCATTATTCTGCCACAAGGCATTGCAATTCCTACAAATGGATATGCGAAACATAGGGTTCTTAATGCTCCAATTCCGATTTCTTCAATCATTGGATCATCCGTAAACAGACCCATTATCTTTGGAGCTAATAAATATACAGATAGTGAAGCAATGGCTACTATTCCAAATGCCCTAGTTATTCCATATATTATGATGTGTCTAACTTTATCCATTCGTTTAGCACCAGTAAACATACCTACTGTTGTAACAAGTCCTGTTGCGATACCCATTATTGGTAAGAACATTAACATATCCAGTCTTCCGGATATAGTATAAGCTGCAACAGCTTCAGCTCCGTATCCTATTATCAAAATATAATTAAAGACGCCTTGTCCAAAAGACATAATTAACATTGAAACAGATGACGGTATTCCAACCCATAATATTTCTTTCATTATTTCTGGTGAAAATTGGAATTCCTTGAGATTAAAAGTGATGTATGCATGATCTTTCCAAAATAGCATATAGATAAAAATTGAAAATACAATCATTTGAGAGACTACACTTGCAGCTGCAGCTCCTTCAACACCCATGCCTAATCCAAATCCACCATATCTTTCCAGATTAAATATAAAAATAGGATCAAGGATTATATTGAGTACAGTTCCAATGACTGCAACCATTACTGGAAATTTCATATCTCCTTCTCCAGCTAATATTGAACGAAATACGATTGCAAAAACAACAAATGTCATTCCATAGCACGTAACTCTAAGATACCCCCAAGATTCATCAAGCATTTCTTTTGGCGCACCGAGCATTGATAAGACATCCTTTCCTAAAACCAATCCAGCGATAGTTAGTGTTAAACCTAATACTA
>JAAZXP010000017.1 GCA_014240055.1 Methanobacteriota archaeon | reverse complement strand
TAATGTTCTTAAGTGGCACAGATTTGTATACTGATGTTGCCTATGCTTCGATGATTTTGGTTACTCCATTTATTGTCATGATATTTATGTACATAGGAGTAAACCTAAAAACATTCAAAGATGAACCTGCCGCACCTCATTATTCTGCAGGCTATGGGTTATTTTTTGGTGGGGCTATCGAATTCTGGAAATTATTGATAACTGAAAGCCGGTACTCTGATATGAGCCTTGGTGATTTTCTTCTGATTACTTCATTCGGTCTTGCCACAGTTCTATTCCTCGGCGGTGCTGGAATGTGGATTGCCTATGCAATAAGAAATGATAATGGAATCCGTATTGCAGCTAGACTTGCATTTCTATATCTTTTCCTACAATATTTGTATGCAAGCGCTCTTGAGCATGTACTTTATGGATTGCATGATTTATTATTAATAATTGCTTGTTTAATGGCTTTTTTTGTTGTATCTGGGGCTTTGTTTCATCAGGGATACTTGAGATTGCCAAAGATAAAGAAAACCGATTAAGGGATTTAGCTAAACTCTAAAAACAAGTGTCGACTTCAATACATATGGAACAAAGGATATTTGCTGGAATTACAGTAGCAATACTGCTTTTATCATCTGTACTTTTATATCTTACTGAAGACAATGAAAACAGTATCGATGACATAATATCTGGAAATGGTCTTGTTCCTGTCTGGGAAAGAGTGAATCAACCATTTAATACAACTGAAGCTTACAGTTATACTCTTGAAAAAGGTGAATATGAGATAACTGGACCTGAAAGTATTTTTGTTGAAGTTGATTTGCCTGCCAGTGAATTAGGATGTACTATTACGGACGACTGTCAAGTACATTTGGGATTGTGGCTACCAAATGTTCCTAATGGAACAAAAATACCCGTTATTGCTGATATTGGACCTTATTATGATGATGGAGATGTTGATGCTTTAACACCTGCAAATCGTCTTGGAAAATTTTTGATAGAAAATATGGTTCCCCATGGCTATGCTGTAGCTCAAGTATCAGTTTTTGGAACTGGTATGTCAAATCATTGCATGGATTTTATGGGTCTAAGTGAGCAAATGGGAATTGATGCTGCAGTCACTTGGTTAGGAACACAAGAATGGAGTAATGGCAATGTTGGAATTATAGGAAAATCATACGACGGAAGTACTCCATGGCAAGCTGCAATGTTTGGAAATCCCCATTTGAAAACAATAATTCCTATTTCCGGACTTATTGGAGTTCATGATTTAATGTGGAGAAATGGATCAATGGAAGCTAGGGGGCTAGGGATGCATAATGGAGTATATGGCTCATTTGGATGGGATGGAGATGGTGAAGACTGGCAAACTGCTTGTAAAGGATATGCTGAAGGTTATGCCAATGGCCCTGGTGCATACTTAGCAGGAGATGAAGTTAATTATGCAGGTAACACTTATTGGACTGATAGACATTTTCTAGAAAGAGCAATGGATAATTACAATGGTTCAATATACTTCATACACGGAATGCAGGACTGGAATGTTGATCCGCACATGGCATTTCCAGCTTACAAAGAACTGCAAACTGCTGGATTTGAAATTAAAGGATTGTTTGGTCAATGGGGGCATCACTATCCTGACAGACCTACTGATCAAAACGGAATGTCGTCCGGAAGAGGGGCTGAAGCTTATCCACATTCAGTAAGGTATGACTGGGCTCAAGATTTGTTGGAATGGTTTAATTATTATCTCTATGAAGGTAATCTAAAGCCTGCACTACATGTGGAAATGCAAGATAATTTAGGAGGATGGAGAGTTGAGGAAACATGGCCATCTAATGATCGTGAATTTTCACAGCTGACAATCGGTGAAGGACTTACAGTTACTTCTGGGACTGGATTAATAGGACCAACCGGAACATTAACTCTTGAAACTGAAATATTTGAAAATGAAACTCGAATCTCAGGAATGCCTACTTTTCATGTAGAGGTCACCATTCCACCTGGTCAAACTTCAGGCCATCTTTACGTTGAACTATCTATTGCAGGAGGGATACATCTTGGACATGGCGTAATGGACCTCAGATACTATGAAGGCGGTAGAGAATGTGGTCAACCATGTACTGTCACCGGGACTGTAAATGCTAAAATGCAATTATTTGCCATGGACGTAGTTATTCCTGCAGGCAATGCTTTAGAATTAGTAATAAGTCAAACAAATGATGATTATATTCCATCACCTGTAAGTAGCGGATATGTTACTATTGGAACTAACCAGAATAGTATACTAACATTACCTATTATTGACCGAAGTTCCAATGACTTATTTACTCCACCAATTTGGTTTACTGAAAACTAAGTTTATCAGTCTTCGGAGTCGCGCCTAGCCTTTATGTCTTCAATTAATTTTCTTGTCACTGCTTCTTCAGCTTCTAATTTAGCTTTCTTTTCTCCAGCTATTTTAACAGCTTCTTCAGCTTCTTTTCTTGCCTCTTCTTCTTCAGCTAGTCTTGCAGCTTCTTCAATCTCTTTTTTTGCCTTTTCTTCTTCGGCTAATCTTACAGCTTCTTCAGCTTCTTTTTCAGCCTGAAAACGTATTTCTTCGTCTTCGGCTTCTTTTTTTGCTTTTTCTTCTTCAAATAACCTTGCAACTTCTTCAGCCTCTTTTTCAGCCTGGAGTCTTGCTTCTTCTTCTTCAGCCTTCCTCACAGCTTCATTAGCCTTAAGTTTGACCCTCTCTTCCTCTGCTTTTTTTGCTGCGTCTTCAGCTATTTTAGCCTCTTTCTCAGCTTTTTGGGATTTATCTTCTTCAGCCTTCTTTGCAGCTTCTTCTGCTTGCCTTTGAGCTTCCTCGACCTCTAACTGGGCCCTTTCTTCTTCAGCCTGTCTTACAGATTCTTCAGCTTGCCTAACTTCTTCTTCAGCTTGTTTTGCTCTATCTTGAGCATCTTGCCTAGCCTCTTCACCTTCAACTAATCTTGCTTTTGTTTCGGCCCCTTCTACTGATTCTTCTATAACTTTTTTGGATAATTGTTTAGAAGCTTCGTAAAGGTGTACGTCTCTTTGTGGGAAAGCTATTGTTATTTGCTCTGTGGCTAACTTTTCAAATACTTGGTGATGTAAATCTGAATTTATTTGTCTTATTTTAATTACATTCTTTATCCAAACTACTAATGCGAAATTTAGAGTAGAATCTGCAAATTCTTGAAAACGAACTAAAGGAAGTCTAGTTGGATCATCGTGCTCTATATCTTTATTTTGCTTAGCTACTTCTAATAATACTTTTTCCACCTTACTAGGGTCTGAATCATAAGAAACTCCAACTCCAATTCGAAGTCTATAATATCTATCTGGTTTAGTCAGATTGCGAATATTTTGATTGGCGAGAGAGTTATTTGGTATAATAATAATTACATGATTAATAATATCATAAATTTTAGTTGAACGTAGACCTACTTCTCTAATTATACAATAGGTATCTTCAAATTTAATCATATCTCCAGTCTTAAAACCTTGATCTAAAAGAAGAAGAATTCCTGAAAAGAAATTACTCAAGGTATCTTGAGCTGCTAATGCAATTACCAAACCAACAACTCCAACACCTGCAAGTAATACTCCAAAATCAACCTGGAAAGTGGAAAGGAAATTAGTCAATCCAAATGTAATAATCATTAAAGAACCAATAATATCCAAAAGTGGCCCATATTGAGTGTCTGACTTTCCTACATTCAACCATTCAGACATAACAGGTACAAAGAAATTTGTATACGATTTCAACATAAATACTGTCAAAAATAGTATAAAAATTGAATCAACCATAGTAATTAAGATAGAAACAAAATCTTCTAAATTTGGGTTTGTATTTTCAATTTCTGTAAGGAATAAAGAAATACCTCTTGTTGTAATTAACCAAAAAACAACATTTGTGGGATCCCATTCCCAAGAACTAAGCCCTCTAAAATATAGAGTTAAAGGAATTATAAATAAAAATACTAGAACGGCAACATAAAAAATCAATAATAATATCCAAAGTGATAATTCTGTAAATATTATTAAATTAGTACCTTCTGTGTTTTGTAAAGCGTAATAAGGTGCTCCGTCAAGAACTGTATTTATGTAATATTGCTCTATAATAGACCTTGAAAAAAACATAAAAAATATCATTCCAAAGAAACCAAAAAAACGGAAATACGGAAAATCTTTTCTAAGGTTAAATCCAAAATTCATTGTTCGTTCAGAAGGTAACACAAATATTGCATTCTAAAATAGTTTATAAGTAGTTAAGGTGCGAAATTGTAAATAGCATAGCAGACTTAAGAAAATAATGTCTGAATTGTTAACTGACAATCAATGTGAAAAAGCTTTGAAAGGGCTTGACGGATGGAATTATAATGATGTTTACAAAAACATTGAAAAGACATTTAAATTTAATAATTTTGAATCTGCAATAACTTTTGTACAGCATGTTGCGAGTATTTCTGTAGAAATAAATCATTGTCCAGACATTGTCATTGGAAAAAATGGAACTGCTAAAATAACTTCGACTACCAATGATGTAAATGGCGTAACTGAAAAGGATATTGCTTTAGCTGAAAGTATTGAAATATTAGTTTCTGGATAAAATATTAATCTAAGATATAGTTAATTCTTTAACCACATATTCTTCAGAATTTTTGTCTATGTATTCTATTAAATCGGATACGTGAGGTGATTCAAGCAGAATCTGGTTTGAGTCATGGTCAACTATACGAAAAGGCATTCTATACACATTACAACAATTTATATATAATTTTCGAAAAAGGAACAATGCTTTAGGAGGCCTTCCTATTGGGAATGTGTGAAGCAATACTTGGACTTGGTAAATGAGGTTTTGACCCGAGGAACCCGAAAAGAAAATAGGACTGGTATCGACACAATATCTGCTTTTAATGTGAATTATTCAATTGATCTTAACAAAGGTTTTCCACTCCTAACAACTAAAGAAATCTCATGGAAAAATATAGTAATTGAAAACTTATGGTTTTTATCTGGAGATTTGCACATCGGACTATTAAAAAAGCACGGTTGTAAATTCTGGGATCACTGGGCAGATGAAGAGGGGTATGTGCCAAGTGCCTACGGTAATTTTTGGAGAAAATTCCCAATACATGGTGATGATGATTTCAATGACCAAGTTCGTTATGTATTAGACACATTACAAAAAAATCCAAATAGTAGGAGAATGGTAATTTCTGCATGGGCTCCCGGTAATGCGCAAACCAGTAAACTCCCTCCATGTCACCTTTTATTCATTTTTAATGTCCAATATGATGAAAATAATGAACCACGTTTATGCGTACATCTGACTCAGAGAAGTTGTGATGTGGCTTTAGGAGTTCCTTACAATATTGCAGGTTATTCATTTCTTTTACATTTGTTTGCTCATTTATCTGGAATGAAAGTAGGCACTTTCGGCCATTCTTTAGTCGACGCACATATCTATACAAAGAAAGCTGATGGAGATATGGCAGAATATGATCACATCCCTGGATTGAAAGAACAATTACAGCGAGAAATTGGAATATTACCTCAATTGAAAATTGATCCTAGTATCAAAACTTTGGATCATGTAATGGATTTACTTGAGGCTGATACAGAAACTATCCTTTCAAAATTTAAATTAGAAAATTACAATCCTAAACCTTTTATTCCATTTAAGGTAGCTGTATGAAAGGAATTTTAGTTGCAGTTTCTCCGGAGGGTATAATTGGAAAAAACAATACCATTCCATGGCATTATTCAGCAGACTTAAAACGGTTCAAACGTTTAACAATTGGGAATACTATTATTATGGGTCGAAAAACTTGGGAATCTTTACCAATAAAACCACTCCCTGAACGAAGAAATATAGTAATTACTCGAAACGACATCAAGGGTACTGAATGCTTTAGAACTATAGACGAAGCCCTCGAAACCTGTAAAGGTGATATTTGGTTTATCGGAGGTGCTGGAATTTATGAGGAAGCTATGTCCAAAGCAGATCTAATTGATATGACTTTAGTGCCAGATAATGTTACTGGAGAGGAATGCATTTATTTTCCTACAATTGGAAATAACTGGAAAGAAAGTGATATTACAATCCTAAAAGATGACGGCCGATTAAAGCATAAAATATACTCTCGAAGAGAGTAAACACACCTTTATAATCGGGAAGGTTGACCGTATTAGGAACGACTATGAACCGAAAACTAACTGCTCTTCTGTTAGCCATCTTAATGTTGCCTTTCTCAGCAATGAATACTTTAGCTGAAGGGGAACCTGATCTTTCAATTAATGATATCAGCTTCAGTGACAATAATCCGACTGGGGGGGACACTGTAACAATTACTGCTGAAATTGCAAATGATGGAGGGTCAAGTGGGCTAGTTAGTGTAACTACTAATGTTAGCTTTTACTGGGACGGAAACTATATTGGAAAAGACAGTATAACCGTTCCAGGTAGTAATACGGCAGATGCGGAAATTGACTGGAGAGCAGTTGGAGGTTCCCACACAATTACTGTGATTGTTGATGAAGAAAATACAACTGCAGAGTCTGATGAGGGAAATAATGAAGAAGATGAAGATATCACAGTAGAATATCCACTAATTCTTTTCCTTGATGACGATAATAGTAGTAATAATGGAGGAACTCGAACTGAAACTGATGGATACTATTCTACAGCTTTAGATAATATGTCCAATGGAATTGGATATGATATTATCCGAGTTGACAGTGGACAAAATGCTCCAGACTATGATACTTTGAGTCAATACAGCCTTATCATTTGGGCTTGCGGAACAGATTACATCAGCGGCGATACTGATGTTACTTTTACAGATGATGACAAAACAAATGTAGCTAGTTTTCTAGAAGACGGAGGCTCGTTATGGGCAATAGGGCATGATATTCTTTATGATTTTGATAGTTCTGATGGAGAGAGAGGTGAAGGTGATTTCGAATACGATTATCTTGGTGTAGCATATGCTGATCATGATAGGACCACACCTGCTATTCTGTACGGAGTAGATGACGATCCCGTTTCCGATGGCGTTGAATATAATGCTGATGCAATTTCTAGTGATTTTGGAGATGATGTAAACCCTCGAGAGGGGTTTGAAAAAGTACTTAGCTCGGGAGCTGCAGACGGATATAATATTTCAACAATACGCACTGAAGAAGATTTTAAATTGATTTTTATGGCAGTAGATTTTAGTTCAATTACCGAAAGTTCCGATAGAGATGAACTAATGGAAAGTATTGTAGAATATCTAGTAGTGCAACTAGAAAATGATGTGGCCTTGGGTAGATTCAATACACCTACTGATGGGCATACTGTAGAACCTGGTGTGACAAATCCGATTAATGTAACTGTAAGAAATAGAGGAACTGAAGACCAAACAGGTATTGAAGTAGATTTGGAAATTAGATGTTTGAATAATACATATAGATTCACAGATACTGACACAATTTCTCTTAACGCTGGAGAAAGTGCATTTGTTGAATTTGATTGGAATACACCAGATGATGAAGATTATGAATATGAAATAAAATCAACTGCAACAATAGCAAATGATGAAAAAGAAGATAATGATGATAAACAAATTGCAGTCAATACATATGTAATGTATGATGTTGAATTATCTGAAGGTCATGTTGACCCTATGATTGCTGAAAAAGATACCGAAAGAAACATGAGTGTTCTTGTAACAAATATAGGAGACGTTTCTATGAATTCAGACATTGTAGGTAAAGTATACGATGGGGCTGGAGGAGTAGTCTACAATGGAGGCTCTCAAAATACGGGGGATTTAAGTCCTGGAGATTCGATATCATTAGATTGGCAATGGGAAACTGATGAATATGGAACATTCTGGTTTGAAGCAAAATTGGATGATGATAATGATGAAGTTCCAGAAAATGACCTTGTTTCTGTGTTAATGAGAAGTGTTGACATAGAGTTTTCGGATGATATGGAAGACGGCCCTAACGGATGGACTAACTACAAATCTTTGAGCAACCCATGGCACATTATTGATACAACTGAAGATAGTAATCGTGAAGCTTCGAGTCCAACACACGCTATGTGGGTTGGAGATGAATCAAAGGGAGATGGAGAATATGATAATAATTGGGATTTTTCATTGTATACTGCTAATGAAATTTCACTAGGTACAAGCCCTACCATGGTAGTGGACATATGGTATCATACTGAAAATAGCTGGGACGGTGGAAACGTACAAATCTCTACCGATTCCGGAGAAAATTGGGAAGTAATTAATCCAGATGGAGGATATCCTGACGATGCAGTTGTTGGTTTAGATAATGAGCCGGGATATACTGCAAGTTCTGGAGATGGTACGACTAGTAGTTGGGAAACTGCAAACTTCAATCTAGGCAATTATTCTGGTGAAGATGTCAAATTTAAATTCCGTTTTGGAACTGATGGTTCAGTTAACACCTATGAAGGGTGGTATATTGATAATTTCCAAATTAAAGAAGGCATAACTACTCAATATGAGGATGATTTTGAAGACGGAGATGGAGACTGGGGATCTGATATTGTCTTAAGTGAATGGAATTATTATGAACTTGGAGAAGAATATGGGAAAACATATTCAGGAGATTATTCATGGTATTTAGGTAATCCAGATACAGGAGCTTACAGCCCTTCTTTGAATGATTCACTTGAAACTCCAATGATTGATTTAGGAGATGGATCGGAAAAATATGTTTCTGCAATGGTTTGGTTTGGAATTGCAGGACCTGCAGATTCAGCAATACTTGAAATTAATTTATCTGGTGACTGGAAGACTTTAGGTTCATTCCCAGGAGATGATAGCGATTATTCGGAAGAATATGATAACGCCGATGAGAATGGATGGTTATACATAGAATATGATGTCAGTGAATATGAGGGTGATGCATCCTTTAGAATTCGATTTGTCTCTGATGCATACACTCAATATGATGGTTTGTATATTGATGATTTTACATTGTACAGTCTACCGCCAATACCTAATGATGTAGGGACCAAAAATTTAGATGCACCAGATACTGCAAAACCTGGAAGGGCTGTTACGTTTAGTTCGAATATCTATAACTTTGGAACTGAAGATCAAAATGCATTTGACGTAAGGGGAACTGTAACAAAAGATGATGGAACTGAAGTTTATAATCAAACCCAAACTGTTAGTGAACTAGAATCTAAGAGTAATATTACACTTGATTGGGTATGGGAAGGTGGTGCAAATGGCACTTATACAATCAGAGTTGAAACTTTACTAGATGATGATGAACGTGCAGGAAATAACCCTAAAGAATCAGATATAGATATTGCTGAAAGTGGATACAATATTGCATTAACTGTCGAAGAACAAGCTAAAGATGTATTGTCTGGTGAATCAGTTATTTTTAATTTTACTGCAAAGAATACTGGAGAAAATAGCGGATATTATGATATTACTGTTGATTACAATAGCAATCCTGATGAATGGAAGATAATTTCACATACTACTGTACTTTATCTTTCATCAGGCTCAAGTCAAAATTTCACTGTAGCTATTATCTCACCAACTCTTGCATCTACTGGAGATGAGCATCAATTTTCTGTAACGGTAACGAGCCGAGATGATCCTGAAACTGAAGATAGTCAAGATCTCTCCGTTACACCGTTCTATTATGACCAAGCTGGCGGAGATAAAGTTCTACTCATTGATGCAAATTTTGGTAAAAATAATGGATACAATAATTATTATGACGTCGATAAAATTGATTCACGAATGAAATTGACTCTTCAACAATACTTCAATGATGGCGAAAGTCGAGGTTATGATGTTTATACTATACCATACGATATCGAGGCTGGTTCTTATGGAGAATTACATCCATATCCTACGAATGATTTAATGTCTAATTATGAAGTTGTTATCTGGGTTCAAGGAGACCATAATCAGCGAAACTTAACTAGTTGGAAAGCTTGTATTGGAGATTATTTAGATGGAGGTGGAAATATGTGGATAATAGGTCAACAGTTTATGACTGCGCTGAATAGCTCTACAGGTCCAAGAGAAGAAGGAAGTTTTGAATATGATTATCTAAAAGTTCAATCAATTAGTCATAGCTCTGGAATGCCTAACCCATTAATTGGAGTTAATGATGATGAAATATTTAGTGAGGCTGAATATGACATGGGTGACCGCAGTGTACTCTTTTATGACTATACTGATTGGATTACCCCAACTGATGATGCAATCGGTGCTTTCTATACTACAATAGATAACTGGTGGCATATTATAGATACAGAAGAAGATACAAACAGAAAGGCATACAGTTCAACCCACTCTATGTGGATTGGAGACAAAGATAAAAATGATGGAGAGTACCAAAGCGGCTGGGATTATTCAATATATACTTCTTCAGAATATGAATTAGGATCTAATGGTCAATTAAAATTCCAGCATTACTACGATACTGAAAGCGAGGTTGCAGCCTATGATGGTGGAAATGTCCAAATTTCTACTAATAATGGTGAAGATTGGGAAATAATTTATCCAGATGGAGGGTATCCTGCAGATTCAGTTTCAGGATTAGACACTGAACCAGGATATTTCGGAGATTCTGAAGGATGGGTTCAAGCTTCTTTCGATTTATCAAACTTTTCTGGAGAAGATGTTAAGTTTAGATTCAGGTTTGGTTCAGATGGATCAACCGATGCTTACGAAGGCTGGTATTTTGATGATGTTGAATTAATTGATGCAACTGGAACTATATTATTCGATGATTTTGAAGATGGCAGTACAAATTGGGATGATGTACCTCAAGTATTCAACTTATCTCTACATTATCAAGGAGACTACAGATTAATTGTTTCTCCATTCACTTTTGCTTTTGTGAATAGTAGTGAAGAAAGAGAAGACATGGTAGGCCGATCTTTAGATTGGTTAAGGGCTGCAGCTGCAGCAGATGACGTTGGCGTTGACTCATTAGATATTGAAAACCCAACCAATGAAAATTCAACAATTGCTTTCTCAAGTGTCATAAAAAATTATGGTACTGAAGATCAAAATGCATTTGAAGTTGAAGCTCGTGTTGAAGATAGTGATGGAAATGAACTATGGTCTCAAACAAAAATGGTTACAAATCTACAATCTGGTGAGGAAAGAACTTTGAACTGGGAATGGGACAGTGAAAACCCTCGTGAGGTCACTTTTATTGTTGAAACTTTAAAAGAAGATGAAAGCCATAGAAATAATCTAAAGAAAGAAGACAGAGACATTACAATGATATGTATTCCTGAAATAACTACATTTAATGAACATAAGGAAGGCGAACCGGGTGACGATGTTATGTTTGATTTGATTGTCAGTAATCGTGCAAGTGGAAATGATATTCTTGAAATCGAAATGACTGGAAGTGCTTCCAATTGGGGACAAATTACAAACCAAATGAATTTACACAGTAATGAAAGTCGAGATATTGAATTGGCACTAAAAATAGATGAAAATGCAGATTACGGAGATTATGATTTGAATATTATTGTAACGGCAAGTGATGGAACAACTGAAGAACTTGAACTACTAGTAACTGTAACTGATGACCCTATTAACTATGAAGTTGAAATCGCTTTGGAACCTACTAGTATTGAGAGTATTGCTGGTAAAGATGTTGAAGTCGATATAACTATCTATAACCGAGGAGACGGACAAGACACTTTTGATTTAGAATCGAGAGGTGAAGAAGCTTCATGGGTTAATTTTGAAGAAAATGGAATACTTATTGGAGCTGGAGGTGAACATACAGTAACTGCCATAATTAGCATCCCTGCCGACGCGGAAGAAGGGAACGCATATGTCGAAATCTGGGCAATATCAAGAAATGATCAAAGTGCTGAAGATGATAAAACGGTTAAAGTAATAGTAGAGGAACTAACTGTTGGTGCAACACTTATACGAGATAGTAGCGGTCTGCTGAACATTGCACCTGGAACTTCAGGAGACTTTGAATTTACAATATTAAGTGACAGTAACGGGGCTCAATTACTGACTGTACTAACTGAAGGAAATGCTGGAGAATGGGCTACATCTACAATTACTGAAATTGATTTAGATGCTGAAGGTGCAACCGCATTTACAGTAACTGTACTAGTGCCTGAAGGTACATCAGAAGCAACTTACAGGTTAGAAGTCATACTTATGTTTGGAGAGGAAGAATTAGCTAAATCAGTTTCAAATATTGTTGCTAAAGCTCCATTCGAAGAACAAAGTGAAATGGAACTATGTCTAACATCAACTAATACCTGTTTCAGTTCAAGTGCGGGATTATCTACATTTGAAATAGACCTTAACATGGATTCAGAATCAATAACCAGTGAACAATTTGACTTTACGGTAGAAAATCTTGGTAATGTTGATATTGTGCTTGGTTTTGAAATAAACGGTCCGAATGATATGACTACAACCAGTATGCTAACTTATACTGACGGCGATGGAAAAACTGTCTGGATGGTATCAATAATGCCTGAAGATGCTTTAACTATTGGCGATGGAGAAATGGAATTTGGAACTTTATCTATTCTTGCTAATAAACCAGAACCAGGTTCATACACCTATACCTTAATGTGGATGGAAGTTACTGAAACTGGTAGCAACAATTTAGGACAAATATCTGTGAATGTGAATATAGAAGGTGAAACTACTCCAGAAAGTACTACTGAAGAAGAAGACTCACTGCTTCCGGGACCTTCTTTCATATCGATAATCTCATTACTGGGATTAATTGTTTATAGAAGAAAAAAGTAATTATTAATCAAAATAATTATTAGATATTAGTAATGGTATCAATGCAAAATAAGAGAGGTATAGTGCAAACGCTAAATACCAAATGACTTCCCATAGACCATTCTCAAAAAATCGAAGTATTATTGTCAATATCAATACTAAAATACCAAATAATATTGGATTCCTAAAGCCTGCGCGAGCCTTAGCATAAGGAATAGTAGTTATCGTCAGTAAAGAAACTAAACCTATTGATATAGGGACCAAAACATGATTAAAATCATTAATTAAAGAATATTTAATTGAAATCACTACTATAAACATAGATAAACCGGGAGAAGGTAAACCAAGGAAATATTTATTCTCACCCTGATTTCCTTGAGTAAACCTTGCTAAACGAAAAATACTTAATAAAAGAACAACTAATGAAACTGAAATTGCAACTATATTATCTATATTATACCTAAAATTAAAATTAAGATCATTATCTATAATATCTAAAGCTGGACCTCTATCTATGTCATAATATAATGAATATATCAAAATAGAAGGAGCTAGACCAAAGCAAATAGAATCTGAAATTGAATCTAAATATTTACCATAATCATGTTTCGTCCCAAATTTACGCGCTAATGCCCCATCCATTCCATCAATTATAGCAGATATTGGAATTAGCATTAAAGCTACAATATAGCTTGAAACAGTACCATCAATTATGTATGTTATTGCCAAAAAACCTAAAGCTGCACTTGTAAAAGTAGCTATATCTGCATAAGAAATTAAAGTAACTGGCTTGAAAATTTTTTTCAATGAAACCATACTTAATCTCCTTTATCAATTGTTGATGCCTGAAGTTTAGAAAGTAACCTCTTTGGACCTTCCATTAATTTTTCAGCAACTGAAAGAGAAGACATTGGAGTAAATTCAGCCAATGTCTGTCCTGCTAAAATACGATCGCCTTCCTTAACTTTTATTTTAATTCCTGATGATTCAAAAGCTAAGTCGACACGTGAACCAAAATGAATTAGACCAATGCGTTTTCCCTTTACTATAACTTCATTAGGTTCAATATAACTAACAATACGTCTGACTAAAAAACCTGCAATTTGTGTAATCTTAAAAATTCCAAGATCAGTATCTAATTTAGTTACTAATCTCTCATTTTTATCTGAATCTTTTGAAAAAGCAGGAGTATATCCTCCAGATCTATGCTTTTGGGAAATTACTTTCCCATCAATAGGTGAACGATTAACATGTACATTCTGAAGACCCATAAATACTGAAATATGAATCATTCCTCGTTTTGTTGATACCTTTTGAACCAATCCATCAGCTGGACTAACAATACCATCTTCAATAACTCGATGTGGGTCTCTATAGAAACAAAGAAGAAATATGGATAAAATAATCAGGATTAAAGATACCACATATATTTCTTCAAGAGGCCAATCAACAACAATCCCTTGTTCTCTAATGGAATTTGAGGAGGCACCAAACGGAAATAGAACTAAAGCTGAAGTTATTACATAAATCACCATATTTGGCATCTCTTTTGCAAATGGAAGCTTAGGGGCACCCTCAGGAGCTTCACGTAAAGGAAGATCGATAACTCCCAATATTGAATCTTGCATTTCAGGAAGAAAATGAAAGACAGCTATAGCAAGAACTACAAGAGCAAGTAAACTTCCAATCTTAGCATATACTGCATGAGCCCAGAAGAAAGTATCAACCCCCCATACATGCTCATAAGTTAACCATATTACTACTGCATTACGAATTAGATTCAAGATATAAATTGGAGGTACTGTCACTAAAAATGCACTAAACCGACGATTAAGAGGTGCCTTTGTACAAATCACACCTCCAACAAAAATAATCATACTTTGAAGAGCTGTGCAGGCAAGAACTATGTTTACTGAAGGTGCGAGTGGATCTTTCCAACTATCACCTTCAATGGCTACTCTGACTTCTTCATGCTCGGACCCTGAACGATAAATTTTGGAGCCTTCTCCGTAATCTATAGGCCCTAGTCTATTTTCAATGCCAAAAATGTCAAGGAACCATATTGATTGTTCTGCTACTAGATGTATTAACCAACCAGCAAGTAAAGGTACTCTTTCTACAAAAAAATAGATACCTCCAGCTACAACAGTCATAGCCGCTAGCCACCGTAAAGGCTCATAGCTTGACTTCCAAATTATACTTAGATATTCATGATAAGCTAAGTATCCAAAAAATGGGACTGCTGCCGCACAAATCAAAGCATTTACGGGATCTTTTATTAAAATATAATATTCTACTTGAATCCACCAAAAAAAACCTAAACATATCCACCCTAGAATACTAAACTGATTTCCTATCTTTGTAGGAAAGCGACGCCCAAGAAAGACATGCTCTCTTCCTGAAACATAATATCCTATCGCTAACAAAAATAATGAACTGATGACAAAAACTTCTCCAAGTAATGAAAGATCGGTTGCCATTATAATCAGGACAAAGTTGTTCTAAAAAAGCCCTCGGGTTAATTTGAAAGCCATTTTTGGGCAATTTTATATGATTCTAAATCTCCAATATCATACCAAACTCCTTGGAAAGAAACGGATTTGACATCTGCTTTTTTAATATTCCAGTTCAAAAAATTGCCAAGGGCATCACGATCACCTCCGGAATTGATATAATCTAAAAAATTAGTAATTCCAATCTCAGACAATAACCAATAAGCTGTTGCAGCAAGTGTTGATTCTGGTTTGCTTGGTTTTTCATCAAAAGCGATAATGCTTTCATTGATAGTTTTGGCAATTCCATATAGTTTTGCTAATTCAATATCTTCAACATCATATAGTCCAATAATGTCTTTTTTAGTTCTTTGATACTTTTCTACCATTTCATTCAAATTGAAATTAGAAAGATTGTCACCTCCGGCAATAAAAACCGGTCCTTTAATCGAAAATTCTGAAAAAAGTAAATTTAATGCACCCAGTGCACCTAACTTTTCTTCTTCGTTATTACTCAATTCTACAAATAATTCAAGATTTAATGGACCATCATAAGATTTTAAGAAATCCTCAAAATGAGATTCAAAGAAACTATTAACTGATATAATTACTCTTTCAGGATTTATTCTTTCTAACGATTTTAGAACATGTGTCAGCATTGGCTTGCCTGCCACATCTAATAACTGTTTAGGAGTATCTTTAGTCAAAGGCCACATTCTTTTGGCAAAACCACCTGCTAAAACTATAGAATCCATTAAAGCGTAATTTTTCCGCCAGACATTAATTGTTGAAGCGCATCATCGGCAACATTGTCTAACTTCTTTTTATCGTATAGCTCTTTTTTGATATTCTGACGATGATCTTTGACAACTTTCCAACGTGCTTGACGTTCATCACTTTCGCTCTTACGATGTGTACGTAATGTTTCGAGCATTTCCATAGCCTTAGCATGTTGGTTATCTGCTTTCTTTCGACAGTCCACAAACTCCTTATGCTTCTTATCGGCTTCAGTAGAAAGATGAGAAGCTTCCTTCATTAATACACTGACTTTTTTGTAAATTTTCTTATTAAGTCTAGCCATATTTACAACTGATTTATGTTCTTCATCTGCTCTAGAAAACTCAGAATCTATTGACTCATCTAATTCAGATACTTCTGCATTAAGATGTTCTTGGGTGGACAAAACTTCTTCTTGGTCGCCTAAACTCCGTCTTAGTATTGCCAATTTTTCCATTAACTCTCTTTCTTTAGAAATAGGCATTTCGGTAGTTTCTCTTCTCTTTTCTAAATTAAGAATTTCAGAATGTAAAGCTTGAACCGTATCTTTTGGCGATTTACCGCCTTTTTTACCTTTCCTTTTCTCTTGCTTAAGTCCAATTAATTGCTTAGCCTTTTCTTGAGCACTATTTCGTAAATTTTGATGTTTGACCTTAATTGTTGTATTGGCCTTCATCTCGTCACGATGTGCCATGATTCCTTCCATTACTTTGTTACGTTGATCGTGTAATGAATTTCTTTCATCTCTTAATGCTCGAGCTTCTTCATTGAGATTATTCCGTTTAACAACACAATTTTGAAAGCGCTCCTCGGCTAATTTAATTTCCGATTTAGGCTTTCCCTGTGTTCTGTTCTTTTTTTGAGCCATTCGTAACTTGTTAATGTATGTCGTACATACCTCGGGATAATGGCAGTTTTAAGGTTCAGATATAAAGTTGACTATTGAAGCTAATAGGCAAATGGATTTAGTATAGAGTATATCGATTCATCAACTGGACCTACTTCAAGTTGCATTGGCTCTTCTGTAAATGACTCTACTACTTCCATATATCTAGATGCAGCCTCTATTCTAAGCTCATCAGTTAATTTTGGTGGTTTTCCATCTCCAGTAAATCCTTTTTCGGCTAACCAAGTTCGCACATATTCTTTATCTAATTTTCGTGGTTCTTCACCTTTTTCAAATCGTTTTTCATAATCATCAGCCATCCAATACCTACTTGAATCTGGAGTGTTTACTTCATCCATTAACATTATTTTTCCTTTGGAAATACCAAATTCATATTTAGTATCAACAAAAATCAACCCCTTATCTGCAGCTCGAGAAACTCCTCTCTCATATAGCCTCATTGAAATCCGAGATAATTCTTTGAAAAGGGCAGGATCTATTACTCCTCTTTTGTACAATTCAGAAGGCGTTACTGATTCGTCATGCTCTCCCTGTACAGCTTTAGTTGAAGGTGTAATGATTGGTTCTGGTAATTTCTCATTTTTCCGCATTCCATCTGGTAATTCATTACCACAAAAATTACGATCTCCTTTTTCATAAGCAGTCCAAGCTGATGTTGATGTTACTCCGGTAATGTATCCTCTGACTACCATCTCCACCTGTATAGGATCACATCTTCTAACAGTCCAGACATTTGGATGAGGGCGTCTCATTACATGATTAGCAACGATATCTGCAGTTTCTCCAAACCACCAATCTGCTAGTTCAACCAAGGCCTGGCCCTTGAATGGAACTGTTCCTAGAACTCTATCAAATGCAGAGATTCTATCTGTAGTTACCATGGTAATGGTATCTTCATTAACGTAATTATCTCGAACTTTTCCTCTATAAAGCTCTCCTTGATCATCAAAATCAGTGCCTTCTAGAGTATATTTCAATTGCTGTTTTAACAAGTCGCGGTCCATGTATAATGGGCTTATTGCGCAAGGGACTAAAAGAACCACTCCCGTGCCATATTAGCCAGATGCTTAGTAAAACATTGAAGAATACTGCCGAACGCCTTCTAAAACCGGCAGCTGTTTTTATAGGTAAATTCGGAATTAAACCAAATCACATTACTGTGATAGGGCTGCTTCTGACCTTCTTAGCTGCATGGTTTATCTACAATAAAGAAATATATTTTGCTTTTCTTATCGGACTTATTGCTTCTCTGTTTGATGGAGCTGACGGATTAGTTGCGAGAGCTACTGGAACTTCTACAAAAAGAGGAGGATATCTGGATGCTGTTCTAGATAGATATGCCGATTGTTTAGCATTTGGTGCATTGATACTCGGAGGATGGATGGAGCCAATAAAAGGAATTGATTTTATTTCTGGTGAAATGTGGGCAATAGCGGCCTTGGCCGGAGCTTTTCAGACCTCTTACGCTCGTGCTGCAGCTGAACGTTTAGGAATATCACAAGAAGGTATAGGAATTATTGAAAGACCTGAGCGATTATTCATTTTGGGAATGGGTCTTTTAATTGGGGAACTAATAGATAATGTAGAAATTATTATTACTCTTGTCGTAGCAGTGTTAGCCATACTAGGCAATCTAACTGTAATTCAAAGAATGTTACATTTCTGGGGTGAAGCTAAAGATGACTAAATCTGAAAACATAATAAACGAAGGTATTGTTTCTTTTTTCTTTTTGGGAAGAGCCCCTGTAGCACCAGGTACATTTGGATCTTTTGGGTCTTTAGTGTTAGCATACTTAATTGTTGAAAATATTGAGGAGTATGCAGGATATCTGTTATTCATAATCAGTTTACTTATGTATTATGTGGGGTTACAGGTGGCTCCTTGGTGTGAAGACAAATATGGCAAAGATCCTGGCATATATGTACTTGATGAAGTTATTGGTTATTTAGTTCCAATTAGTATTCTAATAATTCTCAATAATGAAATTACACAACAAATTTGGATCATATCATTCATTGCGTTTAGAGTATTTGATGTTCTGAAAATATGGCCTGCAAAGGATTTAGAACATATTGAAGGAGGACATGGTATTTTGTTAGATGATGTTGCAGCCGGATTCCAAACTCTAATTCTAATTTTGCTATGTTTACAATTCAATTTCCTTTAAAAAAAACCGCCGTTTAATTTTTATTCCGCTCTCAAACTGATAGTTTAGAGTTTTATGGTTACTGAAATAGAAATAAGAGTTGGTCTAAAAACGGGAATGGCAGATCCTGAAGGTGCTAATGTACAAAAAGCACTTCACCTTTTGGGATTTGATAATATAGATAAGGTCGAATCTGCAAAATGTTATCGTATCATTATTGATAAAGAAAAAGAAGCTGCACTTGAAATAGCTGAAAAAATGTGCCAGCAATTATTGGCGAATCCTGTAGTTCACAAATATACTATTTCGGTGGCAGATTAATGCTTGAATTAGTGCCAAAAACTAACAATGTATATTATGTTAACCTAGACGGTGACTTAGGTAAAATAGTTGATGAACTAGGACTTGGTCTTTTACCTGACGAAATATTAAAAGTAAAAGAATTTTTCCAAAATCAAGGAAGAAAACCGACAGATATTGAATTACAAGCTATCGATCAAGCCTGGTCTGAACACTGTTGCTATAAGTCTTCAAAACCAGTTTTAGAAGAAACTGTTTTTGGATTAGAATCAACTAAGAAAGTTATTGCTAGAGAAGATGCAGGTATGATGGAATTTGATGATG
>JAAZXP010000016.1 GCA_014240055.1 Methanobacteriota archaeon | reverse complement strand
GATTTTAAAGTTTACTTGTTTGCTATGTTTAGAGCCTTTATTCCAAAGAAAAAAATTAAGAATTTAAATGAACTTGAAAATAAGATACCTGAGGCGAAAGAACAATCTAAAGCTGAGGAAAATGAAGAAGATGTTGAAGATACTAAAGAAGATGAAACTGAAGCTAAGGAAACCGAAGAAAATGGTGAAGAGCCTGAAGATATAAAAAACGATATCGCTACCCATAAGGCCGATGAAGATTAAATTATAATTTAGCTATTAGGTCTTTGACGAGAGATTCACAAGATGCTAAGTCTGACTCTTGAGTAGATCTTATTACTATTGTAGCACCATAAAGACCATCCCGAGAAAAAGGATAACTGCCTACCGATACATTCTTAAATTTATTTTGTATTAATGCTAAATCCTCCGCGAAAAAACTTTCTCCAACCATTATATCTAAAGATTTTGAATGGACAACATCACCTTTCTCAAGATAATCATACATTCCTTCGAGCATGCCTTGCATGATTTTTGGAATACCAGCCATAACAAAAACATTGCCTATCTTGTACCCTGGTGCTTTAGTTGCTGGACTGTAAATCAATTCACCACCTTCTGGAATCTTAAGCATTTTTAGTAAGGGTTCTGTTAATTCCTTACCATTCAAAAAATCTTTCATTTTTTCTAAGGCATTAACATCTACTCTAGCTTCTACTCCAAAGGCCTTAGCAATACTATCTGTAGTGATATCGTCATGAGTTGGACCTATACCTCCTGTAGTAAAAACATAATCATATTTTTTTCTAAGATTATTTACTGCATTAATAATATCCCTTTCAACATCAAGAACAATCCGGACTTCACAAATGTCAATTCCTAATTTGCCTAACCATTTGGCTAAATATGATAAATTCTTGTCTTCTGTCCGTCCTGAGAGAATTTCATCTCCTATTATTACCAAAGAAGCTCTAATCACAATTTTTCCAATGCTTTGATTCTTTTCTCCATAGGAGGGTGTGTAGAAAACATATTAACAAAAAAATCCTTACCCCTTAAGGGATTGACAATACACATTGCTGCATTGCTAGGTGAACCACAGTCTAACGGTTTTCTATGGTTTTCCCATTCCAACTTTTTCAAGGCACTAATCAAAGCCCATGGCTTATTTGTTAACTTAGCGGCAGTTGCATCTGCATGATACTCTCTGGAACGAGAAACAGCCATTTGAAGCAAGAATGCCGCCAAAGGAGCTGTTAACATTACCAAAATCATCAGAGCAGGATGTACGTTACGATTACGACCTCCAAACATGCTATTCCACCAAAGCATTCGAGCTGCAAATGCTATAAAACCTGCAATTGTAGCTGCAACACACATAACTAAAGTATCACGATTTTTGACATGAGCCATTTCGTGAGCCATAACTCCTTCTAATTCATTATCATCAAGAATTGACATTATTCCTGTAGTCGCTGCAACAACTGCATTTTTTGGATTACGACCAGTGGCAAAGGCATTAGGAGTAGATGAAGGTACAATCGCAATTCTAGGAACTGGAAGGCCATTCAAATCTGATATTTTCTTAACGATTCCGTAAAGTCTAGGATTATCTTGTCTTTCTATTATTTTAGCACCATAAGCACGTAATACTAGTGAATCACTGTAAAAGTATGAATAAATATTAATTATTAGACCAAAAATTGCAAAAATAATTATACCACTACTAGAACCTGCTGCAACAAAACCTACAATCATCATCAACAAAGTTAACATGAAGTACAAACCAAAAAGACGAATGATTGCCATAGTATTCGATTTTAAGCCTATAATTAAAACTTGTTTAACCTAATTCAGTCAATATAGTGCTCATAAGTTTGCCTTTCAAGAATACGAATTGCTTCCTGTTCAATATCGGGATCATATCTAAAAACGGGATTAGGACTATTGCCTTGAGGTCTACGTTTCAAGTCTAATGTCCCTTCTGAATAAGCTCTGACAGCCTCTACCATTAATGTTGATGCAACAACTAATGTCTTGTAACAAATATCGTGATAAGTATCGCCTCTTCTAACTGGAATTTCTCTTTTACCGGCTAATTCTCCTGCATCTATTTCAGTGGTGCAAAAATGACAACTACTCCCAATTTTTATATTTTCATGAACGCTCCATGCAGGAGATGCTGAACCTCTACATTCAGGTAATAATCCAGGATGAGAATTCAATACTCCACCTCTCCCTTCACCAAATTCTAAAATTTTACCGCGTATTATTCTAGTCCCTCCAAAGACGATTAAATCAGGATTTACTTTTTCGATGTGAACCATGCAATGCTCGTCATTGTGTATAGGTACTGTCACAATTGGAATATTATGTTTCTTTGATTGTGATGACATCGTAGGACCTACCTCGTGATTGCCTATTCTAAATTCAAATTTTTCTCTTTCGATCTCACCACCATCTGAAAATTCCTCAATTATTAATGATGGAACAAAACCAGCATCCAACAATTGAGATAACATTTCTCTTCCCCAAGGGTGTTCTTTAATGGCCAAAAAAATAAAATTCATTTCTTTGCCACGACCTTAAATTCTACTGAAATAGGAGTTGGTAATGAACCTACTTCTACAGTTGTTCTTGTAGCTTCAAAACCCTCTAAATAATCTGAATAAATTCTATTAAATATCTTAAAATCATTTTTCATATCTGTCAAAAAAACCATAATATCAACAACATTTGACATATTCAAGTCTGCTGCCTCAAGAATTGCTAAAACGTTACCAAATACAGCATGTGTTTGAGCTTCGATACCTACTGGAATCTCATCTGTAACTGGATGTCTTGGACCTACACCTGAAAGAAAAACTAAATCTCCAGCTTCTTTAGCATGAACGTAAGAACCAACCGGTTTAGCAGCTTTATCTGTGCTAATGCCCATCTCTTTCCTCTAGGGGCCCCATGCCTGGTTGTTCATAAAAATCTAGAACTTCGCGATCGCCTTTGTAAAATTCAGGATCATCTTCGTCGTATTCTAAATCTCCTGCAGTATCTTCAGCGGGCGTTAAAGTTACCACTGCGGAACCCGTACCCCAAACAGGTTCATATGCCAAAACATTACCGTCATATAGATTATTTTGGCCCATTATAGAAGCCATAATCCAAAATGGTTTGAAACTAACTACTTTAGGAACTCTGGCTTCATTGTGAAATTGGCGTGAAAGTTGTGATACATCCTCTAATCTACCTTTTTCTAAATACTCTAAAAATTTTAAATTCCATTCATGGTCTTTAAGAGAATGTATTTTATCATCTTTAGGATCTATTTCAACAGTATGTAATCTATTGGATAAAGCTGAAACAACGACCAAGGCTGCCTTTTTGCCACTCTCATCTATTGCATCTCTAATTGACTTACCAAGAACTATACTCTCTGCCCTATTTGCATACATATTGCTAGAAACTATTACGGCAGGAATTCTATTGTCTGGATTCAATAATTTAAGTGCAACTATTGAACCTGTATCAATAGGAAAACCATAGTATGAAACTGTACGTGAATGCAGACCTCTTTCCTTCGATTTATCGACTATTAGCTCTGCAAACTCTGGATCCATTTTAAATTTGTAATCAATACTTCCTAAATCATGGAATTCTTCATCTACAAAAGTCCATTCTGGCTCGGGATATGCTTGAACTTGATGACCCAAAATAGAGGGCCAGAAGGTACTATAAATTACTAAAATTTCAGCATCCGTTTCTTCAATTTCTATCCGTGCTTTGTCATAAGCTTCCCTGACTTTCTGCCAGCCTTCATTTTTTTCAGGACACAAAAGAGGGTGAGGTAAACCTGGTACCAATATTCCTTTACGTACGTTATCGTCTCTCATATCTTAGCCTTTCTAGGATCCCAACCAACTATTGCATTGCCAGTCCCTATAACGGTCCCATATGCATGAACAGTTGCTTTATAGTTCGGAAAATTTAGCGCACTCATTAGCCATGTTAAGCAACCAGCTTCTGTCTCAGCAACGGTTTGCTCAGTAAAATCAGGCATTAAATCAATCATTTCCTTAGTTTTTCCTTCTCGCATTAAGTTTATCATTTTCATATCCCAAAGATACTGATTATGATTCGTAACATGCTCTTTACTCATGTCTTCTGGAACTTCAGGTTCCACAGTAAAATGACGATGTGAAAGTGAATTACTAGATAATAATAACGCCTTTTTCCCAGATGCTTCAACTGCCTTTCGTGTAGCTTCTCCAAGTTTAATCATATTAGCTTGCATAACTTCTGAATTGAAATAAAACTTCGAACGGTTAGATGAAATACAAACAATTGGTTTATTCCATTCAGGGTTAACTAAGTGACAACTAGTTATTGTCCCGTAGTCTATTCTAAAATCTGGATTCTCCATCATCTTAACAAGTAATCCTGAATCTGCAGCATTATCATGAATAGCTTTAGATAATTCTACATCGACTTTTAAATCATAATTATATCTGAATAAATTTGGAAAAATAGGATCAACTGATAATGATTTGAAATTATCAACACCTAAAAAATGCGTTCCGATAAAAGTAGCCCAATGTGGAGTATGTACTATTATCACATCATAATCTCTATCTGAAAGACTTTCACGAAGACGTTCGTAACCCCATCTCAATTCTTCCCAGCCGCCTTCAGATGTTGCTTCGTTTTGGGGCGGGTTATCTGCATAAACCAGATGTGGCGGATGTGGTGCCAGAGCACCCATCACTATTTCTCCCTTAGACATAAATGTATTACTATTACACCCCAATATAATGATTATTCATAAATCTTTCACACAAATATTTATAGCTTCAGAAAAAAAGCCTAGACTCCAACGTCCACCTTCTCTTCCAACTCCACTATTCTTAATGCCTCCAAAAGGAACCCGTAAATCACGGTGTAACCACGTATTTACCCAAACCATACCAGTTTCCATCTTTTCAGCCACTCTCATACCTCTTTCTGAATTTCCAGTCCAAACTGAACCAGCTAATCCATAATCTGTACAATTGGCCATTTCAATAGCTTCTTTATCAGATTCAAATGAATGAATCGTCACAACGGGTCCAAATATTTCTTCAGTAGCTGTTCGACTTAAATGACTTAATCCTGAAACAATGGTAGGTTCCAAAAAAGCTCCTTTATCATACGGTGAATCTAAATCTGGACTCTTACCTCCGCATAAGATTTCACCACCCTCTCTCTGAGCCAAATGAATGTAAGATTCAACTTTATCTCTATGAGCAAAAGAAACTAAAGCTCCAAGTTCAGAATCATCTGATGAAGGATCTCCTATTTTCATATTTTTAACATAATTCACAAATTTAGGAACAAAATCGCCCCATATTTTTTTAGAAACAAGAACTCGACTGCCACATAAACAAACTTGGCCCTGATTAAGAAAGCCAGCTCTAGCAACACCTGGAATTACTGCCTCAATATCGGCATCATCTAAAACAAGTGTTGCATTTTTCCCACCCAACTCCAAGCTCAATTTTTTGAACATAGGGGCAGCTGTTTCAGCTACTTTCTTTCCAGTCGCAGTTCCGCCAGTAAATGAAATCAAATTTATTTTCGGATGTTCTACAATTGCTTGGCCTGCATCTGAACCCAGCCCATGCACTATGTTCACCACTCCTTTTGGTAAACCTATTTCATGAATAACTTCTGCTAAAAGATTCGCAGTTAAAGGCGTTAACTCAGATGGCTTTGCTATTACTGTATTCCCCATTACTATGGCTGGTGCAATTTTCCAAGAAAGTAAATATAACGGTAAATTCCAAGGAGTTATTAATCCTGCAATTCCCACTGGCTTCAAAATTACATGATTTGTTGCATCATCCATTTCAAATTTTTCTTGAGTATAATCTTTAGCAAACTCTCCAAAAAAACGGAAATTAGTAACTGAACGCGAAGCATCAACAGCTCTTGCCAAAGATATTGGCTTACCTGTATCTAACGATTCTAAAGATGCAATTTCCTCAGAACGACTTTCCAACGAATTTGCAATTTTAACTAACCACTGAGCTCTTTCATCTATAGATAAGGAAGACCAAGATTCACGTGCATTGTCTGCAGCCTGGACAGCTAAATCTACATCTTTACCATTTGAATTAGGAATAGAAGCAATTATTTCTCCATTGGCTGGATTTATATCATCTAAATTATCCTCTGAAGAAATGAATTCTCCATTTATATAATTTTGAATCTGAATCATTCAGGACTCTTATAATCTTCGGGATTAAAGTACCAGCGATCATTATCTGGATCCCATTCATCCCAAGTAGGAATGTCTTTTAATTTTTCCAAATATTTAGGAGGTACAACACCAGGCACCAAAAATGCTTTCTGTCTTCGAAGTGGATAAGGATTTCTTAATTCCATTCCTAATACTCCCAATATTCCCCTTGCGACATACCATGTAGCTTGAGGATTCCATCCATGAGCTAT
Organism: Methanobacteriota archaeon; assembly: GCA_014240055.1. Classification (GTDB taxonomy): domain Archaea; phylum Thermoplasmatota; class Poseidoniia; order MGIII; family CG-Epi1; genus CG-Epi1. Next base: position 14,006 of record JAAZXP010000016.1, on the reverse strand, counting down.
TTTTACAACTACGCCGAGTCCCTCAGGATAATCTTCGTGAAGTATAGACAAACCAAGTAAACCATCTGCACCCTCTTTAGCAATAACTTTGCCCTTACATGTCTTAATTACGGTAGTGTCTAATCTATTAAAACCACCGACTAAATCCGGATTTCTAGTCATAGCCTCCCATATCCAATTATCTTCTTTTTCCTTAGCTAATCCAGCATAACAAGCTGCTAATTCATTAACTGTATTTGATAATGTGGGAAAACCATCTCCATCACGAGCTATTCTTTTCGGATTCCAATCCTTGCCAAGAAAATGTCTTATCTCTTCTAAAAATGCAAAGAAAAAGGGATGACTGGGGAGAGTATAACCGGCTCTATTCCAACCTTTACGACGGCAACCTAGAAGAATTGCTGCGTGTTGTCCCGAAGAATTTGAATACCAACGTCTTGCTCTTCGAACTTGTCTTCCAAATTGTACTAAGGGTAAATCAAGTGGTGTTTGCATTAATCCCCAATCTGACTGTGGAAGTAATGATTGAGCTGCCTTAACATGCTCAGATGTTCCATTATGACTGGCTATTGAAATAGCCTTTTGATCCCAACTAAGATTCGATAATTCTTCTGCAAATACTTTCAGCATTAATGGTTTCATCATTGAACGGCCATAGCAAAGAACATTTCCGCCGAAACTATGTATATTTTTACCTCCACTATACCAAGCTACAGCTCCATGAATCGTCGTTTCACTGACTCCATTTCTTCGATAATCAACTAAAGGCTCCCATTCCACATCTCTGCCTGTTGGAACATCACTATCCGTTTCACCCAAGGGACTACTTGGATACAATTGACTGACATCGGTTGGGTGACTCATTTGATCAATTCTCTAACACGAGGAACAACCTTGTTCATGAAAGCTTCCATATTTCTTACCACACGAGGGCTATCATGATTGAAAAAATCAAACCAAGTCATTATACAGTCTTTAGAATCAAAACGTTCCACTATTTGTTGGGCAACATCCTCTACATTACCTACTACTGAGTTTTCAGCAGCTTTAGATACTTTTGCAGGATCTATAGTTCCTTCTAAAGCACCCCAATAGGAATTTAGTGCTTTTTCGGCCTCTACCTTAGCCTGTGATTTGCGTTCTGAATCTGATAAATTAGGTTCATCATTTAAGAAAACCATTATTGTTCTTGGCATATAATTTCTTTGCCAAGAACCTCCCCTAGAATTATAATCTGTTTTCATTCTTTCATGTGTTTTCTCTATTAATTCGGGAGGTGTAATTGATAAATTAAAAACTTTAACAGGAAGAATCTCATTTACCTCTTTCTGTAATTTAGGGTCATGAGAGCCTATGATTAAATCTAAAAGTTCTCGATTCCAAGCTTGTGGTATATTTTTAACATCTTCAAAAATATAACGATTTGGTATGATAATACTCTCTGGAACTTTTGATATAGAATCTCTTTCTAACACTGCATTCTGAACTTTGGACCAGTCCTCATCACTACGGAAATTAGAACGTGTTAGTACTGTTTTTCGTATAATATCGCTATTAACTATCTCGCCATTCAATAACCTTAGAAAAATTTCACAAGCTTCTCCAAATATTTGACCACGCAAAGCAGGCCAAGCTGCTTCCTCAACGATATCTCGTGGAACTATCCCATATGGACGTGCCATGAATTCAAATCTACCTGCTGAAAAACCAATACGCAATTTCCTTTTTTCATTCTTCTTAAGGCCATGTAAGGCTAAGAAAGCTCCGACACGCTCAGCTATACCCACTGGACCTCCATGTGTAAGAAGACTCATAACTGCTGAACCTACATGAATATTTTTAGTTCTAGAAAACATTAAATGAGCTAACTGAAAAAAATCAGTACATAATCCTACTTCCCCTTCCCAATGTGGAACCACTGGATGTTTATTCATTTTTTGAACTTCTGTAGATAAATGGGCTTGAGCTACCCAAGCAGTTCCAAAACCCAACTTATCTGCAACTTCTAATTGATTAAAAAAATTTGAAAACATTGTATTTTCATCTGGTGTGTGACCATCTACTGGAGTCTGTGCTATTGATAAGAAAATGTCAAAATCCATTATATTGAACCAGTCCTTCCTCCATCTACTGGAAGACTAACTCCTCTAACAAAACTTGCTGCAGGAGATGCCAGAAAAGCTATTACCTGACCTAATTCAGAAGGATCTGCTAAACGCCCTTCTGGTACTGTACCTAGCCATGCCTTTTCTACTTCATTAGGACTTATTCCCTTTTGTTTTGATAATGTTTGCTTTAATTCTTCTAAGCGCTCTGTTGCAGTAAAGCCTGGAAGAACATTGTTTATTGTTATAGAAGGTGGCAACTCTTTCGATAACGTTTTAGACCAAGAGGCCATTGCACCTCTTATAGTATTACTAACACCAAGACCTGCAATCGGTTCCTTAACTGATGTGGAAATTACATTTACTATCCGTCCATAATTAGCTTTTTTCATGCCTGGTAAAATAAGTTGAACCAAAGTTTGAGAAGCTAATACATGCCTCAAAAACGCTTTTTCAAAATCACTAGGTTTCGCGTCGATGAGAGGGCCTGATGGAGGGCCTCCTGAGTTATTAACTAATATTTCAAAATCACCATTCGTTTGGATTTCAGTTTCTAATAATTTAGTCAATGAATTAAGATCTTCAAGATTGCACGATATTGTATTTTCTCCGGTTGCACTACGAGATAAAACAACAACTTCAGCACCATAATCTTGAAGGGCTTGTACTGCTGCTTTTCCAATACCGCTAGTTCCACCACAAACTAAAGCTCTCTTTCCACTAAGATCTAGCATTTAGTCTCCCTTGAATCCGTAAAATTCAGGATTTTTCAATTTAGGTAAGGCTACTTTTTTTATTAAAATACTACGAACCATCCATAAATCGATAAAAACCCGATATTTAGTGGTCATATCCAAATAATCAACACCTGAAGAACCTCCAGTACCAACTCTTCTACCAATAATTCGTTCAACCATTCTTGCATGAGAACTGCGCCATAATACCATTGCCTGTTCTAATTCAATAAGTGTCGATATGACTTTACGAGGCCAAGACAATAAAGGTAATTCCCGATATGATTCTATAAACACTAAAGCTGCTCTTATTCTATTTGATTCATTGTTTGGTTTTAAGAAATCTATAGCTTCTTTATTATTATCAGGATATACTTTTTTGTGAGATTTAAGATAATCCTCTATAAAATTATTAACCACTTCTAAATCTTTGTTGGAGTCAGGTGTTGAACCCTGAATAGGCGTTCTTTCTAACCATGAACAAGTAACTTCGTATAACGATTTCTCTCCATTATCTTTTTCTTGTCCAACGGGTTTTCCATCTATCCATTTTTTACCCATCATTCCTTCTAAAACTCTCATTTGTATTGATTCAAAGCCAGAAGCAGTACCTAACTCATCTCTGAAATTAAGAAACTCTTGTGGTTCTAAAGTTTCCATAACTTTCCATTGTTGTGACATTAATCTAAAAGTTTCAATAACTCTTCGCATGTGATGAACTGCTTGTGGAAGATTGGACTCTTCAACATATTCAGCAGCAAGTATATCTCTAGTACATTTCAACTCATTAATTATTAATTTAAACCACAGTTCAAAATTCTGGTGAACCAATATAAAATGAAGTTCATCGTTAGAAAGTTTACTTTCATCCTTCATAAATCCAGTTTGTAATTTGAGTAACTCCTCCAATCTGAGATACTCACCATAAGTACGAGACATTAGGGCCCCAGAGAGATTGTATATTATATCGACTGTGTTTGGGGGACTATGTTAATCTGGGCACATGGATTATGGGGAAGTCCAAATGGAAGTAAAATTACAGCTATAAAAGAAAGTGGAATTGAAGTTGTTTCACCTGATTTTAACAATATGGAATTAGATGAAAGAATACGCATACTAAATGAACTTGTTTCTAAACAGAAAGTAATTCTTGCAGGATCAAGTTACGGCGGTCTAGCATGTGCATTAGTTGCTCAACAATATCCTGAACAAATTAAGGGAATGTTACTCCTAGCTCCAGCATTACATTTGCCTGAATCGCCAAATGACGACCCAGAAAAGTTAATTGCTCCAAATGATTTTCCTATCACAATCATACACTCTGTTACAGACGAGATTGTACCTATAAGTGCCAGTAAAGACTACATTGAGCGTTCTGGAAACAACCTAAGGCTAATTGAAGTAGAAGATTCTCACGTATTGGAGAACTCTTTCTCTTTAATTATTTCTGAGCTAAATAAACTGATAAACTAAGAAGACTCTTCCTCAGTTGAAGCTTCCACGCCATCGTCTAATTCTTCAAGTAGTTCATAGTAATAACTTTCTCTGTGGAGTGTACTATGATACTCACCGTAAAGAGATTTCATGAAATCGCTAGTATAATTATCATTATAATATAATTGAACTATTTGTCCATCACAGGAAAAATTCATTCTGTACATGGCTAAGTTGTCATGATGAAGATCTATCGTAATATTTTCTCCATCCACCTCATAAGGTTTGGTACCTGGAATTGGGACGTCTCCAAAAGTGCCATTTACCACATAAAAAGTATATCTTAGACCGTCTTCAAATTGATAAAGTGTATTGCCTAGTTCTGAAAGCACCCACCTTCCCTCAATTGATTGGTTCTCACAAGCCCGAGAACCATCATCCTCATCTACTGTTGATGGCGCCTCAACTTCTTCTGAATAACTATCATAAACGGGTTTATTATTAGAAGGCAATTCTGCAAAACCTGTCTGTTCCATAGTAGCTACATTATGGGCTGTAATTCCTTTTTCACTAATTGCATAGATATAATCTCCTCCTTCCATGAAAATACTACGTCTTACATCAGGATTATCCCACCAGTAATTAGAATCATACAATGAAGAATGATCTACTTCATCATAAATTTTAAGATCTTTACCTGGCTCAGCTTCAATAAGCATCAATTTTGATAAGTATTCATAACCACTTGAATAATACATCTTGCCATCAATTTCACTATAATCTGAGTAGTATCTATGTGTAGACATTGGAACTGCCAACAAACCATCATCTTCCCAATACTGGAATGCTTTGTGTTCGTAAGTTGCCTCACTGTAGGAATAAGACCAGCCATTCTCCTCGCTTGATCCTGAATTTAGCTGTAATGAACTAGCTAATTTTGGATTTGAAAAATCACTGACATCGAATATAGAAATCTGCGTTACGCCCCAATGTAAACCGTCTTCATCTCCAGCAATACCTATTGTAAGAAGATGATTTTCACCCATTGGATGAATATAAGTTGATACGCCAGGAATTTCCAATTCTCCTATAACTCTTGGATCTGCAGGTTCACTAAGATCTATAGTCCATAAAGGATCTATATTTCTAAAAGTAACGATATATGCTTTATCGCCCATAAAACGTGCTGACCAGATACTTTCATCTGGTGCAATATCACCCACATGCCCCATTACCTCATATTCCGTTTCGTCTGAATTTAAACCTAAAACGAAGACATGACTGACCATTGGTTCTGGATTATCCATCCACCATCGTCCCCATTGTCCAGTAGTAGAACAAACGCGAATATTTCCATTATGCTCTGATAAAGAAAATTGATCTTGAATTGTTCCATTTACTCTTCCACTAGCAATATAATCAGTTTGACCTGGATTAGATATATCAAATACATGAAGATTTGTCATTTCTTGAAAATCTGATTTTTCATCTCCCCAAAACCACCAAGAATTCTGTGATGCTTCTGCCATTACCATTACATTACCTGAAGCATAAACTGTGGCCCAATTACTCAAAATATGATCTGCACTAAAACTAAAGTTTTCTTCTAATAAATCAAGAGTCATAATAGATGTAAGGCCCTGACCAGTACTATCTGAAGCTGCTGCGAAATTTTGACAATTCCCCTCTTCTGATTCTGTATACTTGTGTGTTGTAATATTATCTCCAGATTTTTCATGAATGCGTGGTAAGAGATCATCTAAAGGAGTTTGATCAATAATATTGTCATTATATTCAATTGTTTCATTCATTACTTCCATCCATATTTGCTCTCTCTTAGAACTATCCCAATCAAGATTCCAATATGTTTTGTAATCTGAAAAATCTAACCATGTTTCCAGACCATAAATATCCATCCAACCGTAGGAAACCATGCGGACTGTACCTCCTGATTCACGTGCAGTCTGATAATCTCCTTCGATGTAAAGTTCTCTAGTGACTTGAGGTGAACTTCTATTGGTCAAATCCAAAACTGTTAGTTTTGTAAAAGAGGTTGTTCTGTAGTAATAATCAGACTCATAATACTCATCTTCAACATAGTCTTCACTTTCTTCTGAGTCATCTACTCCTTTATCTTCTGATTCAGATGATACTGTATTTGAGGAAGTTGGTTTGGATTCCTTAACTTCACGTTTTATTTCCTTCTTGACTACTTCATCAAGAGGATGCTTTTCTTCATAATAACTGTAAATATAAACGTTAGAGTAAACTACTGCTTTATCATCTACTAAAAGCATCTCATTAGGGCGTCCTTCGATAGATATATTTGATAAATATGAAACATTACCAGCTTCAGGAATTTCTAGAATGTGAATATGACCGGAGGGATATACGCCCCAATCATTGTACCCATTATTAACAAGATAAATGTATGAGCCATCTGTTTTCACAAAATCAGCTTCATCTACGCCTTGCTCTTGGTTGTTAGTTCCTGAATAATCAACTCCTTCTACGGAATTTGATGATGTTTTCTCTGAACCTGAAGAAGGTGACGAATCCATATCCATGCCACTATCTTCCATTGCAATCTCAGCCATACCGCCATCAATCATAACCATGTCATCTATCATGCCCCAACGACCATAATCATACGAACCAGTTCCTAAATTTACACGCATTTCCTCTTTCAGATGCTCCTTTAAGTCCATTTCAAGAAATCCACAGGTGTTATAGGTTGTCAATGCAGGAGATGAACGAGAACGATCAGATAATATATTTTCTAAATAAGTTGATTGAACCTCTGTTAAACTTTGATTAGAGGGCAGCTCATCTTCAGGCAAGTATGTAGCCAAAGAAACTGTTAGAATAACTACTGCAAAAATTGCAAACATACCGGAAGGAATTCCGCCTGTTGGACCTACGGCAGACCCCGATAGGCCAGCTATTGCTTGTGGTGAATTCATTGATTTACCAAAAATTTCTATTTTTTTAGCCATTACTAATATTTCCCATTTTCTTTTTTATTTTTAACTCAAGAGATAAAATATCTGAAACGCCATCTAATTTTTCTATACAACGTTTACAATTGACATATTTGGTATCCATTTTTTTTAACTGAGTTAGTTCACCAACTGTAACATTCCAACCGCAGAGGGTTTTGTCATGCGTTCCTAACATATGCCTTCGTCTCATAGTATGAAAAAACCTTTTTTGTATATAAAAGAATGCCAAAAAAGTTTGGAGAATCATTGTTGCTTTAACTCTATTGAAAAAAGTTTTAGTAAAGTCAAAATGGATTCCTCAATTACCTCATTATCTTGAACTTCGGACTGGGAAAAATCAATTCCCTTAGCTATTTTGTCTACTAATTCTTGGGTAATTATTTTATTTTTTAAAAACTTGTAAAGGGCCTTATCTGAAAATGTAATTTGAGACATATATTGTGAGTTCATAATTAGCATCTGTCCATTAGCTACTAATTTGTCTATATGATAATCAACTAGTTGTGAGGATATATCGGCCACATCTGCTATTTTTCTCTTAGATGCTGGAGCTCCAATCTTAATTGAAGCGAAAAGAATTTTGAAAAGTGTGTCTGCATCATTCAAATCATGTTTTAATTTAACATTGATATCAGACATAGTATACCAAAATAGTACCCTAATTTAAAGAGATGCCAAAGAAATTTGGAATTAGTCGAAGTCTAGTAAAACTTTACCTATATTCTTACGATCTTGAATATAATGATGCGCCTCAGACGCTTTTTCATAGTGAAAAACTTGATCAACGTGAGGATGTATTCTATCTTCTTCAATCCATTTCATTAAATCTTTTCTTGCCTTATTTAAGGTATCTAAATTTTTCCAACGTCCTAAATGTATACCAAATACACCTCGGTTGCTTACCATCATTTTTAAAGGATCGAATTTAGGAAAAGTCAACCAAGATTTAAAACGATGCCAACTACTTTTTTTCTTACCTGGAGCCATATCTGAAATACCAAAAGAACAAACACGCCCTCCAGAACCCAAACATCTATACGATTTCATTAAATTTTCTCCACCTATGGGATCTAAAACCAAATCTACACCTTTATTGTCAGTCCAGTCCATTATTTCTGCTAAAAAATCATTTCGATCTACTGGAAGAACACCTCTCTCTCTAACAAAATCATGCTTTTCTGGTGAACAGGTTCCAAATATTGTTTTAGCTCCTGCTATTTTAGCTAATTCTATGGAGGCTAAACCGATTCCTCCTGCAACACCATGAATCAAAATACTTTCATTTTTTTGCAAAGCCCCTGGGTGAATTATCATCAGGTAAGATGTAAGATAAACTGCAGGAAAAGCTGCAGCAACATCAAAAGAAATATTGTCAGGAATTTTAAAGACACCTTCAACCTTAGATACTATATGAGTAGAATAACCTCCGTTTGATCCCGAACCTACTACTCTATCTCCAATTTTATACTCTTTAACATCAGGACCGATCTCATGAATTGTACCTGATACTTCCATACCTGGAGTGAAGGGTGGCTTAGGAGCTCCAGGATACAAACCCATACGAGAAAGAATATCTGCAAAATTAATTCCAGCTTTTGAAACCCTTATGCAAACCTCTCCAGGGCCTGCTGTTGGAGTAGGCAACTCCTCAATTTTCAAATTATCTGGAGAACCATACTTTGTAACAACAACCGATTTCATTAATCTTCCTCGTAATAATAGTCCAATCCAAGATGAGTAATAAGCGTCTCACCCATCAAATGGCGAAGAGTATTTTCTAATTTAGATTTTTGCGCAAATAAATCATGTACAGGATACAAATCCGGTTTACACATTGGTGATTTGAAGTAGAAAGATAACCATTCTTGAATTCCATGCATTCCTGAACGTTTAGCTAAATCTAAAAATAGAGCTAAATCGAGCACTATGGGGGCTGCAAGTATCGAATCTCTACACAAGAAATCAACTTTAATCTGCATAGGATACCCTAGCCATCCTTTAATGTCAATATTATCCCATCCCTCTTTGTTATCTCCTCTAGGTGGATAGTAATTGATACGGACTTTATGATACAAATCTCCATACAATTCAGGATATTTTTCAGGTTCCAAAATTTGTTCAAGAACACCTAATTTAGAAACCTCTTTTGTCTTAAAGGATTCTGGATCATCCAAAACTTCACCATCTCTATTACCTAAAATATTAGTTGAAAACCAGCCATCGATACCTATCTTTCTAGCTTTGAATCCTGGTGCTAAAATTGTTTTCATTAAAGTTTGGCCTGTCTTGAAGTCTTTACCTGCAATAGGAGTTTTTTCTTTAGCAGCCAACGAATACATTGCTGGAAAATCTACTGATAAATTAGGTGCACCATTCGCATAAGGTATACCTTCTTTGAGTGCTGCATATGCATAAAGAATGGAAGGCGCCAAAGGTATCTCATCATTGTCTAAAGCATTCTCAAATGAACTTAAAGAACCATAAACTGACTCTACGGGCTCTTGGTAAATCTCAGTACTCCCGCACCAAATCATAACGACTCTTTCTAAATTGTTTTTTTCTTTAAAGTCACGTATATCTTTTCGTAAAGCCTCAATACGAGCTCTATGACCTTTAACCGATTTAATGTAAGTGCCATTTAATTTCTTAACAAAATTCTTATCAAAAACGGCCTTCATGGGTTTGATACTAGATAATTCAGATTTAACCTGATCAAGTAATTCCTTTTCAATTACGCCTGCCTTTACTGCAGCTTCATAACAATTATCATCAAAAATATCCCATCCTCCAAAAACTAAATCATCCAGTTTAGTCAATGGTACAAAGTCTTTGATATCTACTTCACGGTTTTCATTTCTTTTTCCAAGGCGTAATGAACCCATTTGAGTTATCGAACCTATTGGGCTCGAAAAACCGTTGCGAATTGCCAAAGTCCCAGCTATGAATGTAGTACTTACGGCACCTAAACCAGGCATGAGAATACCTAATTTACCAGTGGAAGCTTCTATCTTTGCAGGACTATTGATAACTGTCATAGGATAATTAATGTATTAGGTCATTATATTAACAATTATAGTTATTCATAAATTACTGAAAGACAAGTTAATGAACCATCTCCGGCCCTAAACTGAGACATTTCCATATAATGTAAATTAAGACCTTTATCTATTAAAATTTTAGAAGTTATATCATAGCCTTTAGAAACCATAACCTCCTTTCCAAATGAAATTACATTGGCTCCATAAGCCTCTTCGTTAGGAACTAAAAGAATCTCAGTATCATCTGGAAAATCTGAAGGTTTAAACCAACCTTCTGGGGCCAGAAGTACATCTGGCATCGGAGAAGTACAAACTGAGATTAGGTGGAGTGATCTCTTAGGAACTTCAATAACATGTAAATCAAATCCCCGAAATTCAACAAAATCTTTAAGATTTTGAATTCCCCTATTATTAGTGCGGCTGCTATGTCCAACTAAAAATTTATTCCCAAATTGAAATACATCACCTCCATCCATCCGTCCTCCAGAATTCATAAATTCTAAATTGAGATCATCTTCTAAGGCTTCGACAATAGCTGTTTTTTCGCCCAAGCGAGAGTCGTGACCTGCATTTGTAATAAGTGCTGAATCACCAGCTACGATAGCATGATCTTCCACGAAACAACAATCTGGGTAGTCAGAATGAGAATCTAACTCCTTGACAGTTAAACCTAATTCTCTTAATTTCAAAACATATGCCGAGTGCTGCTTTCTTGCTTCTTCTAAATCAGTTGGGCCAGTACCAAAATATGATGCTAAGGCTTTTTCATATGAATCGGAAACACCGCGCACTATGGCTCTCACAATAAAGGTCCTAAAATTAATGGAAGCATAACTGTTGCATCTCCTTCAACTGTTATTCGTCTTGCTTTAGGTTGAACTTTACCCCAAGATACAGCTTCTCTAACTCTAGCACCACTAAGAGAACCATCCCATTCTGGAGCTGTAGTTACTTGAACTGCATAATCTAAACCCTCTCTGAATTGATTCCACCAAATAGTGTGATGCTTGGATATACCGCCACCAACCATCAGAGCACCAGTACTTTCAGCTTCATGAACTATATCTGATAAATCATTTTCCTCTGCAAAAATATCTAAGGTGAAATCTCGGTGATCTTGCCAAAACATCCATAATTGTGAACCTACAGCACCATCTGTTGGGCCTGGAACAAAGACTTTAACGTTCTTTTTAGCACAAATTGCTAAGAAAGATTCAGAACCGTTCTTTTCTTCAGCTAAACGAAGGCCTAACTCTCGCCAGATCTTCCATGGAATCCAACGACGGTCCTTTTCATATAACTCTCCTAAAATGGGCTGCATCCATTTTTCAATAGGGATACCGTATGAATCATCTGGAACTAAGACATTTCCTAGTCTATTGACTCCTTCTTCACGTAACTTTTGGTCATCCATAGCAAAATCTCCATGATAGTAATCAGCCAATATTCGAGCTATATCGTGATCTAAAGTACCACAAGTAGTAACTACAACATCAATAAGATCTTGTTCTATTAACTGTCTAAGAAGTCCTCGAGTTCCTGTTGCCATTATATCTGCAGGAAATGAAATGAATTTTGTACAATTACCTTTTTGCATATCCTGAAGAATGGATGTTGCTGTAGCTATTTTTGTTGCTACAAAACCGCCAGCTTCATTGAATTGAGATATTAGTTCAGATAATTTTGTATTAGCATCAATATGGATATCTTTGACTGGTATTTTACGCATCCTTAGTCAATCCACATGTACTACAAATGTATTTGTCTCCATCAAGGGCTAATTTACCTTCATCACACTCTGAACAAGGCATATCATCATTAGGTGAAGGGTCCACATTTCTTTCCTCATCTTCTTCATCATGTAAAGCTACAGCCACAACTGTTTCCTTTTCATCAACTGACATCACCTTGACGCCTCTACCCACTCTTGCAATCTGTCTTATGCTTTCTATGTGTGTGCGAATTACCTTTCCAGATGAAGTTGTCGCCAATATTTGATTTGCTTGTCCGGGAGTAAAAGTAGCTATTACGTGACCACTTTTGTCATCAACTTTAATATTTTTAACACCTTTAGCACCTCTCTTTGTAAGTCGATAATTACTTGCGCTAGCTCTTTTTCCATAACCTTTTTCAGTAATAGTCAACAAAATATCCTCTTCATTTACTAAAGTCATACCAATAACTTCATCTTTCTCTTTCAAGCGCATACCTATTACTCCTTGACCGTTACGGCCAACAATTCTAACTTCACCTTCTGAAAAACGATTAGCCATTCCTAACTTGGTTGCAAGCATAACCTGACTATCTCCTTCTGATATGTCTACGCCTATTAATTCATCATTTTCTTTAAGTGTAATAGCCCTAAAACCTTGATCACGAGCCCAAGCTCTTTGTATCCTTGAAGAATATTCTTCTAAACGGGTTTTCTTAACAATACCATTTTTAGTTGCAAATAAGAAATAATGTCCATCACCAGTTAGATTAGCTACTGGCAACATACAAAGTACCTTTTCATCTTTAGATTGCCGACCTTCATCCAATTTTTGAAGGAGTTGGACTAATGGCGTTCCTTTAGAATATCGTGAGACATCTGGTATCTGCCAAGCCTTTAGGAAATACATACTTCCTGCAGTTGTGAAGAAGAGTAAATGATCATGTGACCCCATAGAGTATAATTCAACCGGAAAATCACCCTCTTTAGCCTTAATTCCAATTCGACCTTTACCACCCCTGTGTTGTGCTTGATATTCATCTAAATCTACACGTTTAATATATCCTTCATGAGTTCGCATTACAACCACTTGTGAGCGTGGAATCAAATCTTCAGTAGCTAAATCACCGTCAAAATCTGAAATTAGCGTTCTTCTTTCATCACTATATTTTTCATTTAGTTGCGATAGTTCTTCTTTAATAATTGCCAAAACCTTAGAAGAATCTGCTAAAATCGAATTAAGGTCATCCATTGTTGCTTTCAAATCGTCTAACTCTTTTTTGCGTTCTTCTGCATCTTGCCTAGATAACTGGTACAAGCGCATGTCTGCAATAGCTTTAGATTGAACTTCACTGAGTGAAAATTCTGTTTGAAGACCTGCAATTACTGCATCTCTACCTGCAGAATCACGAATGAAAGCTATTACTGCATCCATTTGAGAAATTGCTAACAATAACCCTTCTACTATGTGTGCCCTTTCCTGGGCTTTCTTTAATCTATATTGAGTTCTTTTTGTTACTATCTCTTTACGATGCTCAAGATATACTTCTAACAAATCGATTAAGCCCATTCGTCTAGGCTGACCTTTTACTAATGCGACATTATTAATCGCAAAGCTTGTCTCTAATACTGAATGTTTGTACAACTGATTTTCGACAATCATTGGAGCCGCATCACGCTTTAATTCAAAAACGACGCGCATCTCTGTTTGGTCTGATTCATCACGAATGTCTCTAATACCTTCAATCTTTTTGTCACGGACCATTTTGGATACATCTTCTAAAAGACGATTCTTTTGAACTAAAAATGGAATCTCAGTTACAACTAAATATTCATTCTTTTCAGTTGATTCATGTTTTACTGTACCTCTCATTTTAACTGAACCTTGACCTTTACTATATGCGTCAAAAATACCTTTACGACCCATTAGTAAATGGATAACTTTTGACTTCGGGTTTTCCTGTAGATATAGCTCCGATTAA
>JAAZXP010000015.1 GCA_014240055.1 Methanobacteriota archaeon | reverse complement strand
CAAATTTATTGCCTCTGACACCTCCGATAAATTATGAGGCGCCATATTTGTGGCCATACCTACTGCAATACCTGAAGAACCATTCACTAAAAGACCAGGTAAAAGTCCTGGAAGAACTGAGGGCTCTTGTAAAGAACCATCATAATTATCTCTAAACTCTACAGTTTCTTCATCAAGATCAGATAAAACAGTGTCTGCAATAGTCGCTAGACGAGATTCTGTATAACGCATTGCTGCCGCTTTATCTCCATCTATAGAACCAAAATTTCCTTGACCATCAACTAAGGGATATCTTAAAGAAAAATCTTGAGCCATACGTACCATTGTATCGTATATGGCTTGATCACCATGAGGATGATATTTACCCATTGTATCTCCAACTATTCTAGCTGATTTTTTATATGGTGAACGAGACCCAGAACCCATCTCTTTCATGGCATAAAGCACCCTACGATGTACTGGTTTTAGACCATCACGTGCATCAGGAAGTGCACGCCCTACAATAACCGACATAGCATAATCCAAGTAGGATTTACGCATCTCTTTCTCTAAGCTTATCTTCAAAATTGTGTCATTGTTTTCAGTGGTCAATATTTAACCTCAAATCAGTAGTTAACACTATGAATAAACCCCCTTAAAAGGGACTCCCCTGACAGTCTTGTGGCCCCTCCCTTAAACATTATAGTTATAAACTCTAAAAAAAACGAAGACTTTAATGACAAACATCGACGATTAATTGCAAAAATAGCCCCTATTTGTATAGCCTATGACTTTCACTTAACCCTAGCTAATTTTCAGATTAATGATACTGCGCTAAACTTTGCTAAAGAAATAGCTCCAGCAACTAGTATAGGAAGCAGTGGTGAAAAATTAATAAATCTGGCGCAAAAAGGTAAACTCCTAATTACTGATTTGCCACTTGGCACTAATTTTGGTAAAGTAATTATTTGTACTTCAAAACCAAATAAAGATAAAAGTTCAGACATCAAGATAATTGCTGAATTATCTCAAAAAAATAAAATTGCACTAATATTCGGAACGGATGAAATTCGCAACAAAAATATTAATAAATTATTAGAAAACTCAGACTATCATTGCGACATAAGTAAGAAAAATATTAAACTAGAACTAGATACTGAAATCGGAGCAATTGCGAGTATTATTCATAAAATTAGAACAACATAAGCGCTTCTTCTATACGCCCCAACTCTATACCTGTACTTTGCTGACCGCAAACTGCTCCATTAGAAGAAGAAACGACTCCAGCACCAACTAGAGGCATACCAAAATTTACAGTCCCATCCATGACTGGAATGCCTAATATTCTTTCCATAATATTTCTTTCAGCATCAGAAATATCTGGATGGCAGATACCTCCTTTATTATTTACACACCCAATCATACCTAAAGTATCCATTTGATTTAATGAAAGGGCCTTAATTTTTATACCTAAAACCTCCTCTGCTGATTTTATCGATCTTGAACCTAAGTTCTCATTACAAAAACCACCATTATCATTAATCAAGAAATTATTTCCATTTGCATTAGACCTATCAGATAATATTCCAAATTTCAAATTAAAGTTATCTGAAATTTTTTCTAATTTATCAACTTCTAATGAGCTTACTAAGTTAGAAACTAAAATACCATGATTATTCATTGCTAGTAAAGTCCCTAACACACTACTCCCACCAATTGTCATTACTTCAAATTTAGTGCCTAAAGCCTCAGAAATAGCCTCCATATCGTCATCAGGTATGCCGGGAGGGATAAGTGTTAAATTATCATTTGTAGCGCAGAAAACCCCTGAATAAGGACTATTGAAAAGATTCTTTTGGATTAATGCCATAAGGCCTATTCGGCAAGATGTACAATTACACTGCCATCTTCGAATTTTAAAGCTCTAACTCTAACTTTTGAAGGTGGTTTCTCGATTCCTCTAGACCAAATATGTTGATTTACTGGAGGATCTATGAATAATTGCTTTTCTTCACCACTTCCACTGCGTGCGTCTGAAGACTTTGTCAAAACTTCACCATCTCTCTCAGGTTTCATATGCCTTGTAACAAAATCTTCAACAATACGCATAGCTACAGGGGCTCTTCGTGTACGAGGTACCTTGTGCAATTTACGTAAAGGTATCGTGTATAATCTCTCCTGCATTAATTCGTCATCTGCCATATTTCATTACCTATGAAGTTTACCACGTCTCCAAAAATGACGTTTTGGATGGTTAGTAAATCTACGATTAGTTCGCTGAATAACCCAAGCTGGAACTCTACGGTTACGCTTAACTAATTTATTTAGGCGTAATTTTTTACCGTAAACTTTTCTACTTGACATTAGTATTTACTGAGCGAACTCATCTCCTTTTGTAAATCCTTCTTAACTGCAAATGCAGTATTATCTAATATTGATTGTCCTTTAGGTGTTAAACCTCGGCCACCTTGCTTGGATTTAACTACGAAACCTGCGATTTCAAGCTGTTGCATAATTGATCTAAGAATCTTACGGCTTCCACCGAGACTTCTATTTGGTTTTGAACCTCTGTCACGAGGTCCTGAATAATGTTTAGCTAAACGTTCAGTTCCAATAGGGCCATTAATTCCAATCTTTCTTAATACTGAAGCTGTTCTGTAGTACCACCAGTCTGGCTGAGTAGGGGACTTTTCTTTGTGAACTGCCGTTTTTACAAAATTAGACCAATCTGGAGGCGATATAGCTTTATCGCTCTTTAATGTGTTGGCAAGTGCGCCAACCAAATGTTCTCCTGGTACGTCGTATTGTGTTGTCACGTGTATTAGTCCTATACGGGGATGACGCGCCACACGGACTATATTATAAACTTAAGCCTAATTGAAATATTAATGGAAAGAGTCAAAAATTACCTTAAGGAACATAATACTATGACGCTAGCCACCGTCGGTAAAAAAGGTATTTCTGCTGCAGCTGTATTTTATTCTGAAACAAAACAATGTGATTATTTACTATTTGTTAGTAGTCCAAACTCGGAACATATAGCTAATTTGGGTATGGAAACTAAATGTGCAGCTACCATACAAAATGATGGACTAGAATGGGAAATTATTAAAGGATTACAAATCAAGGGAATTGTAGAATTAGCTGATGAAAATGATTGGGATATTTATTTTAAAAAATTCCCATACATTAAAGAAAATAAAACTCTTTCAAATTCTTTGAAGAAAGTCAACTTGTATAAATTTATTATTTCATGGGCCAGATTAATCGACAATTCTAAAGGCTTTGGAAACAGAGAAGAATATAATTTTTGATTTAGTCTGCAAAAATACCAGTTTTATGAAAATACCAAACCATAGATACAAAAAGAAATATCAAAATTCCAATTATAGCAAAACCCAGAGTATTACCTATAATTGGAAAAACAAACAAAACGAAAAGACCAACAAAAAAAGTCCAAAAAAGTAAATACATAAGATATACGTGTGGAGCCAATTCAGGATCTCTAGCTGCATCTAATGTGAGTAAAAGTTTCCAATTCATAATTTACTTAGAACAATATACTAATTATCTTTTGGGGTACGTATTGAATCCACAAAACCTTGATCTATTAACCCTCTACCAACTAATGCAGTATAATTGGATAGTAAAATTACTAAAATTCCTGATATTATGACTATTAAATGAGAGATAAAACCCACATTTTTGATATTACTTACAAACGAAGTACCACCTGAAGCAAGAAAAAAACTGCTTGCACCGTATGCTGCAGTGAAGGAGATTGCATACAAGATAACATTGTGACGATTCATAATGTTCTGCTTTTGATTGCTTGCTTTATTTTTTCTTCTCTCTGAACGAAGAGTCTGGGCTGAAAGTGAATATATAACTAGCATAATTGTCATAATCATGAATACTAGATCGAATACAAAGCTAGGTTGACTTTCACGTGAGTAAAGCATAACTGCTAAATGATAAGATAAGAAACTCCAATAGCCGACTGCGAAGTAACCTGAAAAAGTCGAAATCATTGGATCTGACCAATTCTTTGAATTCATCCTATTTAATAAATAAAATGTTAAAGAACCGAGAAGAATCAATAAGATAAACCATAGAATCTTGAAAATAAGACTAAAAATAACGCCTTGGGATTCTAAAATTAAGAATACACAAAAACCAATTATCGCCCAAAAAAATGGAGAAACTGCATTCATATATTTTCCAAAATTTGAACTATCTTCAAAATTTACTTTAACCATTTTTTTAAGTGCAATTTCTTTGAATGGTACACGCATCCACCAAGCTTGTGCAAACTGCCACACTATGAAGATAAATATTAGAATTAATGACAACGCATCTCGCACACTTTCACCATAATTAGTATATTCAAAAATATAATATAGTATTAATGATATCAAAAAAGATAAAAGCATTGGAACAAAAAGAATTTTACGATAAGTACCTACTGAAAAATTTTTCACATAATCAAAACGCATCAAAAAAGCAGTTATTAGATATCCCCATGAAAAACCAAAACCCAGAATTAAAATTAAATTTATGAATAATTGATTTGAACTTTGACTGAAAAAACCCAAAAGAATAAGGAAAATAGATAATGAAAAAGCATGAGGTGCCGTTTTTCTAGAAAAAATGATTTTTAAAATATCAAAATTTGTAACTACTTCATTATCTGAAGATTCAAGGCTTCCCGGAATTGGTAATGCCTCCCCTAATTCAATTTCTTCTTCCATCATACCTAGAACCTCTTGGATTAAATTTCTTTTCAGGTAAATAAAAGCATGTTACTCTCGAAATCTCTAAAGCGTATGCTGCTTTTGCTAACTTTCCACCGTGCAAATTAATTGCCTTTATCCGCGTCATTTTGCCGTCAAGGCGAACTGTATTTCCCACACGGAATTCTTCTTCGGCATCAAACTCTTTTTTAACTGAAAGTGTAGCTTCACCGTCATGTATTGCAAACCTAACTCGAGCATGTGTAGCCCTTTTGGCCCAAACTATAGGATTGTCTTGTGAATATGCTGATGGAGGGCGTTTACCATCCAACTCGAGACCTGTAACCAAAATCAAGCCATCGGGATGTGGCCTGGTTTCTCCTACATTAATTACAATTCCTCTATCTACGTGCATGATTCCATTCTCAGTTGTATCTTCATTAGAAATACGCAGCCTCAATTCTAAAGGTAATTCTTCTTTTATCTCCGTAGGGCCTGTAGTGTTACACTCTGAACACGTAACAACACCTTGAAAGCTGAAACCTTTCTTAGAAGATGTGCGACTTTTAAGAACTTTATGTGGACATTCTTCTTCACACATCTCACAAAATATCCAGATATCTTCCATTAGTGTTTAAAGTGCCTCATTCCTGTAAAGACCATCGCAATTCCATTCTCATTTGCAGCATCTATCACCTCTTGATCACGTAAAGAACCACCTGGCTGAATAACTGCAGTTACTCCAGCTTTTGCAGCTTCATCAATTCCATCTCTGAACGGGAAAAAAGCATCAGATGACATAACTGTGCCTTGTGCATTAGGGATTGATTTAAAAGTTGCAATTTTAACTGAATCTATGCGAGACATTTGACCGGCACCAATACCAACCGTACATTTTTGCCGTGTAAAAACTATCGCATTACTCTTGACGTGCTTTACTATTCTCCAACCGAACTGAAGACCATCTAATTCTTCTTGGGTAGGGTGCCTTTCAGTTACAACCTTACAATCAGAAATATCTATAGTGGCTTCATCAGATTCCTGCATAAGCCAACCTTGATCTATTGAACGTAAGCTAAAACTTCTTTCATAATTATCAAGTGGACCTGTTTCTAGCACTCTTAAATTTTCTTTTTGAGATAAAATTTCACGAGCTTCTGAGTTAAACGAGGGAGCTATGACTCCTTCTTTGAAAGAAGATACAATCTTCTTTGATAAGTCACCATCAACTTCTCTATTGAGAGCTATAATCCCTCCAAAAGAACTCATCGGGTCTGTATTTATTGCAGAGTCATAAGCTTCGACTAAATTATCTGCACTGGCAGCGCCGCAAGGATTGTTATGTTTAACAACAACAATTGTTGGTTCTTCGAATTCAGTAACCATTGCCAAAGCTGCATCAAAATCAAGAATATTATTATAGCTTAACTGCTTTCCTTGTATTTGTTCAGCATTTGAAACTGAAGGAGTCACACTCAATAAATCAGAATAGAAAATCGCAGATTGATGCGGATTTTCTCCGTAACGCAATGGAGGGCTTCCCAATCCAGTAACATGTAAAGAAGAAGGGAGTCCTTCTTCTCCAAATCTAGAACCTAATTCAGACTGTATAGTAGAATCATATTCAGCAGTATGACGGAAAGCTTTCAATGCCAAATCTTGCCTTTGTAATAAATTTAGACCACCTAATTTAATTTCATCAGCAATCCAATCATAATCATCTGCATCAGTAACAACTGCCACTCTTGAATGATTTTTAGCAGCAGCCCTCAATAAACTTGGTCCTCCTATGTCTATCTGCTCGATAAT
Source organism: Methanobacteriota archaeon (assembly GCA_014240055.1). Lineage (GTDB taxonomy): Archaea > Thermoplasmatota > Poseidoniia > MGIII > CG-Epi1 > CG-Epi1. The sequence continues at coordinate 15,260 of JAAZXP010000015.1, read as the reverse complement.
TGAAGCTAAATCTAAATTTTTAGAAATAGCTTCTCTAAATGGATATAAATTACAAATTACCATATCAAAAATTCCAATATTATGTTCTTCAACTTCTTTACTATCTTCATCTCTAGCAAGAATACCTCCAAAGATTAGAGGATGAAGTGTTTTTACACGACCACCCATCATTTCTGGAAAATTTGTAACATTATCTACTGAAACTACATTTATTCCTTCATCAGAAATAACCTGTGAAGTCCCACCAGTTGATACTATCTCAATGCCCAAATTATTTAATTTTTTCGCTAAATCTATAATTTTAGTTTTATCACTAACACTGATTAAAACACGAGACACCTGTCTTCTATCCATATTATCTGAAATATTTGTCATTCGATATCAGAGTAACTAAGTACTGTCTGGGAGTTTCTTAAGGAACTCTCCAGGAAGTTCTTTAACAAGATAAACCGTAGTTCCTGCCTTCATTATTGCGCAATCTCCACCTTCAGCAGCCCTTACATCAACTAGCAATACTATCGGTTTTCCAATTATGTGACGGCCAGCTTCTAAAGCATTTAATCGGGTACTTGAAAGATGAACCATATTTCGATCTCCAGGGTATAAGCCATGTTCAAGATATTCGGTTGAATCTTCATTCGAACAAGCGAAGTAAAGATGTTCTGGATTTTGATCAGTTGGTAAATCTAATTCTAAATCTAAAGTATGAGCATAAGTTGCTCTTAATCTACCATTTTTTAATTGATATCTGCCTTTAGGGTCCGTCTCTACAACTGCTTGCAAGTGTTTAGTTTCAAGATAATGGAAATGACGTCTTTGTGACTTGACTGCATCAATAAATTCTGAAGCTTCAATCCAGCCTTGCTTATCCATCTCAAGATCAAACCGGTCTGGAAAATGACGCAATACGCCTGCCATTACTCTTCCAAACTGATCTAAATGTCTTGGGGACATTACTAAAACTCCATCCTCTCCACTTAAGGGGCATTTTTCACCTCGGAAAAAGCCGTGTCCATACTTAACTTCCTCTTTCAAAGGAACTGTTGGATTTCTACGCATAAGTATCCATTACAACGGGTCTGTATAATATTAGTTCTGATACTTACTATCTATGCTTAAAAGTTGTCTGTACTGAACTTGTATTTGAAGAATCTACGATATTAGAACCTGCTAATTCTTCACTGGTTGGCACATCTATTTCTATCCGACCTGCTGAAAAAAGATCATGCATCTTCTGCTCTTTATCACGACTACTCCAAAAAGCAGCCTCGTCTCTACTTCCTTTAGTAACAAAAATAAATACCTCTCCAGGTCTATTTCGCCCAGTTCGGCCCCTTCTCTGAATCATGCGTATAGCTGATGAAACTGGTTCAAAAAATACAACTACATCTGTTGAAGGAATATCCAAACCTTCCTCACCAACTGAAGTCGCAACTAAAATATTGAATTTATCGTCTCTAAATTTATCCAATATTTCTTTCTGTTGCTTCTGTGTCATCCCTTTATCACCTACACGAGAGCCCTGCCCAACAAAACGAACCGGTTTAGCACCTTCCACTTTTTCTAAATGTTCTACAATCAATGTAGCTGTATGTCTTATTTCTGCAAAAATAATAAAACGTGAAGAACCTGAATGTATCTGAACTTCAATTAATTCAAGTAAACGTTCTAATTTTGGATGATCCGTCGGATTAGAAGTTGCAATCTTCTGAGCTATCTTCCAATCTGTATTTGATGCTAGCCATTTATTAGCTCGACTACCTTTTTTCTTATCCTTAGCGTCTTTTTCAATCCGTGAAGTGTAATCTAAGAATTGGAGCATACCTTGGGTTTCAACAGTTAAAATTGCATGTGCCACTTTCATAGCCATTGCTTGAGTTGTCATCATAGTAAATGTTTGAGGTGGAGTATTTGGCTTAGTTTTCATGTAAGTCATTTGCAACCTCCTCCCAGCTTCTATTAGCATTGTAGTTGACACTTTTCTTGGCCTATCTATTGCGCCTTGCTTGTACAATTTACCACATAGATAATCTTGTAATTTTCTCAACTGATTCGCAATATCTATTACACTAATAGGCATCTCAACACGAATCCATCGCGTTTTTATTGGCTGAATATAAGAAATTACATCGGGATCAGTATCATCTCTATTCTCTACTGCTGAAAGACCCAAATCACGGCATAACCGAATAATCTCTGGCTTCGAACTGCCTGGTGATGCAGTCATACCTATTGCTAAATGATCTTTAGAAACTGAAGAATAATGGCGGCCAATTGAAACATATGCATAATTTCCAACAGCTCTGTGCGCTTCATCAAAAATAACAAGAGAAAAATTCTTAAGATTCATACGCTCATTTTCTATATCTTTTGAAACAACCTGAGGCGTTGAAACTATAATTTTGGAAGAATTCCATAAGGGCTCACGAAGTTTGGGTGCGATAGCTCCTGTAAAAAGAGTAATATCTACATCCAAAAATTTATTGAGAAAATCCGCATGCTGTTGAGCAAGAGGTTTTGTAGGGGCCATCAAAAGAATTTGACCCCTCTCTAATCTTTCTAGGATTACTCTAAGAGCTACAACTGTTTTACCCATTCCTGTTGGTAAAATTACAAGTGTGGATTGTTCAAGACAGGCTTGCGAGATATTAGCCTGATATTGTCTATCTTCTAAGGGGCCATCTTTCAAGAATTTATGATTAAAAACCTTCATTATTGGAGTTAAGATTTTTTGGAAGCTTTTTTCGGTGCTTTTTTCCGTAGTGTTTCTATCAATTTACTTGCCGTTCCTTGACGACCTCCAGATAATTCACCATAGTTAGCAACATTTACTAAATTACAAGCTCCAGCTTCCTCAAGATCTGCTTTCTTAGCTAAATTTTTAATAAAATTAATTTGTTTAGGACTTGGTGGTTTAGGCACTGAATCTGTTTTATCTCTTAAAGCTCCAATCAATTGACTTGCAGTACCTGATTTGCCTCCTGATAGTTCTTCATATTTAGAAGCACCAACTAATTTACAAGCAGATTGTTCATCAAGTTCTAAGGATTCAGCCAAACTCTGAGCGTAGGATAATTGTTTAGCAGATGCTGGAAGTGGAATATCTTCTGTAGCGTTTTTGAGAGTATCAATGACTTCTCCTATCCTTTCACCATTCATCTTTACTGGATCTTCATTATCTAATATTTTTTCTAATTCTGAATCTGAGACTAGGGCTGCTAATCTAAGATAGTAATCTAACTGGCGTTTAGTAGGTGTTTCTTTCTTTTTCTCTACTGCTTTATCATGAAGCTCCTTAAATGAAGTCACAAAGCCATCCCATACTATTGCGCCATTTTGCTTTCCTGTTTCTATCTGGTCCAATTCAGATTCCATTGTTGAAGTGAATGAAGGTGAAAATAAACTAATTTTTTCTTCCTCAGAGTTATAGAAAGGTATGACTTCATCACAGAGCATAATACCCTGATCAGTTGGTTTTAGTCTTCCTTTGTTATCACTACAATATTTACGATCTAAAAGTTTCTTTATTGTTGCAGCATAAGTTGAAGGTCTTCCTATTCCTTCAGATTTCATTAAAGCCACTAAACCGTGCTGAGTATATCTTGCAGGAGGCTTAGTCTTATCCTCAATTAGTCTAGGATTTTCATCACCAGCATCTAATTTAATGGATTTTCCCTCTAATATTTCAGGTTTAGGTGGTGAGATTGAAGGCGCTTTCTGTATTGCTTCAAAAGCAGATTCCCAACCGGGAGTGACTCTCCACTTAGTATCACCATCTAAAGGCCTCTCAAAAGTTTCAAGATTCGCAATTAATTTCATACTTGTCCACTCCGAATCTATCATTTGACTCGCAATGAATCTAGACCAAATAAGACGATAAAGACGCACTTGAGATTCATCTAATCCTCCTGGCAATTCAATAAGTGGATCAGTTGGACGTATTGCTTCGTGGGCGTCCTGAATACCTGATTTCGGTTTCCCTCCACCAACTCCCTTACCTAATAATTCTTTACTCCACTTTGATACTATTTTTTCATGTGCTTTCTCACGGGAAGATGCACTAGTTCTTGTGGAATCTGTTCGCATGTAAGTTATATGTCCAGCTTCATACAAACCTTGAGCAACTCTCATTGTATTGCTTGGTCTCCAACTATACTTACTTCCTGCAGCTTGAAGCAAAGTGTCTGTTGTAAAAGGGGCTTTGGGACGGCGCTTGTAAGTATTGAGAGATACTTTAGAAATCATTATCTGTTTCTCAAAATTTAAACTATCAAACACTTTTTTTGCTGAATCAGTACTATTTGTTCTATGTGTATCTATTTTTCCTTTCTCATCTTTCCAAACTAATGGATCGTCTCTATCATGAAAACGTACTCGGAAGTCTATTCCTGAAGCTAAGGCTTGAACTGCCCAATAAGGAGTTGCCACAAATTTTTGAATATCTTTTTCCTTGTTAACTATAAACGCCAAAGCAGGCGTTTGTACACGACCCATCGAACTAAGGCTCCATGATCTAGCAAACCGCGAGGCCCGATAACCTATCAAACGATCCATGAATCTTCTTACTTTGGCAGCATCGACAAGATTCATGTCTACTGAACCTGCTTCATCTAAAGCATCTCTAATTGCAGTCTTAGTAATTTCATTGAAAGTTATTCTTTTTATCTCTTTAAACTCAGAAAATAATTCACTAAGCCTCCAAGCTATGAATTCCCCTTCTCTGTCAGGATCTGTAGCTATTAGTACCCTTTTAACTTTCTTATTACGGGCATCTGAAAGGATTTTTTTGACATTTTTTTCAGCTCTTTCTGTCCAGCTCCAAGGCGGATCAGGTAATGCTGATTCAGTGTGCTTCCACACTGCTTTACTTCCATCTTTACCTTTATTTGGTAAATCTTGAACATGGCCATTTGAAGCCCTAACTAATATATTTTTACCCAAATATTTCTGAATTGTCTTGGCTTTTGCACCGGACTCGACTACTACTAAATCCATGTATGGGACCTCCAGAAAGGGTGAATAAATATCTTTTTCTGATGTGGAAAAGTAACGGGGCCCTTAGGGCCCCGGGACTAGATGGAAAAACAATAAATAAATTATTTAAGTTTTAGAATGACATCTCAAACATTAAAAATAGAAATGTTATAAGACTCACATGGTATTAGAAAAATTAAAGTCTAAAAATGTTGAAATTGCATTAATTGGTGCATCAAATGATAAGAGAAAATTCGGAAATAAAATATATCTAGATTTAAAAATGAAAGGTTATAATGTAATACCAATTAATCCTAAAGAAAAATTTATCGAAGGAGACAGAACTTACTCTTCATTAAATAAAATGGAAAATTTACCAGACATTGTAAATTTTGTTGTACCGCCTGCTATTGCTATAATAGTTGCTAAAGAAGCTGTAAAACTAGGAATTAAATATCTATGGTTTCAACCTGGTTCCGAAAGTAAAGAACTTGAAAATTGGCTAAAAAATTCAAACGAAATAAAATATCTAATAAATTCTTGTATAATGATAAAAGCCCTATAATCTAAGAAATTAAATTTTTAATTTCATTTAAGGCTTCTAAAATTTTATCTGGTGAACAAGCTCCTTGTGCATACGATTCTTTACCTCCGCCACTGCCTCCAACTAAAGATAAGGCAGATTTGAGAAGCTTACCACAATTTTGATTAACTGAATTAGATTTTGCAAGAATTACCATACCTCTATCCTTTTGAAAACAACCTACTGCTACCAATGCCCCATCCTTAGAAGTAATTTGACGAACAAAGTTCTGAACTTCTCCAATATCCGTCTCACCCATATCTTGTGAATAAAACATTACATCGCCTATTTTCTCACCTTCAAGTTCGGATGATTTGAATGTTGCCAACTCTTTTTCAAGAGATGAAACTCGATTTCTAAGCTCCTTCCATTCTTTAACAAATTTTTGAGCAGCTAAAGGTGCCTGATCTACAGGGACTCCTAACTCTTCTGCAGTCTCTTCTAAGAGAGCTCTCTCTTTTTGAGATGCTTTATTGCGTCTGGCCCTGCTGAGAATTCTATTCTTTCCACACCATCCTGTATCCGCTCGGTCCTCAAAACCTTGACGGCGACTACATGGGAAGTTGAAGAAACATGAGTACCTGCACAAGCTTGGGCATCAATTCCAGGTATTTCAACAACCCGAACATTACGATATTTAGGAGCTCCACCTTGATACAAAGTGTCTCCATATTTGCTATCTGCCTCTTCTCTACTATAAAAATTAGTATTTATTGAGTGGTCATCTAATATTAAACTATTAACATACGCTTCTATTTTTTCAATTACTTCCAATGATATTCTTTTGTGATGTGTAATATCTAATCTTGCCCTATCGGTGTACTTTGAAGCTCCGGCTTGCCATATATGAGTTCCAAGAATTTTTCTAGCAGCAGCTCCAATGAGATGAGTCGCCGTGTGATGCCGACTCAAACCAGATCTATGAGAATCATCCACAGTCCCTGAGATTATAGTTCCAACTGGAGGTAAGGCGCCTTCTAAATTATGAACTACAACATCTCCTAGTTTTTGAGCGGCTACCATTTTGCTTTCATTATTACCCCATTTTATAGTCCCTATATCGCTTAATTGACCTCCACCTTCAGGATAAAAAAGAGTTTTTTCCAAACATATTTGACTCGAAGAAGAATATAAAACCTTAGAACTAAATGTACGTTTATCCATATCTTGATAGAATTCTAAATCTGTCGGTTCAATATCTATAAAATCTAAATTAGTTTCTTTATTCTTTGTATCACCCTGATGCCTTTCTGCAACCATCGCGAGAAAACCATCTGGAACTGTTATTGTATGTCCTTGAGTTTCAGCAAATTCGCTTACAACTGAAGGCGGTAAACCTTGAGAATCGTAAAGTTCTAATAATTTTTCTTGACCTATAATGCCCGAATCCAACGCTCTCTTAACTGCGCGACGACCTCGTTCTAATGTTTTATTAAAACGCGTCATTTCTAAATCAATCATATCTAGTATGTGGGATTTATTATCCTTAAGTTCAGGATATGTTTTAGAAAAATTATCTATGTGATGAGATACTAGCTCTGGTAATATTTCTGATACTCCTAAATCTCTTAATAACAATACAGTTCTACGAAGGACCATACGGGCCAAATAACCTGCCTTAACATTACTAGGAACTATTCCATCACCAAACATAAAAACTAGAGATCTACAGTGATCTACTATTGCAAATACTTTTTCTAATGGCTCAATTGTAGAAATAAACTCAGAAAGAGATAAATTATGACCCAAGACTTCCAGTCTATCCAGAACCATTTTTCTTAACTCAGTTAAATCTGAACCATAATCTATGGATAAAACACCACAGAGTTTGGCATTTTCAGTGATTAAGGAACTAGCAGTTCCCAATACTTTTTCTAGGTTAGCTCTCTGTGTCAAATAAGATACTGCTTCTGGAAAAACAGCTTCATATATTGTAGAGGTCCCTTGAGAGGCCCAAACTAATCTTTCAAGACCATAACCCGTATCAACTATGGACCTAGGCATTCTCTTAAACTTAATTCCTTTAAGCTCTATATCGCCTTCAGGATCTTCTTCCAAATCCATGAATACAAGAGTAGCTAATTCAAGACCTCCTGCTAAAACTTCAAGCGCTTCACCTCCGTTTCCACCACCAACCCATGGATTTTCCTTATACGTTATTTTCGAGCCTTCTAAACCAAGACTAGTATACAATTCATGACAAAGTTCTACTGTTCTATTTTGCCAATATATTTTCTCTTCCTCATTATTAAATGCATGATGTGCCATCATTTCAAATGTGGTCAAATGACGGCCACTGCGCCCTACAGATTCCAAATCATTAAGGCGTATACATGGCTGAGAAATAGTCAAGGGATTTGCAGGAGGTTTTGAAAAACCACTGGTAACATGTGGTTGAAAAACGGCTATGGAAGCTATTGAAAGATATATATCATTCCGCCAACGGGCCACGACTGAGGCCCGATTAATTCTTGTGTGGTCTTTTTGTTCGAAAAAACTTAGAAAAGCCTCACGAGCTTCGTCTAAACTCATAGGTTTAGAAAAAAGAGGTTTGCCAATGAAAGAATACTCTACGCATGGAGCATCACCACATAGCTCAACATCTACTGTTGACCAAAAGAATTCGTTACACTTTGAGCATTTCTGCCTAGTGAAACCCGAATCATGAAAGAAACTTAGTGAAAGACCGTCACCCACAAGATGGGATAGAGTGGGAACTTAAAAACTGCCGAAGGCATAAGCATTAATGTTGGTTTTACAAATGAGGTGACTGTATGGCTCCAAATGAATCTCATAAATCATATGTTTCAGCAACTACAATTTTACCTGAAATAACTACTCAAGGAATAATCTTAGCCATTGTTCTAGGGATGTTATTAACTGCTGCAAATGTTTACTTAGGCCTTTATGTTGGAATGACAGTTAGTGCTTCAATACCTGCAGCTGTAATTTCAATGGCAGTTCTAAGGAGTCTGGTTAAGGCCAATATATCCAAAGGAACTAATATTTTAGAAAATAACTGGGTTCAAACTGCAGTTTCATCTGGAGAATCTTTAGCTGCAGGGGTGATTTTTACGTTACCTGCACTTTTAGTAATGAATCAAACGAGTAATGGAGAGGTTGGTTGGGCTGAATTTCCTTACCTTAAAACAGTCATTATCGCATTAGTTGGAGGAACTATAGGAGTATTATTTTCAATTAGTTTAAGAAGAATTTTTATAGTTAAAGAAGAATTACCATATCCTGAAGGTGTCGCCTGCGCTGAAGTGTTAGTTGCAGGTGAAAAAGGTGGATCTCAAGTAATGCCTATCTTTATCGGTATTGCCTTTGGAGCGCTGTACAAATTATTTTCTTCATTAATGGTAACAGTAGATAATTCAGTTAAGCAAGTAAGCATCGGACTTTGGGAACATGGTTGGCAAAGTTTTTACACATTAGGAGGAAAACTAAATGAATCTGCAGCATATGCTAAAACTAAAACTACTTTCTATTTAGGTGCTGAATTGTCTCCAGCCCTACTTGGTGTTGGATATATTGTAGGTCCGGCAATTGCTAGCTTTGTTTTTTTTGGAGGGCTTCTAGGAGCTATTGTAATTATGCCAATTGCCAGTGCATTACTAAATCCTACTGATGCATTCATAGAACAAATTACATCGGCTGCAATGAATGGCGAAGTCATTAATTATGGCGATTATGCAAATCATATCAATGGCCGAAGAAGAATGGTCGGTGTTGGAACTATGCTAGTTGGTGGATTATACACTTTAGTAATTATGCGTGAGTCTTTGATAAAAGGAATTACTGAAATGATTGAGGCAACTAAATCTACAGTATCCACAAGAGAAGGAAAGATAAGAACTGATGAAGACTTACCTGCTAAATCAATAGCCATAGCTAGTGCTGCGATGGCAATCCCAATGTTCTTTATGGTATGGATTATTTCTGGACTATTGTTACCAGCTATATTATCATTAATCATTATTTTTACTGCTGGATTCCTATTTGCCGCTGTAGCAGGATATATGGCTGGAATAGTGGGCAGTAGTAATAATCCTCTTTCGGGAGTTACAATAATTGTAGTAATTTTAACGGCGACAACCTTTGCATTGTTAAACAGCTTAGTTTATGGTGGAGAACATACTCAAGATTTGCAAGTTGCAGTCATTGGAGTCGCAGCATTTGTTGCTTGTGCAGGAGCAATTTCTGGAGATAATTTACAAGATCTAAAAACAGGCTATATTTTAGGAGCAACACCTTGGAGGCAACAAATTGGCCAAATTGTTGGTGTGGCAGCAGGTGCATTAGTAATTCCTCTTGTCTTAAACTTATTATCTGATCAAATTTTGAATGGAGACTTAGAAGCTCCACAGGCATTTTTAATGGCCAGCATAACTAATGGCATACTTGGAGGTGGAATGGATTGGTCAATGGTTTTCATGGGATCTGGAATTGCCTTTTGTCTTGTAGCTCTTAGACACCCTGAATCTTACATCAATATTCTTATCTGTGCATATGCTTTATTTTTAATTGGTGGATATTTAGAAGGCGCAATCCCTGCCTTTTTATTTTCGGGAAGTTTATTAATTGCTGCAACACAAGGATGGATTAAAGAAAAAGGCGGACTAAATATATCTATTATGGCTGTAGCTGTGGGAATGTATCTTAGCTTAAAAATGACAATTCCTATATTCATTGGAGGTATGATAAAAATGTATATTGACGGTAGATTTGATAAACCATTAAGAATAACAAGACCTGAATTGTACAAAAAAGGTGAAGAAGAATTATTAGCACAAGAAAAGGAGAAACTGCATGGACCTGGTATTTTGTTTGCTTCAGGCTTAATCGCAGGAGAGGCTATTATGGGAATTGGGCTGGCTGGAATGGCAGTTTCTGGAATATATCTTGGAATGACTGATGATCCTTCCATTTACCCTGGCCTTCTCGCTTTCACATTTGGAGCAATAATTATGGCAACTTTTAGTTTAAGACAAACTAAAGAGGATGGTTTTGGAAAAATTGAAGAATGGAGCTTTAGTGAAGATATACAAGAAGCTGAAATGATTGAGAATACTCCAAAAAAGAAAACTGGAAAAAAATCAAAAAAGAAACAATGAGATTGAAAAATGGCTGAAAGAAATTTTGTAGTCATCGGCCATCGTGCACACACGGTTGCAGATTGGAAACTTGATGATTTATGTGGTGGAGCTGGAAGGCTTGATGTTCTTGTAAGGTGTGTAACTGCTTCTCTTTGGAAGTCTCATGGGATAAGAAGTGATACTGATGTTTGGTTGATTCTTAATGGGCCTCCCAATGCACCAATAACTGTTCATTTTAGCGGTGAAAAAATACGCTATCTAAATCCGGACGAAAGATCAACGGCAGCACTAATAAGAAATGGATTAGTCAAATATAAAAACCAAAATAAAGCATTAGAAACCAGCCCAGGAGTGACCTTGGAAAAAATAGGTTTAGAAGAAATTTTAATGAGATTACCTAATCCTGTACTTTTGAACGAGAATGGTAAGGATGAAATTAAAAATTCAGGTACCTTTATACTCGGAGATGACAAAGATCCTACCGAAACTGAAATGCTAATACTAAATAAATTACCGAAGATTAACTTAGGAAATGAAAGTTTGCTCAGTTCAGCCTGTATAACATTAATACATCATCGTCTAGACGAAAAATAACATGGAAGCCATAATTCTAGTAGGAGGCTTAGGAACCAGACTCAGACCTTTAACTCATACAATACCAAAACCGTTACTTCCTTTAGCAAATATTCCAATGGTAGAACGCATGATTCGTAATTTACCCGAAGTATTTGATACTGCAATTTTGGCAGTCAATTATGGCTTAAAGGACATGAAAAAATATTTTGAAGAACGGGATGTTGGAAAAAAAGTTATTATTGTTCCGGAAGATAAACCATTAGGAACTGGAGGAGCAATGCGAAACTGTATTGATCATGTTACTGGTACTACTGCAGTGTTTAATGGAGATGTAGTAAGCTCTATAGACTTGAATAAAATGTTAGAACAACATACCAAAACCAAAGCTAAGGGAACGCTCGCCTTATGGGAAGTTAATGATCCAAGCAGATTTGGAGTTGTTGAATATAAAAATGGAGAAATATTGCAATTCCAAGAAAAACCCGAAAGGGGTACTGAATTATCAAATTTAATTAATGCAGGAACTTATCTACTCGAACCTGAAATATTAGAGATGATACCTCCAAATCAAAAAATATCGATAGAGAGAGACATATACCCTAAAGTGGCCGGAAAAGGATTACATGGTTTCCCATTTGAAGGACACTTCATAGATTCTGGTACGCCTGAATCTTATCTGGAAGCTAATTTTAAATCAATCGGAAATAATGGAACTGCAGCACATACTGGAGCGAGTATACGTGGCTCTGTCTTGATACACAAAAATGCAAGATTAGAACATTGTATAATTGGACCTAATGCAATTATTGGACCAAATGTTAATCTTGAAAAATGTGTAATTAGAAATTCAGTAATACTTTCGGACGTTAAAGGTCACGGTAGTGTTATAGAAAACAGTATCATAGGACCTGAAATAAAATTTAAAGAAGATTCAAAACGAAGTTTAATATCTCCTAAAGGTCAAATAACATTTTAGATTAATTATGTCTGTTAAAATTATTCAAATTCCTGTTGGACCCTTGGTAATGAATGCTACACTGGTCATGGATAAAGAAAGTAAGGAAACTATATTCTTTGATCCTGGTGATGAAATTGAAAGAATACTGGAAATTGCTGAGGCTGAGAATATGAATATTACGAGACTTATAGCAACTCATTGCCATGTTGATCACATTGCTGGCGCCAGCTTGGCGATTAAAAAATTAGAATTACCTCTTGAAATATGTCCTTTAGGAAAAGAAATGCTTGGGAATGTTGGACCAATTGCTGCAGCATTTGGATATGTTGCCTCTGAAATTAAAGAAGGTGGCTATCTCAATGAAGGTGATATTGTAAATATTGGAAAAACGGAATTCCGTATTCTTCATTGCCCTGGACATAGCCCTGACTCACTTTGCTTCTATACAGAGGGTATTTTGATAGGAGGGGACGTTATCTTCAGAGGCAGTTTGGGAAGAACTGATTTACCTGGAGGAAATACTAAACAGTTAATGGATTCCATTACTAAAAAAATATATTTATTACCAAATGATACCGCCATTTATCCAGGGCATGGGCCTAAAACTACATTGACAAGAGAAAAGAAAGAAAATCCCTATCTTAATGGAACATTAAGATTGGCATAGTAATGTTTATATCGATTAAATAATTGAGGTATAATTAATGAGTTATGAGAAATACAATGAAAAAGTGAAAAAAATCTCAGACTCTATCAAACTAAATGATAAACTAATTACTACAAATCGAAAAGGACACAACTATCGAGATCTTAAATTTAAAAAAGACCAAACTAGGATAGATACTGGAAATTTAACAAATATACTTACTTTAGAAGAAGATTATATTGATTGCGAATCGGCAGTAACTATAGGTAAAGTTAATCGAATGACGATTCCAAAGAAAAGAATAATCCCTTCATTACCTGAAGGTGATAACTTTACTGTTGGAGGATGCCTTGCTGGATTAGGACTAGGGTCAAGCTCGTACATTCACGGTTTTTTCAATGATAATGTAATAGATTTTGATATTGTTTTAGGAAATGGAGATATTATGAAAAATGTTTCAAAAACAAATAATTCCGATTTATACTATGGAATCGGTGGAACATACGGTACTATGGGGATAATTACAAGAGTAAAAAGTAAATTAATTCATTGTGAAAAACATGTTAAAATAGACTATCTAAATTATAATTCTTTTGAAAGCTTTTATCGTGAATTTAAAAAAAGGATTAATGACAAAAGTGACGATTTTATTGAAGCATTTGCAAATAAAAAAGAAAATTACACAATCGTAGCTGCAAACTTTGTAAAAAATGTGAAATCTGAAGAAATCTCTATTATAAAAGATAAAGATATTCTGAAGCAAAGACACCTCTCTATTTATGCACAAATTGCGAAAAAAAAGAGCCATACTTACTTACGATCATTAGACTATCTAGAGAGATATAGTTATGCCGCTTTTTGGGGCCATTATCTCTATACTCCTTACAAGATCAGGGATTATATTTATGCAGGATTAATGTATTCACTTATGCCAAAGAAAATACTAGATTCATCACCAGGTCACGGAAAGTATAATATTTCAAAATATTTCCACGCCGCCAATCACATAGTTGGAGATTATACTAGAGATGAATATGTTCTTGCGACTGATTTAGGAGTCCCATTATCCAAATTAAAAGAAGCAATGGAATTGGCAGATAATATGACTGAAACATATCCTCGTTGGATATGCCCCATAATTGACAATTATAATTCAAAGAAGATTTTTTGTACAAGGAAACCAGAAATGTGTCAAGATGAGATTATACTTGACTTAGGAATATATGGAATTAAAAATACTAGTACAGAATCAAAACTAATTAATCAAGCCTTCGAAAAATTTTCTTTTGACAATGGCATATTCAAAGGGTTTTTTTCTACATGCTATTTTACTTATGAAGAGTTTTGGAAACAATTCGACCAAAAAAAGTATGAGAATATAAGAGAAAAATATCATGCTAAGGGAAATTTTATGGATATTTATGAAAAAATAAATTATAGAAATAAGAAGAAGAAAAATAATTTGAGAAGTCAACTATTCACGTTCTTCGGAAAAAGATACTTGAAACAAATCAATAGCAATCAGGAGAAATTGGTCAGGTAATAAAATGAAAGCATTAATCGTAGGTAATAGACCTCTAAATAGTAATATAATTGATTTAGCAAAAGAAAAACTAATAATAGCTGCAGATGGAGGAGCTGATAGACTATTAAAACACAATATTACGCCCAATATTGTCATTGGGGATTTTGATTCCATCTCTGATAAAAGTGCAACTAAATTAGAAGAATGGCTTGTTTCAAACCGAAATATTCAAAAAACGGATTTAGAAAAAGCCGTAGATTATGCTATTGAAAAAGGAGCAACTGAAATCCAAGTAATTGGATGGTCTGGAGGTAGAATTGACCACACATTAGCAGCATTAGGTTTGGCTTTTAATTCTATAATTAGTCTAATAGACGAACAATTCACAGTAGAAGCAGTTAAAGATTCAAAAATAATCGAAGGTGAAGAAAGTACCTTATTTTCCCTTATTGCAATGCCTGAAGCACGTGTTAGCGTATCTGGAGCAAGATGGAATTTACAACATGAAAAGTTGAAGATGGGTGGAAGAGGTATTCATAATGAAATAGGACCTACTGGAATTACTACTATTGATTGCCACAGTGGAAATTTGCTATTAATTCAGGGTAATTTTGTATTGCCTCACGATTGACTATTTTCTATTTCAGAAACTATAAAAGTCATTAACGCTGAACCTAGAAGTGCTGATAAAAATACTTCAAGATTAGCTAGGCCAGATTCATTGACCGGATTGGTCAAATAATCTATTCCAGTCTGTAAATCTGAAGTATAAATTCCATATATTACTACAGAAATTAATCCAAATATAGCACCTATCAAACCTCCATCTTTGGTACCATCAGGCCTGCGCACCTTTCTTAAGGCTTTCGATTGAAATTTCATCTGAAATTGAAACATCT
>JAAZXP010000014.1 GCA_014240055.1 Methanobacteriota archaeon | reverse complement strand
TTGCCTATAATTTCGGAAAGACTATTTGGCCTATATTTTTCAGCCCAAGCTTCCATTATTCACCTAATTTCATTGTAAAATGCAATTTTTGATATTTGAGTATTGATTTTGCATTATTTGATATAATCCAAAATATAACTAAAATACATATTCCTGCAGTTCCCATTGCTGTTGCGAAAGAGCTTTTGAATTCACTACTGTCTTTTAGTTTGAAAATAGATATATTCCAATCTCCGTTGGCTAAATAAATAATTGAAGCACATAATGTGAAGGCTAAAAGACCTGAAAAAATGAGTGAACGACTTTTTGTTCGACCATAAAGCTGTACGATAGGTGAGATTAAAGTTAAGAATAAACCAAGGCTAAGTAGAGTGAAGAAGACGCTCATGTATTGAGTTTGAAAATAGTTTATTGTACTTACTGGTACCGATTTATTTATCATAGCTTCAAAGACCATGAATAAAGGAGCATAGGTTGCTAATCCTGCTGCAATAAAAACAATTCTAGCCATCATTATCAGAGTCAGTGAATTTTTACTATCTACATTCAATTTTTCTAATTTTTTGTATGTACGTTTTATTACGAATAATGAGATTAGAGTAGTTGCTCCAACGATTGGCATAAACATGGTTGTAATGTAAATAATTCCTGTTAAAACCATACTGATTAAGGGGAGATTCATCAAAATATCAAAGCGCTTTCCCACGAGTTCAATGATAAAATCACTATAGAGGAATACAGCAACAGCTTCTAAAATAAAAACTAAAGTCAATAGAAATCCAGCTACAAACATTCTAGAACCAAAACTACTGTAAATGTATGCATCTGGCTGGTCTTTGACAAATCTAACCATTTAATGTCCAGAGGAGTGCTGTTAATTAGCCTAACTCAAAACGAAGTTGTTCAGAATCTTTTCTTCCGGCCAGTTTTTCAGCCAATTTAGTTCCAATTCCTGCAATACTGTTTAGCTCTGAAGGCCTTGCATCACGTATTGAACTTTGACTGGTAAATCCTGCATTAAATAGAGATCTTGCTCGAACTCTCCCTATAGAATCAATTTCTAGTAAAGGTAATAATTCCTTTCTAACGCCATTATTTACTCTAATTCTTAATTCAGTAATCATTTTAGTATTAGAAGGAGACAAAAGTTCAGCCAGTTCACTCATGGCGTAAAGTATCCATTCAGCAGTTTCTACTTTAGCTCTAATATCTCCTGGTGTTGTTGAATATCGTTTTAGTAGATGCTCTTCTGGTGTTTCTTCAATCCAATCCATTATCAGTAGAGCTGTTTTTAAATCCCATAAATAGAATTCCAGCTCCACATGCTCTACAGGAGGTGGTAGCATTAGGTCACCTTCCATCTGCATGAGATGTGTCAGGTAAGTTTCCATTTCATTTTTTCTAACGTATAATGAATAGATGTCTGGTGTTCTTGCAAGTGCATGCAATAAACCCAGTGAATTTGCTTCAACATCAGATTCTAATGCATTTCTAATTATTACTCCAGATAAAGGATCAATATATAATTGGGATACTTTTCTTCCAAATGCAGTAGGTTTTAATTTTTCTTCTACCACTTCGCTGGCAGGTTGAAATTCGTTATTTTTTTTACCTTCAATCTTAATTAGCTTTTCTTCATCTAAGAAATCAAGAACTTTATTGAGTCTATGTTGCGTTCGCCACAGTTCTCCTTGTGCCCCAAATAGTGTTTTTTCAAGGAATTTATGAAGTCCCTCTCTTGTATTGATTGTTCCAGAAGTAATTAGAGATAAAAGATGAGTTCTTAGTGCAGGCTCACTACCCAATCTAGAAATTACAGGTTCAGTTTCACCTTCAAAATAGCGCTCCGTGAAAGATTCTACTTGTTCTCTTTTTTTAGCAATTAACACGCCTTGTCCATCAACATCAAAGCCAGGCCTTCCTGCTCTTCCCAACATTTGCTGAACTTCTAAGACAGGTAATGGTTGATTGGATTGAAAAGAAGAATCCCAACGGCTCAAATCTCTAATAATGACTCTTCTAGCAGGTAAGTTTACTCCAGCTGCCAAGGTTGGGGTTGCACATAGTGCTTTTAGCGATTTTTCTTTAAAAGCCGTTTCAATTATTTGTCTCTGTCTATTTGTTAATCCTGCGTGGTGGTAAGCTACTCCATTTGAAATTAATTTTGATAAATTAGAATCGACAGAAGTTATTTCATCGGCATTTTTTTGAATTTGTTCTGCAAATTTCTCTAATTCTTTTTTCTGTGTTTCGTCTAATTTCCCACCTACCATCCGGCTCAATTTTTTTGCTTGAGCTTCTGCAGATCTTCGTGTTCCAACAAACACCAAACATTGTTCAGGTAAATTATCAATTGCAATTCCTTCAACACCATCCAAACCCATGTATTTTTTTTCACCATCTTCCCATTCAACAGTCCCCTCCAGTGAAATCCCCTTTCTGAGAGGTACAGGTCTAAAATCACTTTCAACTAATTTTGCATCTAACCAATCAGCTATTTCTCTAGAATTGGAAACTGTAGCTGAAAGCCCTATAATCTGTATATTTGGATTTATTTCTCTAAATTTGGAAAGTGTTATTTCAAGTGTAGGCCCTCTACCAGAATCATTAAGCAAGTGTATCTCATCTGATACTAAGCATTCCACTTCAGATAACCATGAAGGATTATGCCGAATTAAGGAATCAGCTCTTTCAGAGGTTGAAACGATAATGTCATATTTTGATAATCCTCTAGCTTTGTCATAGTCTCCGACAGAAACTCCAATTTTTGCACCATTGAGTATATTTTTACATATGTCTTTTAATTCATTTACTTTTTCCCATGCCAACGCTCGCAATGGTACAAGATAAATGCCTTTTTTCTTAGCTTTTACAGCTCTTATTAATGCAGCATACGCAACTAAAGTTTTGCCAGCTGCAGTCGGTACAGACATCAAAACAGATTCTCCTTTTTCAACAAGAGCAACAGCCTCTTTTTGTGGAGGATATAATTCTTTAATTTTTAGATAATCTAATAGTTCCGATAACAACCTCACCAGCTCTCATCTTGATCATTTATACCAAATTCAGGTTTACTTTGAAAAGTCAGGTACAAGGCGATTGCTCCAAATAATGTTGATAATAATAAGCCTCCAAGACCAATAATGGCTGCAGCACATCCAATTAATACAATATTATAATTCTGTCTCATCATCAATAAGGCACTTGCAACAAAGGTAAGAATTGCACAGATTAATTCCCAGAACATTCCAAATTTTAAAACCTGACGGACAAAGGATTCATCAATTTCATTATCTTCATCATCAACTTGAATACCCATTTCACCCATTACTTCATTATATTTTATGGTGACACCTTGTATTTTTTCACTATCACTCAGTATTCCATTCATTGTTGTAGCAGTTCCTAACAGTATGAATCCGGCAAGAAGTAAAGCTATGGCAGCTTGAGATGGCTTACTGGTAGTAGGATATAATGAAACTGAATTACTTCCATTATCTTCATCACCTCCCCAATCCAAAGATTCGTATTGGGTTTCCTCCCATCCTTCAGAATCATTTTGGTCAACCATTATTTATTCAGTGCTAGTCCCATAATTAATGGTTGCTCTAGATATTTTTTAAGCCTTTTATTGTTCCACTTGTTTTTATTGTGATAATTTTAAGTTCATCGCTTTCATTATTCATTATTTTTTTTGAGATTTCTGATAGGGTGTGATCAACTCTTACAATTCCTTTTTCAGTATCAGCTTTAATCAGTTTACACTTTATTTTAGCTTCTAAACTTCCAATTTTCTTTCTAAAAAAATTAATTAAATTACTTTTTGGACCTTTATTTGAATGCTTAAAGAGGATGTATCTTTTCCTTCCCCTTTTTTCTTTAACTACCATTATTCAAAGGCTTTTGTAATATTCTTTATTACGATTTCCAATTTTTCTATTCGTTGCTTTAACTCTTTAACTTCTTCTCTTAATTCAGTCTCATTACTATTAGAGTTATTATTCTTTAGTTTTTCAATTAACCATGAATCCGTTTCTTCTTTTAATTTAATAATAGATTCTAAATCATCAGAATTTGTTTCACCATTATCACCATTCTGTTCATTTTCTTTTTCAATATCTATATCTTTTTGGGAATTATCTACCATTTCTTCAGTTTCATCTGTAACTTCTTCTTCTTTATCTGATTCATCAGTAGAAGCTTGAGATTTTTCTCTATCATAATCTTGAATAGTCATTATATTTCCATTACTATCAGATCTAATTTTCCCAATTTCTGAAAGTTGATCAAGACCTTTCTTAAATGATTCCATTATATTGGAACTTTCTTTTTCTCCAGATGCTTCTCTATATGCATTGAATAATTCTCCTGAATCCATTTTGTACCCTTCAAGTTTGAGTATATTCAATAAGATAGCTCTTGGGTCATCATTATCCCATACAGTATTGTCTTCGTCACCAACAGTTTTTTCATTTTCAATGACTTCATTTTCTTCAGGTACATCTTCTTTTACTTTGTTACTCCAAGGAT
This sequence comes from Methanobacteriota archaeon, assembly GCA_014240055.1. Taxonomy (GTDB): domain Archaea; phylum Thermoplasmatota; class Poseidoniia; order MGIII; family CG-Epi1; genus CG-Epi1. The sequence goes on along the minus strand of JAAZXP010000014.1, from coordinate 17,465 downwards.
AGTCCATGATATGATAAATAGTGGTGCAATTTTATAGTTGATGTCAACTCAATACGTTTAATCCCCCCTTAAACCTGAAGCTTTGTGTCTCTTACTGATAAGATTGCTGAAATTGAGGAGGAAATTGGAAATACTAAGTACAATAAAGCTACTCAGCACCATATTGGTAAATTAAAAGCAAAACTGGCACAATTAATAGAGGAAGTAGTAGTTAGTTCTTCAGGTCCTAAAGGAAGTGGTTATGGAGTTCGTAAAGCAGGAGATGCTACTGTTGCTTTAGTTGGCTTGCCTAGTGTTGGTAAATCCACTTTACTTAATTGTCTTACAGATGCAGATAGTGAAACTGGCTCTTATGCATTTACTACTTTAGATGTAGTTCCTGGTGTTTTGAAATATAAGGACGCTAATATTCAAATTTTAGATTTACCTGGTTTAATTGAGGGTGCGGCAAGAGGTGCTGGCCGTGGAAAAGAAGTTCTTTCCGTTATACGTTCCGCAGATCTGATAATACATGTAATTGATGCGGTCGAACCAGCACCTCATATTATTCTTAAAGAATTATTTGATTCAGGTGTTCGTCTTAACAGTCGGCCTCCAAACGGTAGTGTTTCAAAAACAGGAATTGGAGGTATTGAGGTTATTTCGACAGTAGGCCAAGAGCTTGAAGATGAAGCGATTAAGACAATCGTTAGAGAGTACGGTATAGTTAATGCCCAAGTAGTTTTTAGAGAATTAATGTCAATTGATGACATAGTTGATATCTTAGCTAAAACTAGAGTATATGTCCCTTCTTTTGATGTAATTACGAAAGTGGATATGATTGAAAAAGAACAATTGCCAGCAGTTAAAGATATGTGCAGTAATAAGAAGATAATAGAAGTGGCAGCCCCTTTAGGTAAAGGAATCAAAGAATTGAAGAAACAGATTTACGATTCATTGGATTTTATATCCATATTTATGAAACCACAGGGTGAAAAGGCAGATCTTAAGGAACCAATGGTCGTTAGAAAAGGAACAACCATAGTTGAAATATGTCAACGTTTACATCGAGATTTTAAGCGTAAATTTCGTTATTCGCAGGTTTGGGGTCCTTCGGCAAAATTTCCAGGTCAAACTGTAGGTTTAAATCATAATGTTAAAGACCAAGATATTGTGAGCATTATTACTCACCGATAAATTATTTCAGTCTTTTGATTAATTCTGCTTTTTTACCTGAAGTCTTCAATCCTTTTTTCTTTAGTTCAGCCTTTAGTTCGGCTATTTTCATTGAATTATAGTCTTTTTTATTTTTCTTAGCTTTAGTTGGCTTAGAAGTCTTTTTAGTAGATACTTTTTCAGTTTCACTTTTTTTGAATAATCCCATAAGTCGGGATGCTCCACTTCCAATACCTGATTTGACAGCTCCAGCACTTCGTCCAATTCCTGATTTGACAGCTCCAGCTCCACGCCCTACTGCAGCTCCAGCACTTCCAATTGCAGATTTAGTTTTAGCTCCCCCTACTTTCAATCCTCCTCCAATTTTGCTTCCAATACTTGGAGTAGCCTTTTTTGTCTCTTTTTTACTTTCTATTGGGGTATTCTTTTCAATTACCGGTTTACTCTTGTTTTTTGGTGTAAGTTTAAGTTTTGATCTAGGTTTAAAGACAATATTGGGTTTATCACTATCTTTAGATTTATTTTCATTGTATTCTTTACGGGCTGAGTCAGTTGCAACAGATTCAGGTAGCATATCTCCAAATCGGTCTTTGTATCTATCTTCCAGACTTTTTCCTTTAGAGTCCATCATATGATCTAATTTTTTATGAATGTCCATTAAGGGTTTCTGACTTTTTTTGGCCCATCCGGTAGCACTCGGCGCGATTGGGGCAGGTGTTGGGTCTGTAGAAACCATCACGTTATTATCTGCAGTAACTCCGATGGGAGCTACTTCTACAACAGGTTGTACAGTAGATACTGGCTGAATCACAGCTGGTGCTGCCTGTACAGCAGGAAATCCTTGATTAGCTACAACTGGTTGCGCCACAGGCGCTGCCGCTGGTGCAGCCTGAACTGCAGGTACGCCTACAGGTTCCAGAACTGGAGGTCTTTTTTTTGCTTTTTTCTTTCCGCCGAACCAACCCATTTTTTTACCAATATTTTTTAACGATGTCTACCACTTTTTCAAAGAGGCTAAAAAGCGTTGGAGAACTCTTTGCCCTTCTATTCGAAGAACCATTTCCAAGCGTTATTTCAGCCTCTTTATCATCTGGTGACATTATTCTGTATTTATACTAATCAATTAAAAGCTTGTTTCACTCTAATTATTCTTGCCAACTAGTCTTTTTACTACCTAATCTATGCCTATTGTAAGCCTTTATGATATCACCTTTAGTGATAATTCCAATCAACTTCTTATCATCGGTTTTGCTAACAACAGGTAGATGGCTAATTTCTCTATAGCTCAAATAATCTAGTGCCTGTGCCAGAGTTTCATGCTTAGTAATTGTAATTAAATCGGTTACACAATAGTCACGAACAGTTAAGTGTCTTTCATGTTTTATTGCAGCTTCGTGTATGTCTGACCACGTAATAATTCCGTATAATTGATTATTATCATTTAAAACGGGTAAGCTCATGTGTCCTGTATCTTCTATAATTTGTAGCGCTACTTCCAAAGGTTGTTCAGGTTTAATGGTCAAGACTTCATCAGACATGGCTTCTTTGACTTCGATCATTCTCATAAGATCTTGTCCAGCTCCTAAATCCACATTGATGCCTCTTTTAGCAAGTTTAGAAGTGTAAAAAGAATGTTCAGATATAACATAGCATACAGCATCAGCTACAACACACGATAGCATTAATGGAAGGATGATTTCGTAGGTTGCAGTCATTTCAAATAAAAGTACAATTGCAGTTAAAGTGGCACGAGTCGTGGAAGCTACGAAAGCTGCCATTCCAACTAATGCAAATGCTCCAGGGTGACTAACGATTCCAATATCGTATAGGACCAAACCCAGGGCAGCTCCAATTGCGGCCCCAATAAACAAACTAGGAGTAAAGATACCACCAGACCCCCCACTCCCAATTGATATGGATGTAGCAATTATTTTTAGTGCCATAATTGACAATATAAAAATCAATAAGCTACTTATTCCTGAACTGACATTGGTACTTTCTGGAAAACTATTTCCAATTATAAGTCCTTCAGACTCATCTGAATCTAATGAGATTAAATCAGAAGTAACATCAAATCCATTTCCTAATACATGTGGAAAAGAAAGTGCAATTAGCCCAACGCATAAGCCTCCCAAACAGGTCCTGAATGGTACTGGTATTCCTTTTATTTTTTCAATATTATCCTCAACATAGTTCATCAATTTTATAAAAATGGAAGCAGCCAAGCCGACTATCAAGCCCAGAATAATATAGAAAGGATATTCGATTGGTGAGCTGAGAGTGTATTGAGGTATTTCATCAAATGCAGCGACATCTCCAGCCAAACTTCTACCCACAGTAGTAGCTATCACAGCAGCTACCACAATTGGAATAAAGGATCTAGTTTTTAATTCAGCCAGAATTAATTCAATTGCAAATAGAACTCCACCTAATGGAGCATTGAATGCAGCAGTAATTGCGCTTGCAGCTCCACACCCAATTATAGTTCTTGTTTCTTCTACCGTTTTTCCAGTTCTTTGCCCAATCTCAGAACCAATGGTGGACGAAATAACAATCATTGGTCCAACACGGCCTAATGACATTCCAGTACCAATACTTGCAGCAGAAGCAAAGAATTTAGCAACAGCTTTTTTCGCACTTAATCTAGCTTGTTTAACTGCCACAGCTTCCATTACTATAGGCACACCAGCACCCTTAGCATCTTTGGATCCATACTCAATTATTAATCCTGCAATTAGTCCGCCAAAAGCAGGTATGAATATGATAAACCATTCATTCTCCGTCCCTCTTAAAGAATGATTAACAAAACTGTCACCATAGAAAAATTCTTTAATTAAATTACTTAAATTTATAAAAATCCAAGTTATGATAGCTGCGAAAGCTCCAGTTAAGGCTGCAAGAAAATTTATTTGCAGCATTGGGGATTTAATGACTTTATCTAATCTTTTTTTTAGTTCAGAGTCTTTCATTTAGTCAAGACCTCATTACCACTACTGGTTATCATTATTGTATGTTCAGACTGAGCTACCATACCCTTCCCCAATTCATCTAGGACGGGATAATAGGAAACTATTCCAGCTCTAATTAGTTTTTGTAAATTTTTTGCAGCATCTTCTTGAAATGTATGCAACCACCTTTCAGCAAATGGTAATCCCTTGTATCTATCTCTTATTTCTATCATCAATTCCGTCGCTTTTTCATCCCGAATATTGCGTATTTGTCTCAGATGGTATATATTTGAATTTCTCTTCCCACCTACTCTTCCAGCTCCGTCAGTTACAAATGGTTCTATCGCTACTATATCTCCAGTTTTTAGAACTGGTCCGCCTCTTTCTCCTACACTGGGGATTGAAACGCCGCTGTGCAAATTATATCTCTTTATTCTATGTCCCGTCAAATTAGCAATTGGTCGATATCCATATCTCTCTATTGTTTCTTGTACTGCATGGCCAATGACACCAACGCCGATACCTGCAGATGCAATCTCTACGGCTTTGTTGAGTGCCTCACGTGAGGCTTCTATCATTTTTTTATAATTATCACTTCCTATTTCAATAGTTAATGCATTATCTCCAATGTATCCATCAATATGTACTCCAACATCAAGTTTGACCAAATCCCCCTCACAAAAAACATCTTTACTTTTACTGGATGGAGTCCAATGAGCTCCAACATTATTAATTGCTAAATTAGTTGGGAATGCTAGTTCTCCCCCTTTATCTCTTACATAATTTTCGATTTCTTCAGTTATATCTAACATAGACATTTTTGCTTTAATTATACTTTTTCCAAATTGTAAAGCTTCACTAGCTAGGTTGCCGGCTTCTCTCCATTTTTTTATTTCTTCAGGATTCAAGCATTTCCTCCAGGATAGTTGAGTATAAAGCACCAATACGCCTTACTTCAGGCTTATCTTTTGATATATCAAGAATGGTAGACTCAATTCCCGTTGGCTTTTCTCCTTCTAAATAATAACAATTATCTCCAAATATATTCTTTGCTTCCTCTATATTTTTGGCAATATCTTCGCCATGAATGTTTGCACTAGTAGTTATTACTGGAATATTCTTTGCTAAATCATTAGATGTTTTGTTCAAAGGTATTCTGATTGCAATAGTTTCATTTCTGGTAACTCCCTTTGCAAAAACCTTTTTAGATTTCATTATAAGAGTTATAGGACCTGGTAAAAAGTTAGAGATAATTTTTTCATATTTCTTATTTACACTACAATAATCATAAATTTCCCCCGTATTATTTAGCATAATACTGAGGCCATTACTTTTCTTTCCTTTTATTTTAAAGAGCTTGTCTACTGCTTTTTGACTAAATGGATTACACCCCATTCCTAAAACGGTATCAGTTGGATAAATTACAATTTCATCGTTCCGAATTGCTTCTCTAGCTTCTTCGATAGAAATCATATGCACTGATGAGAAATGAACTAGTTTTAATATCTTTGTATAATTTATCTTTGTTCTATCGGTCTAAAAGTTCTATCTATAGTTCCAACGTATCTTGCCCTTGGTCTAATTAATCGATTATTTTTATATTGTTCTAAAACATGTGCAGTCCAACCTGCCACTCTTGACATTGCAAAAAGTGGTGTGAACAAATCAGTAGGAATATCAAGTCCATACAGAAGAGGTGCTGAATAAAAGTCAACGTTTGTGATAATGGGTTTTCTGGTTTTTACTTGCTTTTCGATTTCTTCTGAAACGTTAAAAATTTCCATATCTCCTCTTTCTTCCCAGAGTTTCTTAGCCATACCCTTCAGATGTGGTTTACGTGCATCGTCTACCTTGTAAACACGATGTCCGAATCCCATTATCTTTTGCTTGGTATTCAATGCATTTTCGATAAATGCAGATGCATTTTCAATTTTCCCAACTTCAATAATCATTTCCATGGCTTTTTCATTTGCACCTCCATGTAGTGGTCCACTAAGAGTACCTACTGCAGAGGTTATTGCAGAGTGCATATTTGCTAAGGTTCCTGCTGTAACTCTAGCTGAAAACGTAGATGCGTTAAAACCGTGATCTGCCAATAAAATAAGATAAAGATTTAATGCTTGAATTTGGATGTCAGTTGGTTCTTTTCCATGTAGCATTCTTAAAAAGTCTTCAGCATGACCTCGGTTTGGATCAGCTTCGATAAGTGGTAGTCCTTCTCTTAATCTATGTATAATTGCAACAGCAGTAGATATTTGACCAACTAAACGTAAAGCTTTAGGAGGTAAATCATTTAGATGAACATTCTTTTCAAAGTGCCCCAAGCTTGAGACTACGGTTCTTAATGTGCTCATTGGAGAAGTTTTACCAGACAATTCGGTAATTACTTTGATTACTTCTTTGGGAAGTACTCTTGCTTCACCTATTCTTTGCGTCATCTCATCAAGACGTTCTTTATTTGGTAATTCAGTATCATAAAGTAGGCAAATGGTTTCTTCGAAAGTAGTATCAAATGCTAAGTCATCTATATTGTATCCACAATATCTTAAGATTCCTTTTTCACCATTGACTGAGCTTAGTTTAGTATCTGCAGCGACGATTCCCTCGAGACCTTTTACAGGTTCAGCCACTGAATCTTTGTTATCTTTTGGTAGAGACACGTTATGAACACAAAGAGTATTATATTTAGTATTTACCAATCTATTGTTGTTGGTATTTAGTAACTCGAATTCCAAATTCACCTTTTATGGCTGGCCGAGTCATAATTTCTTTCATTTTTTCATTAAATGCAGCTTCTAAATCAACGTCCATTGCAATAGCGTGACCTATTGTTAAAATTAAGATGTCAGCTAGTTCTTCTGCTTTTTCAGAATGGGGTTTTCCCTTTGTGAAACATTCAGCCAATTCACCTAATTCTTCTATAGTTAGTAATATTCGGTAGGCCATATCATGACCATTATTCTCTTTTTTACTAAATTCATGTTTATCATGGAAATCTTTTACTTGTGATAGCATGTCAGCATAAGTTTGGCTCATAGCGTGCTACGAAGGTCAGTCTTTGTTAGTTTTCCTATTGGTTTGCTACTTTCTCAGCAACTGAAATACAGGCCATAAAGTCTTCAGTTGCTTCTCTTAAACTACCTAAACTTTCAGCTTTAACAATAGCTTTTATCTTGTTATCAATAACACTTGTTTCAACCCAGCCTTTATTTTCAGGTTCAGTTGATTTAGCTACAGATTCAGCGATATTTTTTGAATCAAATACTATTTCAATTTCAATTTTATGTTTCATAATTTTACGTATTGCCTTTTGACTCCCACTTCCATATTGGGCAGCCTTCTTTTTTCTATCAGCAATTTCGCTAGGTAATCCTAGTTTTTTTGCAGCCAGCCTAAGAGGAACTTTCCCAACATCACCGATGCGTTCTTTTTCACTAAAGGAATTAGCGGCTTTAACTACAATATCAGAAAGGTAAGGACAAGATAATTCTAAATTGAATATTTCAGCAATTTTTCTTTCTCTATTTTGTAATCTTTTATTTAAATCAGAAACTTCTTTTGTTAGGTCATTTTTTGCTTCTTCTTTTCTAAATCTAGCATACCCTCCAAATAATTCATCAGCTCCTTGACCGCACATTAGTATTGAGTTTTTTGAGTTCTTAGCGGCTATCCAGAATGGTAGCATGAATTCAATTTCAATAGCCTTTAGTTCTAATTTATTTTGCATATCCAGTCCTTCTGCAACCATCTGTTTAGGCTCAAGTTCAATAACTTTAAGATCCATTTCAATCATTTCAGCAGCTGTTTTTGCAGCCTCTAAATCATAAGATTTTGGCGTTCCTACTGCAATAAGCTCAACATTTGAATATTTTTTAGCTAGAAATGCTACCAATGTGGAATCAATTCCTCCCGAAAAAGAAACGGTAATATCTTCATTACATGCTTGTTTCACTGCCGTATCTATAGAATCTGAGAGTATTTCCAGACGTCTATCTTCCATTATGAAGCGAGGCCACTTTCAGTCATGAACTTTTTTAATTCTTTAAGAGCTTTTTTAGCTTTTGCTTCACTAACTATATCAGTAACAATTAAGACTCCAGATTCAAAAATGATGAAGCTAGCCTCTGGCTTTTCCATTCTTAATATTAATCCTTGGAATCTTAGTGGATCATATTCAGAACCTGGTATTGCTAAAGCCATGGCTTTCAGATCAACTATCATACCAATATTCTCCTTGACTACCATATTTTCTAATTTAGTTGCTCTTTTTGTACTAATTTTTGAATCATACTTTTTTACAAGTTTCTTCAAATTAAGCATAATACTTTTCCCTTCATTGAGATTCGTTACTCCTGTAACCAAGGCCTTGCCGTTACTAAATAAGACTCCAGCTGCTTTTTTGGAACTGTTAGTATCCATTTCGATAATGACTGAAGGATTGCCCGAACTGGAATACCTAGCATTAGGTAGTTCAGTTGCTAATGTGATTAATTCTAGTTCTTTTCCGAGATGAGATGCGGCAATTACATTTTCAACTTTGATGGTACTCACAAATTATTCAAAACAGGTAAGTTTAATAGCTTAACCTTCAAGCAAATTCGTCAAAAGGATAGGGCTCAGGATCCCTTTTTCCCATTAATATTTGGGTTTCAGGAACTGTCAGTAATGGTATTGGCCATGTTGGGCCGTCTTCAATTGCGAGTCTTGGGCATGCGGTTATGACTGCAGCATCTATTCCTAATCCTAGTAATTGGTCATGTGATTGGTGCATGCTACCAATCATAATTGTTTCTCTGCCATTTTCAATCAATAACTCTTCAATCTTATCTGCCAATTCAATCCTTTTTTGGCCAATTTGGTTTGAGAAAAGGATTGCCCATCTTTTTGCATCAGTGGCTACAGACATGGCGGCATATCTTTGTTTTAAGAACGGTCTAGGATCTGCTATAGTAACTATTCCGTTATGAGGTTCTAGGCAAGCAACTGGTTTTCCCGTTGAAAGAGCTACAGTTAATGGATGAAACAATCCAGTTCCAATATAGAGATATCCGTCAACTTTTAACTTTCTGGCTGCGGATGAGTTACAGCCTAGAAGTTGTCCAGCTGCAGCTAATCTTGGTCCACCAGTTGTTACACTAGTATCAAATCCTTCTTTACCTAAAATATCACCAGCACTATCAAGCATGTGTAGGTGTTGAGCAGTAGTAACTACTCCAATTTTTTGAGGAAGTATCTCTTTTAATTCCAGTATTGCCTTTTTGCTCAGGGATAATTTCCCAGTATGCCTCACTGGAACAAAAAAGGTAGGAACTGCATAAAATTCAGAATGATAAGGCATTGGCAAATGACCCATATGAATAAGGGCATCAGCCCCAATTTCTTCTAACGGTCTATCTGCTAAGTCACATGCACCATACGTTGGTTCCCCCCATAGCACAACTTTAGCATTAGTCAATTCAGTTACATAAGTTACTATTTCATGAGATTTTGTTTTTAATCCATCAGGGACTTGAATTCCAATTCGTTTTTTTCCTTCTAATTTTAGACAAACCTCTTCTATTCCCGGTTTCCAATCAAATCTTATTTCACTCATCTACTAACATGGTCCTTCTGATACAGGATATAATAATATTGTTTGAATTATTTTAGCATGATAAGGTTTAGTTCTAATAATTTTTCTAGAAAGACTTGTACTCGAGTTGCAGCAGGTGCTACCTCTTCACCAAATTTAGAATCAAAAATATCGATTATATCTTTAACTGAGTTATTTCCATCACATAGTTCCCAAATAAGAGTAGTATATTGGTCTAAAGGCCTTTTGATTATTTCAGGCCCCCCTATTCGTTGATGAAACCATTTTTCAATGGTTCCGAAATCTTTGGGATAGGTTATTACGATTTTATTTTCGATATACATTGAATCAATTTTGGAATCTTCATTTTTAGTAGGTTTTTTCAATAGAATTGTATTTTTCTTCATAATTTCTCCATCCCTATAATCATTACTGCTAAAGTTGCAGCCCCACCTATTGCAGCATATCTAAGTGCTAATTTTTGATTTTGCCATACGAAACGTGAAACCCACACAAGCCATCCGCTCACTAATGCTATGATGAGCATGATTCCGAAAATAACCGTCCACCAGTTCACAATAGCTTATTGGTTGGGACTAATTAGTGGTAGCCCCGCCAGGATTCGAACCTGGGTCTCAAGATCCAGAGTCTCAAATGATGGACCGCTACACTACGGGGCTGAACATTATTCAGCTTGGTTCGGTGCATAAAAAAATGTTGGTATTTTTGTGGTTCTAGTTTTCTTCATAAAATTCATCATCGTCATCGTCGAATTTGAATTCTGTATTTTCATCATTTGATAATTCTATTTTATCTGGAAAGTATCTTAAAATAATCACGTCATCTAAGTCCTGAACCCATCTATACGGTATAATTATATTTTCACTATCTTTAACAAGTCTTGGTGTTGTTCCTGTAATTAATAATGCAGAAATTACACGTTGTGTAGTATCGAGTAGCACATCATGTACAACGCCTAAGCGTTGACCATTTCTAGTGTAAACCGTCAATCCAGCTAGTCTTGAAGCTTCATTAAGCACAGTTGGTTATCGGGTCTCCATATAATTATTTGCTATCCCTCTATTATTTGTAATAAATGATAATAGACTATAAATAGAGGCCAAAAGTGAAGCGGATGCATGGGTAGAGTAAGGCCAACATACATCAAACGCGTAGCCATAGAATTAGTTAGGAATTATCCAGACAGGTTTACTGAGGATTTTGACCACAATAAATTGGTTGTAGGGGAATTGACAGATGTTGAAAGTTTAACTATGCGAAATAGAATTACAGGTTATGTAACTCGTTACCGGAAACAGGAACAGAATTGAGCCATTATGATGTTTTAGTTGAGGGCGCGGGTCCAGCTGGAGCAACTGCAGCTTATTATTTAGCTAAGCAAGGTAAGAAAGTAGCATTAGTGGATAGGGCAAAATTTCCTCGCGAAAAAGCCTGTGGCGGTGGTTTATGTGTCCACATAGAAGAATTTGATCATATAATTTCCAATTGGGATGATTTTCTTGAATCTAAATGTCTTCGTGGAATTGTATATGGTCCTGAATTTACTCCAGTAGATTACGTTAGTGAAAAACCTTTTTTTTACAATATTCGCCGCTTAAAATTCGATAATACACTAGTAGAATATGCCGTAGCTGAAGGAGCTACCTTAATTGAGGGTATAGCGGTAAAGAGTTTTGAAGTAAATGATGATAATGTTGTAACTAAATTGAGAAATGGTGATGAATTAACAAGTGATGTTATTATTGGTGCAGGAGGTTCTTTTGACATGGTTTCTCGTAGAATTAGAGAAATAGAGAATATGCCTATGAAGTGGAGAGATGAAGATATTGCAACAGCACTCTATTTTGAAGTTGAAGTAGGTAGAGAATACATGGATCGAGTATATGGTAAAGACAGAGTTTCCATGGCTCACATAAAATATCAAAATTTAGATGGCTACGGTTGGTCCTTTTCTAAAGATACAGTTCTTAACGTTGGAATAGGGTGTCCTCGTTCTATTATTAAGAAGCTTAAGAAAGATAATCCCGATTGGGATGAACGTCAATATTTACTTGATTATGTTGACACATTGAAAGAGCAAGGATGGTTTCCTAAGGATATAGAAGTTAATAGGAAAATGATTTCGGGTTCTAATATTCCTGTAGGTATGGGTATGAAGTGTACAGTAGGGGATCGAATGCTAGTTATTGGTGATGCAGGAGGTTTTGTCTCACCATTATCTGGTGAGGGTTTGTATTACGCATTAGATTCCGGTCGTATTGCTGCAGATTCATTAGATGTTTTATTCAAAGAAGGTAATTTTGATAAACAGTCTATGATGTTGTATCATAATAGTTGGAATGATAAATGGGGGGATGATTTAGAATGGTTGAAAGTTGGTTGGCATTTACTAATGGTTATGCCTAATAGTTTAATCAAATACGCAGCCTTGGATGAGGAAACAAAAGAATTTTTTACACATATGTTTGTAGGCTCAATGCCAGCTTCTAAGATTAAAAATAAGGTCTTAGCACTTATTGCAAAAGGAGCCTTGAAACATGACTTTTTGAGTCATATTATTGGTAAACATGACCAAGTTCCTGAAATCACACACTAGTTTCTTTTAATGTGGAAAGGCTTTAAGAACTAACATACAGAATGTATTGATGTGCAGTCAGCCGATGATGAATGGGATGATGAAGAGTGGGAAGAGGATTACGATGATGATTCCAATTTTTTATCAGGTATGTCCGTAGCTTCTAAAATGAAGTTTGCCGGTGGTACTGCTTTTGTTATTTTAATTTTATTATCATCGATGATATTTACAAATTTTGGTTTCTATTCTGGTGCAGGTAGTTTATCTGTATTGGTAGATGTCAATGAGGGTAAAGATCCCGGGGATCGAACATTTAATGCTAATATTTTGGCAACATCGCCTACTTTTGGTATGCTTGCTAAGGAAGGGGACTATTCGATTAGTTATGAAGGAATAGCTCAACATTCTGGTAAGTTTGAGATTAATGACGAAGGCCGAGGCTCATTTGACGTAGATTATGAAGAATTCTTTGTAGGTAATGGCCAATATACACTAAAGACAGAGTTAGGCAGTTCTGAATCTACTGACACAGTAACACTTAATCGTTTTGCCGATAGTCTTAGTGCTGAAGTTGTAAGCTTTGATGGTGTAACTGATGATGGTAAAGCAGTATATCCAATCGATAAAGATTCGAGTATTAATCTTAATTTACAATTTACATCAGATACTGCCGATATTAGTTTTGTTAATCCGTGGGTGTCTGGGACTGCTAAGATTTATCAATACAATCAACCTTTTAATGAAGATCAGGGAGAAAATTATTGGGATGAAGATTCTGAGCATGGAGGTTCTGCAGAATCAGGGAGTTTGGTTGAAACTATAAATTTTGATATAGATAGTGGAACTGGAACTTACACTTATTCTTCTGGAACTAAATCTACGTTTAATGAGATTCAGGTAGGTCAAGTAAGTTTGAGTTTGATTTTAGATACGGAAGAGTTTTATGACGTTGAAGGTAGTGGTGACTACACCGTAGTTTTTGATTTTACAAATGACTTAGGTGAGGATACATCAAGTAAAGATGGTAGAACGTATTGGGCCTGGTTTCATATTTGCCAAACTGGTAGTAATGGTAAGTGTCAAGGCGATAACTAAAAATCTCTCATCTTAGTAACTAAAAACCATAAGTTCCAAATTCCGTCTTCCCAAGTATTTAGTTTTACTTCACCAACTCTTGCGTGAAATGGTACTGGTATTTCTACAGCTCTTAATCCTCTTTTGAAGGCTTCAATTTTAAATTCTTCAGATAGCGGCATTCCATCACTTGTTAATTTTACCTTTGAAATAACTTCTTTCTTGAATACCCACATACCACTTTGTGAATCTTTGATATTAATTCCATGAAATAAATTAGTTCCAAATGTTAATCCCCAGTTTCCAATTTTATGGGTAATAGACATAGCATCTTGATCCATTCTATCCAACCTATTACATGTTACGTAATCTAAATTATTATTAATTAAGAATGCTAGAACATGGGGTATCTTATCTGCAGGATATGTAGTGTCTCCATCGATTGTAGCTACATAGTCAGTATCTACTAGACTAAATCCAGTTTTGTATGCTCTTCCGTAACCTTTGCGTGGCTCATTGTGAACAATAGCTCCTCGTTTCTCAGCTTCTTCTGCAGTGTTATCCGTTGAAGCTCCGTCAATAATCAGAACTTTTACATCTAACCAGGGTAAATTACGTGGAATTTGGTCAATAGTAGGTCCTATTGATTCACCTTCATTTAACGTAGGAATAATTACAGTCAAGCTAATGCCCATATTAGGGTTTATGGAGGTCTGGTTTTAAGACCAACTGCACTAGGCATTTGTGTCTTTACTCTTTAAGCAGGTCACATCAGCAATTTTTCTACTAGTAGGTTTAATTATTTCGCTATCTTGGTACGAGTGGAAAGATTCACCAATTTGGATGCTGATTGTAGGTGGCTTGTTATCTTTATTAGGAATTATAGGTGTAGTTCTCAATATAATAGAATCAGAAGAGAGTTTAGAAGAATAGTTCCATTAACCTTATATCTAACCAGTTATCGACTTGTTTTTTAGATGAGTCTTCTATACAGAACCCTTCTGAGGCCGGCAGTTTTTTTGCAGGATTCTGAGAGAGCTCATTCACGAGTTTTATCATTCTTATCTCGCATGTCTCGTACCAGACTTTCTTTATCCATGCTCGGGACGCTATATCGTTCACCAGATCTTCCAGTGAATTTATTTAATCTTGATTTCCCAAATCCAATAGGTGTGGCTGCAGGTATGGATAAGAACGGTGAGGCAGTACCTTCATGGCAATCGATAGGCTATGGATTTTGTGAAATTGGCGGTGTGACTCTCCATGAACAACCAGGCAATCCAAAGCCTAGAATGTTTAGAATAAGTAAAGATAAGGCATTAATCAATAGAATGGGATTCAATAATATTGGAGCTCATGCACTTCATAATCGTTTGAAGGATTGGAAGGATAGAGGTCTTTGGCCCGATTCTCCAGTAGGAATAAATTTGGGGAAATCAAAAATAACTTCATTGGAAGATGCACCTTTAGATTACTCAGGTTCAATTAAGATATTATGGAAGCATGCTGACTTTTTTGTAATAAATGTGAGTTCACCAAATACGCCGGGACTTAGAGATCTCCAAGAATCTAAGAATTTAGAAGCAGTAATAAAGAAATCTTGTGAAATAAACAAAGAGTGTTCTGAACGGGAAGACAATATCGAAAAGCCCCTTTTAGTCAAAATAGCTCCTGAATTGGAAGATGGCTTCTTAGAAGACATAGTAAAATTAGTAAAAAAATATAAGATTTCAGGAATAGTGGCAACTAACACAACAGTTGATAGGCCTGAATCAAAGCATACATCCTCCGAAAAGATTTACAAGGAAGCGGGAGGCCTTAGTGGTGCTCCACTCAAAGACAAAAGTACTGAAATAATACGCAAGATATTCAGACTAACGAATGGAAAAATCCCAATAGTTGGAGTTGGTGGGATATTTACTGCTGAAGATGCGTGGAATAAGATTACTGCTGGAGCTTCCATTGTTCAGCTCTACACCGGTTTGGTTTTTGAGGGTCCAGGAATAGCAAAAAGCATAGTTAAGGGTTTGAAAAAGCGTGTTGAAAGTGAAGGCCTTGAGTCAATAAGTGATGCAGTTGGAATAGAAGCTTAGTTTATTCTCTAATATCAAACTGAGCTTGACACATAGGACATCCGACACGAATTGGTCTTTGATCTGTTGTTATTGTTATTATACCAGAACAATTAGGACATGAAAGATTTACAGGTCCTAAAGTAGCTGTTTCTTCCCAACTTCCCCAATCATCTTCCTCTTCACTTCTAAAGTATCTTAGTCCAACAACGCCTAGTAACCCAAGAACTACAGCAGCTCCACCACCATAAAGGGGTAAATTGCTACTTTCTTCATTTGATTCTACTACAATAGTTTCTTTACCTGCAATAATGATTAGCACTGTCCAGTTGGCCTGTTTATCATCATTATCCCAAACAGATAATGTTAATTCATAACTACCTCCTTCAGTAAATTCATGGGAGAATAAATCTAATTGAGTATAGGGCCACTCTTGAACTGGTAGTACAGAGGTCATTTTTCCTGTTTCTTTTATTATCATACCATTCTTTTCTAAAGTCCAAGAAAATGCCTCAACGGTGTTTCCATCCCTACCAAAAGATTCAGAACCATTGAATACAGCTATATCTCCAACTTCACCTTGATAAAATGAATTCTCACCTAACGGGTCATTCTCAGGATTAATTTTGTCAATATTTCCAGTCATTTCATAAAGCAACACACCTGGCTTTCCCTCTTCAGTATTCTTTTCATCTTCAGGTTCCTGAACATAGGCATATTTGCTTATTGTTTCTTCAACACCTTCTATTTCAGAAGTAATTTTTATACTTCCAGATTCATAAGGTGTCCATGTAAATGAAATGGTATTTTCTTGTTTAGATATTACTTCAACATTTATGGTATAAACATCTTCACCAGCGTACGTCGAAATTAATGCATCACCATCTTTTCCACCATTATTTCCTATGGTTACTGTAATTATTGTTTCTTCACCAACGAATAAAGGGTCATTCCATGATATACTTTTTAATTCAAAATCTTCACTTGGTTCTTGAATTTCTACTTCTTTCGTCACTTCATTATTGTCTTCAGTAGTTTCTACCGGATCAGAATTATCTAATTTAATTTTTACAGTATGTGTTCCCTTTTCAGCATTCCAAATGTAATTTTTCACCTCGGATGATTCTGAATCTATTTGTTCAGTTCCACTCTCTACAGTATCACCATCAATCATTACCTCATAATCAACACTTCCACTAGTCTTTCCAAGGTTGAATATTTCGTAATTTATATTGACCTCTTGCCCTTCTTCTAAGGTTCCCTCAAATTCAATATTCGCAGGTGAGAAATCGGGTTCATCAGGTGGGGGGCTAACATCTATAGTGAAAGATCGTTCATCGTTGTTACTATTTTGATCTTCAGGTTCTATACTTACTAATCTGGCCAGTAAGTCACTTTCGCCCTCTTTTGCACTCCATTCACTACTGATAGTTATTTCTTCTTCAACTTCTATTTCTGTCCCTTCAAGAGTAGTAAATTTACTATTATCATCATACCATCTAAGTTCAAAACTAGTTGCAGTTTCAGTACCTTGATTTTTGATTTTAGCATATATGTTAATGTATTCATTATGTGTCGGATCAGTATCATCAGTCCAAACTTCAATAATTGCTAGATCCACGCCTTCTGCTGGAGCCTCACTAACAGATAGTTGTTCTTCGATTATGTTATTATCTAAATTATTTTCAGAGGGATTGACATCATAAACTTCAACATTTATGGTATAATCACCTTCATCAGGAATCCAATCGTAAGTCCATGTCATATCAGAATCAACACTAATAGAACCTAAGGATTCATCTTCTAGTTCTTCATCATTTGACATGATTTTTATTGAGGAACTATCAATGTCCATCGTTCCCTGATTTTCAATTTCGATAGAGATGGTTACAGTATCACCTTCAACAGGTTCTTCAGGTGTAACTGATATCTCCGTAATTACGGCGTCAGGTTGATTGATGTCAACGATTTCGTATCCATCAATGTATCCATATCCATAATAGTAATTATATTTGTCACTTTCACTTGGTTCAGACGCACTACCGTCA
>JAAZXP010000013.1 GCA_014240055.1 Methanobacteriota archaeon | reverse complement strand
GCGTTAATCTCTCTCCACAAGCTATTACCTTCTGGATCCTTGACAATCATATCATCACCTCCACGAACTGAAATATCACCTACTGCAACATCTCGAGTTACCTTCTCAGAACCTCTAATAACAATGTCATCAAAAAAGAATATCGAACAAGGGCTTCCGTTACATTCAGTCATGTCATCACCATCAGAATCTGCCTGAAATCTAAGATAAACTAAATCCGTATCATCACGTCCATAAAAATACGTTAATTCTTCAAACACGCCTTCATCCAATACAAACGTTTCCCAATCCCATGAATTGTCAGATGATGTCAAAGCCCACAAATTAGTCCACGACCATCCATCTTTTGAAGCCTGCAATCTTACCACATCACCAGTTTGAATGTATCCTTCATCGCTACCATCATCACAGTCTTCGTAGCCGTCGTTCACCCATTCCATAGAAATTGTGCTATCATCATTATAACATTCAAAATCATACCCATTCCCAGGCTCATCACTACCATCATCACAGTCTTCTGAGCCATCGTTTGCAAAATCAAACAGAATAAAATCTCCGTTGTTACATTCGAAACCTCCCTCCTGTAAATTCCCTCTATAAGCAAATTCGATAGACATATCTTCCATTCCACTCAAATCCATAGGTGGAGATACGATATAATCATCCTGATATGGTTCTGATGTAAATTTAGGGCAATTATTATCTCCAAAAACATCCCAGTCGCATTCACTTGGATCTGCACCTTCTTTGAACCAACCATTGGTATTAAATGTAGCATAAGCACTATCGCCCCTTAATGCTGAAGAAATATTGTCTGTGCCTTCATTTTCTGTACATTCTCTAGCCCAACCACATCCATCAGCATCATGATCGAAGTTAGTCGAACGGTGAATGTTTACCCGTTCCAGACTATTAGCACCATTATCATCGGTATCCCATATGGAGCTGTCCGGTCCAATTTCCTCCCAATAATCTTCGCCGTTATCAATCCACTTTGCTACTTCTACATCCTTACGAAGAT
This sequence comes from Methanobacteriota archaeon, assembly GCA_014240055.1. Classification (GTDB taxonomy): domain Archaea; phylum Thermoplasmatota; class Poseidoniia; order MGIII; family CG-Epi1; genus CG-Epi1. Next base: position 22,415 of record JAAZXP010000013.1, on the reverse strand, counting down.
TGTTGTTACTGGCATCATCGTCTTCGACTATTATCGTGGCTTGAATATAACTAAGTCCTGATAGGAGAAATATAGCATGTCTTGCCGTGTACTCATTCTCGCCATCGAATATAAGCTGGGACCTGTCATTTGTCCTATTAAATGTAAAAACAATACTATCTCCAGTTTCTAATGGAGAGGTTTCTGAAATATGCATTGGACCATCTGAAAATGCTTCGCTACTAAACGTATTATCATACTGTACCAAACCATCTGCTGTTGTCTTTAGCATCAAATTAATAACTATTTTATCAACAAGTTCAGAACCATAATTTGTTACTTTTATTCTGAAATTTACAGGCACACTAGATTCTAATAAATCACATTCCGATGAACAATCACCCATAAAATATTCTGAATGAGTATCATGTACAATACTATCTATTCCTAAATCATAATTTACAGTTCGAGAGATAGTTTCTTCTGTTTCATTAACAAGAAGGGGGGATTCATTGGTAAAAATATCATTGCCATAAATTGCTTGATTTGGAACCATATTGAATAAAAAACAACCTAAAATCACAACCGAAAATATTGTTTTACTATTCATTAAAGAATTAAAAGACATATAACTAAACCAGTTTCAATGTATTTAACACTAATGGTTCTAAGAGAAAACACCCAAAACACACTGGAAAAGACTGTACATTCCTGAGATTGGAGCAAGGTCTCCTTTATTCTTCAACTTTTCTCCAGCTATAACATCTAATTCTCTCAAAACATCAAGTGCCTTAGGAGTATCTAAGTCATCATTCAGTGCAGCCTCAAACTTAGAAACTAAAAGTGCCATCTCTTCATCATCATTAGGATTCGTCGGTTCCACAATCATACAATCAACTGCATTAATTCCCAAGCGTTCCCCCTCTTGGCATGCCTCAAGTAATCCTTCAGGAGAATAAGGTGTAAATTCCCTATAATGATGATTCAAGAGGTAAAATCTAAGAGCAGCAGGTGGGCAGTCCTTGAAAACTTCTTCTAAAGTTATCCGTTCTCCTCTTGACTTCGATAATTTACCTTCTGCATCTTCCATCAAGCCATTGTGCATCCAGAAATCACAGTAATTACCTAAACCCATTTTTTCTGCAATAATCATTTCAGTTTCATGATGAGGATATATTAGATCAATTCCTCCCCAATGAATATCTATTGGTAAATCTAATTCAGACGATGACATCAATGTACATTCTAAATGCCAACCAGGTCTACCTTCTGGTAAACCTTCGAATTTCCAATTATTGCCTCCATTCATAGGAGGACCCCATAGTAACGTATCATGCGGACTTTTCTTAGGTCCTGAATCAACTTCTTTAGTTCCTTGAGCTAAGGATGATTCTAAATCAACTCTAAGCAATTTACCATGTTCCTCTTGCTCTATTTGTAAAAAAATGCCTTCATCTGTCTGGTAAGCTTCACCTTTGTCAAGTAATTTCTTAGTTTCCCTGGCTATTTGTTCTACAAAATCTGAAGCTCGGGTATACTTCGTCGCAGGGAGATTAGAAAGCAACTTCATCTTATCAAGAAACTCTTTCTCATATTTTCTTGTGAAAATTAATTCATCAATGCCTGATTTAGAAGCTCCAATAGCAGTTTCATCGGAAACATCTGTGAAATTCTGAATGTGATTTACATTGTAATCATGATAACCTAGCCATCTTTTCAATATGTCAAAAGAAACATAAGATTTAGCATGGCCAAGATGGGTATCTGAATAGACTGTGGGGCCACAAATATACAATCCCAAAGACTCTGAGTCTGAAGTAAAAGTTTCTTTTTTGCCTGAAGCGGTATTAAATAATTTCAACCTTTGTCACCTCCACCTCTAGCACAGATATTCCCCTCATCAGGCCAATCTTTACCATAATACATTGACATACAATACGATTTTGCATTATACCCAATCGAATCCAATAAATTGGTAATTCTAAAATTAGGAGCTGGAACAAAGACGTCAACTATGGAATTATCTGGAATAGCTTGAACTGAGGATTGGAGCAAACCTTGCCAATTTTTACATCCTGGTTCAACTATCCAAGGACCAATTTCATACCAATTATCTTCACCTTTTGCCATAATAAAACCCTTAACTTCACCGTCTTTACCGAGAGCCACAAATGAACACTCAGGTAAATAATCATTAATTTCTTTAAGGAATTTTGATCTGTCGGCTCCGAATTGTCGTAAATCCATAGCCAATATTTCATCCCAATAACTCTCTGCCGAAACAATATTATCATCTGTATCTATATCAAATGGCTGAAATGATTTTCTGTCTGCGTCCAATCTGAACAATGTAGACATGCCTTCAGCCATAAAATCTAAATTCTTGTAAAATGAAATAACGTCCATATTGGAATGAACTCGAACAGTATCACATGATTCTAATCTTTGCATGGACTCCTTTATCAAAGCTCTACCAACGCCTTTACCTTGATGATTAGAAGAAACGACAACATTACCAATCATTCCTAAATTTCCATAATCAAAAGGTGTTGCAATACCTAAAAGCTCTTCTTTTTCACAGGCAACTAAAGGAATACTAATTCGAAAAAGACGATTCCAGTCCTCTGTCGAATTACTCCAATCTTCCTGATCTGTAAGGGATTTAGCGAATTCTAACTCAGACTTTTTTAAATCTCTAATATTAATCATCTGATAAACCCTCATCACAATCTTGTTGACCAAATGTCAAGAATTTTTTATCAACTCTTTGAAGCTTAAGACGGCAACTTCCGTAACCAAAATCTTCTCCACCATACCAATGTGGACAATCTTTGCACTTAAGCATTATAATTATGCAATGAGTGACATTATTATAAGATAGGTTATGGTAAAATCTTATAATTAGTAGCCCCTCGTTGTAATTATATGAATAGAATCTCATCAGTCACTTTGGCCATTATGCTGACCTTGACTACAATGAGTACTGGCTCTGTTGAAATCAATGAATTTCAAGAGGAAAATAACCCATTTAGTGGATTTGAAACTGACGGAAATGACACCTTAGATAGGACTAATACCTTTCCTTTTGACGTTTATTTTGACGACTATCATGAATACCATGAAGTAGTTTCCGAACTACAAGCATTTGCAAATGATTATCCAGACATTGTTGAATTTTACACCTTAACTGACATGATTCCGAGAGGAGCCACATGGCAAAACAATGAAATTGTCGGCGTGAAAATTTCTGATAATGTAGCTAATGAACCAGATTACTACGATGACCCAGATGAAGAAACACTTTTCATAGTCGGTAATCATCACGCAAGAGAATGGATGAGTGTCGTTACACCACTATATTTTGTTTATTTCATGACATACTACTATGGAGAACCTCCTACTGATAATGATGGAGATGGACTCATCAATGAAGACATGATTGATGGAATAGACAATGACGGTGATGGAGAACAAGGCGGGCGTGTAGATGAATTCGGTAGAGCTTTATTCGACGGTATTGATAACGATGGTGATGGAATAATTGATGAAGGAATTGATGAGGACCCTAGTGAAGCTCGTGTAACTTATTTGGTCAATAATAGAGAAACATGGATTGTTCCTATACTAAATCCTGATGGATACATGTATGATAGAGAAGATCCAGATAGATTTTGGAGAAAGAACATGAGAGATAATGATCAAAATGATCGTTATGGAGACGCATGTGATGGAGTAGACATTAATCGTAATTATCCATTTGAATGGTCACACAATACACAACTTACAGCATTAATTGGAGATGATTTAGAGCCTGAATTTACTGTCGATGATGATAATCCTTGTTCAGATGTTTATCATGGCCCTAGAGATCAGAATGATGACGATGGTGACTGTGACGATGATCCTTTAACTTCTGCACTTTGTGATGGACCTATAGTAGGAGGTATTGGTGATCAAAATACTCAAACGGGTGTGGATGAAGACCCTCCTGATGCTCAGCATAAAGACGATGATAATGATGGAATGATTGATGAAGATCGAGAAGGTGGATTCTCAGAGCCTGAGACAGAAGTAATCGAGTATTTGACTTGGAGATTGGATATTTATCCAGATTATCCTCAAGAACAGTATTTAGAAGATTACCAAAATGGAATTGAGAGAGATAATTGGCCTGAGATGTTTGTCACAAACCTTGACGGAAAAGTTATCAGAAACTATAGAACTGAAGCTCATGATATGAAGCATAATTTCATGAATTCGATTTCATATCACGCATATTCTAATCTTTACATCTGGCCATGGGGATACAAGGACCAAGACCCACCTCATGAATTATACATGGAGAATCAAGTTAAGCCATTAATGAATGTTACTTGATATGGTAATTGGAAGGACCAGGGTGGATACAAAGTCTCTGGAGATATTAATGATTACCTCTACGGTATGCAAGGTTCATTTTCATATACTGTGGAATTGAATGCCGCAAATCAAGGTGGACTAGAAGGTGGATTCCATGCAGATCCACTATTAATTCGGCCAACTGTTAGAATGCATTTACTAACAAACATTCATTTCTTAGATGAATCCCCAGAAGCAAGAATTGGTCAAATGTTTGGAAGTTATAATCAAATAGGTTCAGAAGGAATATACTCTCCTGAAGATACAATGATGCCAACCCTAACCATCCTATCTTCAAAGGGTGAAAGTGTAGGATTCCAATCAGATACTGATGTAAGTTTCGAAAAGTATTATGCAAATGATGATTTTCCTGTTAAAGTCTTAGTTGAGAATTCCCAATTTATGAAGAAAGATTCTATTTTTCTGAAATATAGAAATGATAATATGATGGAAGGTGAATGGAAAGAAGTTCCAATGATATGTTCTGAAAATTGTGATGTAAAAGCTATAGGTGATGTTAATTCATCTGCAGGATTCAATATTCAAAAACGTGACTCAGTATACAAGGCATATGTTCCAGAAACCGAAGAATCAATGAATGTTCAATTCTATGCAGTAGCTCAAGATTCAAGACTTGCCAGTCAAAATTTTGGAGGATATGTAACTACAGGTTATGGAGCTTCTGAACCAATCGAAATTTTTGTAGATGACATTATTGGATTTGGAAATGGTATTGTAGATTTCTTTGCTGTAGCAATTATGATGGGAATAATTTACGGTGTTGTTTGGGGTGGATTATACAAGACCGTTGGAATTGCTACAGAGGCTGAAAGGAGAAAGAATGAGGATGATGAAGTAAAGAATAAAGCGCCTAAGAAAAAAGCGAAGCCTCCTACCAAACCACCAGCTAAAGGAAAAATAAAACCCAGAACTGTAGCCGCAATACCTAAGGAAGGCTGAATGAATGGCTGATGAAAAACCACAACAATTTTCCTCTAGATTAGGATTAATTCTAACTACTATTGGGGCTGCTGTAGGTACTGGGAATATTTGGAGATTCCCTAGAGAAGCTGCTGCAAATGGCGGCGGTTCTTTCATGATTGGATGGTTACTATTTTTATTTGCGTGGTCTATTCCACTATTGATGGCTGAGTTTGCCATTGGAAAGAAAACAAGACTAGGTACCATAGGTGCAATGAGAGACATGGCCGGCCGTAACTTTACTTGGCTTGGAATATGGATGATGTGGGTTGGAACTGCAGTGGGATTCTACTACGCAGTAGTAATGGGATGGACTATTCGATATTTCTGGATTGCATTGTCTGGACAAATGAGTGATGCCTCCGATACCACCGAAACTCAAGCATTATGGGATAATTTTATTGGATCTCCGTTTGAAGTGATATTCTTCCAATTAATTGCAGTTGCTTTCTCAGCATTTATCGTTTATAATGGAATAAGTGGCATAGAAAAGGCAAATATGGTTTTGATACCATGCCTTGTAGCTTTCTTAATTGTAGCTATGATTTATCCATTTTTCCTTAACTTTGAAGGTGCAGCTATGGGTCTAAAATTCTTATTCATTCCACAATGGGAATATTTGTTTAAAGGAGAAACCTGGATTCGAGCTTTGACACAATCGGCATGGTCGACTTCTGCAGGATTTGGGATGGCAATTACCTATGCTGTTGCCATGAGAAAGAAAGAGGATATCGGATTAAATGCATTCCTAACTGGATTAGGAAATAACTCAGTCTCATTGATTGCAGGCGTCGCTGTTTTAGGGACTATTTTCGCATTATCAGATAGTACTGCTGAGGGATTAGAGGCTGTTGAAGCTGGATCCTCAGGACTGACATTTATTCATTTAACTGCTTTATTTGCATCAATGGGAACTGCTGGATGGGTTATTGGAAGTATATTCTTTCTTGCCATGTCTTTTGCTGCACTAACCTCTATGGTTTCAACTTTACAAGGTTGTGTCGTAAATTTTGTAGATATGGGCTGGGAGAGAAAAGAAGCTGTTCGATATATTGCAGTCGCAGTGGCCTTGGCAGGTATACCTTCAGCTTTTAGTTTAGAATTCCTTGATAATCAGGACTTTGTGTGGGGTACTGGTCTAATTGTTTCTGGATTGATGGTTGCAATTGTCGTAATGAAATTTGGTGTAAGTAGATTTAGAAAAGAATTAATCAATACGAAATATGCAGACATCCAAATTGGTAAATGGTGGGAATATATTATCAAATACGTTTTCCCTATTGAATTTATTCTTGTTTTTGGATTTTTCATATATGAAAAATTACAAGATAAAAATGATTCACCAATTGAAGGGATGGGGCTCGGACTCTTCACTATAATCACAATGATTGTCCAATGGGCAATGATACTAATTATATTCATATTTGTACTGAATAATAGAGTAGCTGATGCCACAAAGAAAGGTCCTGTTTCAGATGGGAACTTTGATGATGATGTTGAATGGGCTGAAAAGGTCTAAGTTCTTTACTCTAAGAGTTGAGATTTAGCTGCCTTAAATTCTTTGTCACTGAGCATACCACGATCTTTCAATTCGCCAAGTTTCCTTAATTTCTGAATTAAGACTTCACGATTATCTTGAACTGCAGTCGTATCATTGAGATTACTTCCCCAGTCACTACGCCTGTCATTCCTTTTCTGTAAACGTGAACCACATTTACCACATATTCTAAAATTAGAAGGTGCACGAACACCACATTTACTACAAACGACATACAATTCACCAGAAAAAACTTCTCTATGTGAATATTTCTTTGCATTCTCCTCTTCACCTGGAGGTACTTCCGTCTTGAATATTCTTGATTCTTCATAGTCATTAGGAAACCAATCTCGACGAACTGCAGTGAATGTATCACCTTCAATCGAATGATAATATAGATCCATACGAGCTATTTCTTTATCTCTTGTACTTACTAATGCTTCCATCTTAATTGTGGTTTGCTCGCCCTCTGCTAAATTATCCACTATTGTCTGGCCTCTCGTTTGAAATCTATCAAATGAAATGGTAATATTACGTGCAATACCATTACCTGAATTTGTTAAATTAACTTCAAAATCATTCCATACATTATGTTCAAAAGGTTTAGATTGAAGTACCTCAAACTCAATAAAAGGTAGAGAAATTGTTTTAGAATTAGCTATTGTTTCATCTGCTAATTTTTTAGCCTCAAGAACTTCATCCAACAATTTTTCAGTATTGTTTACTGATTTTACTGAACGCTTACGCTTAATCCTTCTAACTTTCTTTTTAGAACCAAAATTAGTGAAGGACACCTTATCAGTCATCTTATTAGCCATAGTAATGGGTAATTTATACCTTATCTATTGTTACTATTTTTCTTCTTCAACTTCTTCGTAGTCTACATCTACAACATTATCATCATCAACTTCTTGTTCATTATCTGAAGGTTGTTGCTGAGCTTGTTCTTCTGCAGCTTGTTGATATGCCATTTGTCCAACAGCTTGGGATGCTTGCTGAAAATCTTCTAAAGCTTTTTTGAGTGAATCTAAGTCATCCTCTTTCATTGCAGCTTCAAGTTTTTCCTTAGACTCTTCAACTTTAGATTTTGTCTCTTCATCAACCTTGTCACCTAAATCAGTAATGGCTTTATCAGTAGCATAAACAAATGATTCAGCTTGGTTTCGTGTTTCAATTAACTCTCTAGCTACTTTGTCTTCATCTGCATGCTTCTCGGCTTCTTTGATCTTATCTTCTATTTCGTCATCACTCAGATTAGATTTAGATGTGATCTCTATACGTTGTTCATTATCTGTTCCTTTGTCTTTTGCAGTTACATTAATGACGCCATTACGATCTATGTCAAAAGAAACTTCAATCTGAGGAATACCTCGAGCTGCAGGCGGAATACCTAATAATTGGAAACGACCTAACGTATCATTATCGGCTGCCATCGTTCTTTCACCCTGCAAAACATGTATTTCTACAGCTGGCTGATTATCTGCAGCCGTTGAAAAAATCTTTGATTTATTAGTTGGAATCGTAGTATTTCTGTCTATCAAAGGAGTTAGAACTGAACCTTCAGTTTCAATACCTAAAGTTAGAGGAGTTACATCCAAAAGAACAACGTCTTTCACATCACCTGCAAGAACTCCAGCTTGGATTGCTGCACCCATTGCAACACATTGCATTGGATCTACACCTCTTTCGGACTTACGACCTACAAATTTTTCGAATGATTTCTGGACTGTAGGCATACGTGTTGGACCTCCAACAAGAATGACTTTGTCAACCTCTCCAGGTTTCATTTTAGCATCCTTAAATGCTCGTTTGATCGGTTTTTCACACTTTGCAATAACTGGACCGACGATAGATTCTAATTTCGCTCGAGACAAATCATGTTCTAAATGCTTAGGACCACTGGAATCCGACCAGATGTATGGTAAATTTATTGTGGATTTAAGTGTGTTACTTAATTCAATTTTAGCTTTTTCAGCTGCATCACGTAAACGTTGCTTGGCTGCAGGGTCATCACGTAAGTCAATTCCATTCTCTTCCTTGAAAATATCAGCTAAATAATCAATAATGGCTTCATCCATATCAGTTCCACCGAGAGTATTATCTCCTGAAGTCGAAATAACATCGAAAACACCATTATCCATTTCCATTATTGTAACATCAAATGTTCCGCCACCCAAATCTAAAACTGCTGCAGTATATTCACCTTCTTTGTCAAGCCCGTAAGCTAAAGCTGCTGCAGTTGGTTCATTAATAATTCTTTCAACTTCAAGTCCTGCAATTTTACCTGCATCTATTGTTGCTTGCCTTTGATTATCATTAAAATATGCAGGTACTGTGATTACTGCCTTGTTGATATCCACACCAAGGTGATCCTCAGAATCTGCTTTTATTTTTTGTAAAATCATAGCGGAAATTTCTTCAGGCGAGTATTTCTTTTTCTTAATTGTTACTCTATGCTTTGTACCCATCTTTCTCTTGATATGCATAATTGTATTTTCAGGATTCAAAACTGCTTGCCTTTTAGCAGGATCACCTACAATACGTTCACCATCTTTTGTAAATGCCACCACTGAAGGAAACATCTTTCCACCGAATGTGGAGCCTTCTGCAGAAGGTATGATTACTGGTCTGCCACCTTCCAAATACGCTGCTTCTGAATTGGTTGTACCCAAATCGATTCCAATTATAGTTTCTTTTGCCATCTTATTCACCTTTTATTTCTTCTTTCTCTGTTTTTTCTTCAATATTTTTTGATACTACAACCTTTGCTGGCCGTAGTAATTCACCTTCAAGTTTGTAACCTGATTGTATAACGTCAACTATTGTGTTAGGTTCTGTACCTTCTTTTTCAACTGTTGTTAACGCTTCATGAAATCTAAAATCGAATTGATCCCCAGAAGGATCAAATCTTTCTAATTCTAATGAGCTCATAAAAGAAGATACAAATTTATGTACTCCTGAAATTCCAGCTAGAGAACTTTCTAAATCAGGATATTCCGCTTTTTGAGCATGTTCAATTATGTCAATAACTTCCAAGAAATTAGACAGAACTTCACCTTTGGTTCGAAGATTATACTGAGCACGATCTCGATCAATACGTTTCCTAAAATTATCAAAATCGGCAGCTAGTCTCATAAATTTCTCATTATGATCTTCAATCTCCATCTTCAATTTCTCTATAATCTGTTCTTGTGTTAGAACTTGAGGCTCTTCAGCCTCTATTTCTTGAGATTCTTCAACATCTTTATCTTTGGAATTCATCGGTTATGAACCTGAGGTTGTTAACCTCTTGATTGAAACAAAAAAAGAGCCTATATAAAATTTATTAATTATCTTAATCCAAATTTTTCACGAGCTTCAGCCACTCTCTTTCGATATTCTTTAGGAAGCTGATATCTAGCCAATTGCTCTAATTCAGTCCAATTTTTTTGAAATTCCTTCTTGGAACTTGTAGAAATCATTTCCTCAAATTTTTGCATATTACTCTTAGTATCCCAAAAATAATAAAGTGAAAAGCAAAACAAGATTAGCCCAACAATTAAAACCCAAATATCCCAATCACCTAAAAAATCTAAAATTGCAGTTGGCGCAATAGAAGAATCTGAATACCATTGCCCTACCATTCCAATAAAAAACATAAAGCCGCTAATTATTGAAATCACTGCACTAGTTGCAAGCATATGTTCCTGCAACCACCCATTCAGTTCTCTTCTCCACTCACTGGCCATTACATGTCTGATTAATGGATGAGTATAAAGATTACGCAAGAAATATTAATATGTACTCTCCACCTACAATTATTATATGAATGTAGCTAAGAGAATGGATTTACTAGGAAGTGAGACTGCATTTGCTGTATCTGCTGAAGCTGCAAAATTAGCTGAAACAGGGATGAAGATATATCCCTTCCATTTAGGAGATATTAACCTTCCAACACCTATCTCAGTCATAAATGGAGCAGAAGAAGCTATACGATCTGGAAAGACGGGATATTGTCCGGCGCCTGGAATTCCTGAATTAAGAATAGCTCTCGCAAAAGACGTTGGAGATTCAAGAGGAATTAAATATGGTATTGAAAATGTTTCAATACAACCTGGTGGAAAGCCAAGTATTGGGAAATATATTGCGGCAATGATGGAAAAGGGAGATGTAGTTCTATATCCAAATCCCGGTTATCCAATCTATGAATCCCAGATTGAATTTTATGAAGGAATAGCACATCCATATGGATATTTAGACAATTCTTCCGGATTAGAACTAGATTTTAGTGCAATTGAAAAGGGAATTAAAAAGGGTGCAAAACATATTTTTTATAACAATTACAATAATCCTACTGGAGCTTCCTCATCCGAAGAAGAAATGGCAAAATTAGCTGATTTAGTTATAAAAAACGATATGTTTTTAATATCAGACGATGCTTATTTTGATACGCTTTTTGAAGGAACTCCCCGCTCGATTGCTAGTCTTCCTGGAATGAAAGAACGTACGTTAACAATGTATACATTCTCTAAAAAATTTGCAATGACTGGATGGAGATTAGGAGGTGCTATTGGACCTTCAAAAATAATTGATCAAATTACAAGGCTTAATGTAAATATGGAATCATGTACAACACATTTTATTCAATATGGAGGAATCGCAGGTCTTGAAGCTTCTAAAAAAGAAACTCAGGATATTCTAGATAAGTTGAGAGTTAGAAGAGATATGCTTGTAAAAACTATGAATGGAATCGAAGGTGTAGAAGCTCACTCGCCTGAAGCTGGTTTTTATGTTTTTCCAAAAATAACAAAACTTATGGAAAGAACTGGTTTTGGAGATGTTGAAGAATTTCGAAAAGCAGTACTAAATGATACTGGAGTTAGTTTTTGTGGAAGACATCATTTCGGAAGACCTCTGGATAATGAAAGTGATTCATATATCCGTCTTGCCTTCTCAGGAATTGGCAAAGATGATTTGAAAGAAGGAATGGGATTATTTCAAAATTGGATAGAGGCTAGGGCAAAATAATGGCAAAAGCAATGTTTGGGGCTGGATGCTTTTGGGGTGTTGAATATAACTTTTCAAAGATAGAAGGAGTTAACAGTGTTGTTTCAGGATATAGTGGTGGTAAAACTGAAAATCCAACATATGAACAGGTTTGCAGCAATTCTACTGAACATGCTGAAGTCGTATTGATAGATTATAATTCCGATATTGTATCTTATGATTCATTACTTAATGTATTTTGGGAAAAACATGATCCTACTACATTAAATCGTCAAGGACCTGATGTAGGTACACAATACCGTTCAGCAATTTATTACTTTACTGAAATGCAAAAAGCAATCGCTATAAAATCCCTTGATTATCTACAAAGTAAAATTGGAGATAAGAAAATAGTGACTGAAATTACAGAAGCTGGTGATTTTTGGATAGCCGAAGAATATCACCAAAAATATTTTGAAAAACACCGAATTAATCACTAACCAAAACCATCAACCCCAGAACAAGAAAATATAGGAAATAATCAATGCAGGGATGGCACTGTACAAAGTAGCTACTACAGCCATACGAGGAGTTAAGGCAATAGCTGGAAACAGAGCATCGCCATCATTTGAAATTGCATTTCCAATTAAAGCTGCAAATGGAATTATTCCATTAAGATACAGTGTTGTGACCAATATTTGAGGACCGCAACCTGGAACAAAGCCAATTAGAATGGCTAGCAATGGAATAAAAATCCAAGCAGCTTCGGCTATACCGGCTAAATCAAGTCCCAAAAAGGCATATGCGTATTCGTATGCTAAATAGGCTGCAATGACCCAAGCAGTAACAAAGGAGGTCTCTTCAGTAGCCCTTGTAAACGGATGGTCATGATGCATTGTAACTGCATTTACTGGTGAAATGGACCATACACCTACCGAAAGTGCTGCACCACATAATCCTAATGCAAAAACAAAATTTCCTAACTCATAGATGTCTATTTGCATTAATTGCATTGAACCTAATATAAGTCCAGGAACTGCAAGAATCATATAGAATTTATCCCTATTACGTAATCTTCCAATGACTGTGTGCCCCAGAAATTTGACCTCAGTACTGTAAAGTTCACCTCGATGAAATCTGTCTACTAACCAACCACAGATGATTGCCGCAAACATAGAGATAAGTATTATTTTAAAATAAGTTGTTGGTTCTTTTGCTAAAAGAAGAAAGGCTGCATCACCCATTGTTCCAATTAATGCTGCAACCATTGCACCTAAGGTAATATTTCCTCTAGCAAAGGCAGTTATGACCACTACGGCACCTCCACAACCTGGAAGAGCGCCCAAACAACTAGCCGTAGGTACTTGCCAAACACCACCTTTCTCCATAACCTTACCTACATCCACTTTGAAAGAATGTTCTAATCCAAAGAAAAATAATAATGTGGCCGCAACAAAAACAGAAACTTGAGTATAGGCATCAAAAATAGCAAAACGAGTTACATCTCCTAATTCGCCAGGAAATATAGAAGCAATTAACAATAAAAAAGATACTATTAATCGACGGTAGCGTTCTCTAAAAAGATTTCCAATGCCTTCTACATTGAAATCTAAAGATGTCTTCTTGGAAGTTACCGGACTCACTAATCATTCTCCAATTTAACATAAACTTCATTAGCTACTGATGTAGAAATCTGGATTGATGAATCCTCTAAACTAACATTAATTCCACCACCAAAATCATCTCGAGAAACTATTTTTAACTTAATACCAGGAAATATTCCATTTTTCTCTAGCCAAGTAAGAAGCTCGGGATCTCTGTCAGGCACCTGTGTAACAACTAAATATTGGTTCAAAGAACAGTCACTAAGTAATAAATCTTCATCAATTGGTAACTCCCCATTAGGTCCTGGAATAGGATGTCCGTGAGGATCACGTTCAGGATTACCAAGATAGTTCGCAATTACTGTTTCCAATTCAGTAGATAGGCCGTGTTCAAGATTTTCGGCCTCCTCATGAAGCTGTTCACGACCCAAATCAAGTGTTTGAGAAAGAAATGTTTCCAACAGTCTATGTCTACGCACAACTGAAAGGGCCCTCCGTCTACCTTCTGAAGTTAATGAGGCTCCTTTGTAGGGAATATGCTTGACTAAACCACGCTCAGTAAGTCTTTGAACCATTTTTGTAGCTGAGGCTGGCGCTACATTCAGAAGTTGGGCTAAATCCTGAGTAGCTACATCATCTGGGCCAAGTTCCCAAATAGATTTTAGATAATTTTCTACAGCTACTGAATCCATAAAAATATATTTAGTGTGAGCTAATATAAAGTTTAGCCTTGGCTAAAACTATTAATCTTTTTCTGTAGTACCTTCGGGATCTTGTGTATTAACCATTCTAACTCCAAAATATATCAATCCAAAACTAACTAATTGTATCCAACCTAATTCTTCATTTATCCATAACCAACTAGATAAAATCCCAAAGATTGGAACTACATTAACAAAACTGGAAGCCCTATTTGCACCTATGACTTCTATACCAATTGCAAAAAATACGTATGAAAGGGCTGTTGAAAGAATACCAAGATATCCGATTAAAAGCCATTCTTCATTACTCCAAGAACGCTCCCAAGGTGATTCGAGTAAAGTAAAAGGAATAAAAAGAGTCCAACCAATCAAAGAAACCCAAGCAATTAATGACAAAGAACTCAATTGTCCACCCTTTGATTTGAGAACGTATATCCGCACAACTATTATGTAAATAGCATATGCAAAAGCTCCAAACATAATCAAACTGTTTCCAATCAAACGCTCTTTAAGTGGAATATCAATATTAGGCGATGCAAGAAATATGAGCAAAATCCCAGTAAAACTAAGAGCCATTCCTGAAATACTCTTACTCGTTAATTTATGAGATAATACAAAAAATGATAATATGGCTACAAAAATTGGATTAAATCCAATTACTAAAGAAGCATCTGAAGCAGCAGTTCTTTGCATACCATACATGTATCCTATTTGGTACAGAAAAACCGAAGTGAAGGCCATGACGAACAAGACTCGACTATCTGCAGCTTTAGGTACTATATTGCCTTCCTTAATCCACATCCAAGCAAAAAGAATTGGAACTGCAAATGTATATCTTAAAAACATTACTGTAAAAGGAAAATCTAGTAAATCCGTAGCAAGGATTCGACCCACGGGCCATGCCAATCCCCAGAGAACTGCGACAGTTAGCATCAATAAATTTGTAGTTGCAAGTTTACGTGTACTAAAATCAAGCATAATTATTAATCTTTTTTAGTTCCCAAAAAGTACTCATTTATGTGAGGATCCACAAGAATTTTACTTGCTTTATCGGTATGAACTACTTGTCCATTAGCAAAAATATATCCTCTGTCAGAACGAGCTAGAGAAAGGCGAGCATTTTGTTCTACTATTAAGACTGTGATTCCCTTAGAACGTAGAGCATCAATTCTTTCAATAATTTGTTGCTGATAGAGAGGGCTCAATGCTGCTGTAGGTTCATCCAACAAAAGAAAATCGGGATCTCCTATCAAAGCTCGACTTATGGCAAGCATTTGTCTTTGACCTCCAGATAAAGAAGCGGCAACATCATTCATCCTAGGCTTCAAATCTTCAAACATGTCTAAAGAGCGACTGATACGCTCTTCAAGTATTGGAACTGAGAGATTAATCCCACCCATTTCCAGATTTTCTTTAACTGAAAGACTTGGAAATACATTGTCCACTTGAGGAACATAAGCTATACCTCGATTAACTAGAGAATCTGTACGCCATCCAGAGACTTCTTCACCTTTATGCTTCACACTCCCTTTATAGTAAGTAGCAATACCAAAAATTAGCTTTATGAAAGTAGATTTTCCACAACCGTTAGGTCCAATTACGGTAACAAATTCACCCTGATCTACGTAAAGATCAACATTATTCATAATTTGAACCTTACCATAACCACCCTCGAGCCCAGTAACTTCCAATATTTTACTCATTAATGGCCACCCAGATATGCTTCAATTACTTCTTTACTATCTTTAACTTCATCAGGAGTTCCTTCCATCAAAACTTTACCTTGATCCATGACTATTATCCTATCAACTCCAGCCCTAAGAATAAAGTCCATATTATGCTCAATAACAAGAATGGAAATATTGGTCTGAGAAACAATATCACGTAAATTATTAAAAATCTTTTCAGCCAAAGGCCCCGCAACCCCAGCTACAGGTTCATCCAATAATAAGAGTTCAGGTTCTCCCATCAAAGCTCGACCAATGTCAACTAATTTACTTTGTCCACCAGACAACTCACTAGTAAGGTTATGAGCCATGTGAGTAATTTCCAGAGACTCTAAAGTTTCGTAAGCCTTAGCGAGTCTTTCTTCTTCTTCATTTTTCCTGAAATAAGTAAACAATGCCTCTATAGGATTTGTACCAAATTGATTTCTAGGAGGTATAAGAAGATTCTCAATAGCCGTCATCTCTCTCCAAAGAAGTGTGTGCTGAAAAGTACGTGTTAAACCTAATTTTTGTATCTGATCCGGACGCAAATTTGTTGCTTCTTCACCGAAAATCTCAACTTCGCCCTTGGTAGCATCAAGGAGACCTGAAATACAATTGAAAGTTGTAGTTTTACCACAACCATTAGGTCCAATTAATCCAACAAATTCACCTTTATTCACTTTGAAAGACACATTATCAATCGCACGTAATCCTCCAAAATCTTTAGTCATGTTACTAACTTTTAAGACTGAGGTCATTAGATTACACCTTCCTGTTCAAGTTCAACCATAGCTGACTTACTGGATTATCTGGCCTTTTAGGAACTTCAGGAATTAATCCTTTCGAGGAGAATAACAAACTAACCAATATCACTAATCCAATCAAAACTAATTTAAGATAAACTAGATTTATTTCTATAACTTCTGGATTCACAGAACCAAAGGGTTCTATAATTGACAAATCACTGTTAAAATATCCAATAACATCTATAAGTAACCAAGCGAAAAATTCATCTATTCCTGAAACGCCTTCATGGAATTGACTATCCACATCTCCTCTAGCAACAACCAATAAATTAAATACAAATTCAGTTAATACAATAATGTACGCGCCGATAATCATTCCACGATTATTTCCACGGCCCCCGACTACAAATGCAGCCCAAATTAAGAAGGTCGATTTTACAGGATTAATAAAATCATCTAGTATACTCATGTTCAACCAAGCCCATAAGGCGCCACCAAAGCCAGCTATAGCACCGCCTAACGCCAAGCTCATGGCCTTATGTCTGAATACATTGTGCCCATGATGCATTGTCACTTCTTCATCCTCCCTAATAGCTCGTAATATACGGCCCCAAGGAGAAGACAATATTTTTTCTAATAACATCCAAACAAAAATAAATGAAATAACTGCAATTGTGGCAAGTAAAACTGAATAGGGAGCTGCTTGAATAATACCGTCTTGGTTCTCTAAATTTAACCATCTACCTACTGAATCGTCCATAGAAGACACCCACCATTCCTCAAATGGAAGTGCATATTGTGTTATTCCAATTGCAGATGTTCCAGTACCTGCTCTAAGCAGTGGTTCAGCCTTCATTGAAATTCTTACAATCTCACCCAACGAAATTGTAACTATTGCAAAATAGTCCATGCGAAGATCGGCAGTAGGATAGGCAAGAAGCCATCCTGCAACTCCTGCAACTAATATTGCAGCTATGAGTCCGGCCCAAGGTGCCCAACCATACCCTCCACTCTCAAAACATACTCCGGTTGTTGCATTACATATCTCTTTATCAATAGTCAGAAGTCCTAATGTTATAGCACCAATACCTGCAAAGAAAATAACTCCGAAATTTGTCATTCCTGTTATTCCGGTGTGTAAATTTAATGAAAATGACAAAATTGAGAATATACAAACCAAAATAATTATCCTAGAAATTTGCATAGACTTAGTAAAACTAGTTATGCTAGGTAACCACCATGAAATAAAAATTAGAATAATTAGAAGTATACCAAATAATAACCAAGATCCTTTTACACTTTCTCTACCATAAGGGAAGTGCTTACGTGTAAACTCAACTAGTGATGAATCATTACCAGATAAGGCACTAAATTGGTTATTTTTAAATTCAGTAATTGAAGACATTAAAGAATTAGATGAATAAGCAATTAAGACAAGGCCAAGAATCCAAATCTTAAATATTAGTAAAAATATACTAAAAATAAGAAGTGAAATATTGAACTCATTACCTAATTTTCTAATTCCTAAACCATATATCTCATTTAATGGTTCTATTAATTTAAAGAATAGACGAAAAATATCATTAAAAGATAAGACCAATAAAAGATAGGCTAATTCCGTTACATAGAGCGTGGAGTCAGTGTCCCTCACAGAACTAGGTTCAATCAAAGATTCATATTTTAATAATAGTAAGGCTGAAAATACAAATAGTGGATTAAAGCGATGTATAATCTCTGATTTGGTCCTAAATAAAACTAATATAGTTAAGAAGATAGCAATAACTAATAATATCAAATAAAGTAAATCAACCATATAATACAAGACTCCTGAGCCTGAAGTAATTTGATCCATAAATAATATGAAACCAACTCCAAACAAGCATCCAAACAACAAGGACCACTTACCAGCTTCAGATTGTGAAATAAGTCTTTCATCTATATTTTTGAAGCCAACAAATAAATCAGTTTTAGAAAGATAGATTGTAAAAAATAAAAGAAGTACTCCAGAAGCTTGCAAAGCTAAAAATAAAAGATCTAAAATCAAGTAAATTGTTCCTGAACCATTAACTAAGTAATCGACACCATAGAATATTACGATCAAAGAAAAACCAGATACTAAAAGCTCATTCCTTTGATGATACGTAAGATTCCCTGATGAACTAAAGATTTTGTTTAAATAATCAATTAAGGAAATTGCAGATGAATAAATTAAAATTAGACCAATCAAGGTCAAAATAAGAAAGATATAATCTATAATGAGGTAGAAAATACCTGAACCTGATGTTTGAATATCCAATATACTCACTAGTACCACTTGGAGTATTGAAATTGCAAAAATACCCAACTTTTGTGAATCTGTAAATGCTCTAAATTGCACACTCAAGTAAGGTATTTCGGGTAAATTGGTTATCCCCTTAAAATCATTATACGTGATAGATTTTAGAAGTAAATAAACAAACGATATGATAACTACTAAAGCTATTCCAGCAAACCAATCACCAGTTATTTTCCAACATACCAAATAGAAAATAAAAGCAAACAGATTAAACCAATTAAAGATTGAACCCTTACCATTACGAGCCCGCTCAATTTCCCAATTTTCTAGAGCATTACCCAAACCTTTAGGCATAATCATCAAAACTCCAATCAAAAAAATATAAGGCATTGCTTCACCAAACTCTGAATATGAAGGACGATCTAGTGCTGGACCTATACCATACAAAGCAGTCTCAGATATGGCCCTAACTAAGCCCACTATTACTGAAGCTATCAAAGCTCCTCTTACAGAACCTAAAGTCCCTAACACAATAACTGCAAAGGCCGGTAAAAGGATACTCAATCCAACTTCAGGATTCACACGAGTGTACATGCCAAATAATACCCCACCAAAGCCAGAAACTCCTGCAGCTAGGAAAGCAGTAGTTGCATGTATCCTCTCAACATTAATTCCTGAGGATGCTGCCAGATGAGGATTATCTGCAACTGCTCGCATCTGCTTTCCCAGCCTAGACAAATTAAGTAAAAATAATAATAAAACCACTGATGCAAAGACACCAATTATCAATCCTGCCTTTGTATATTGCAAGAAATAGCTAGAATCTTGCATTTCCCGGAAAGGTAAAGACTCAATTACGGTACAAATTCCATCATCCCAAAATCCATTTCCATTACTATCCGTAAAATCTTCGTTGCCATTATATTCTAAGTCAAAATTACGATCTACAAAATATTCACCATCATCATATTGACCATTTGCATTATAATCTGTAAAAAATTCGCTTCGATCATATTGCCCATTAGCATTTGCATCTATGAAATTTTCAGAATCGGCCCAACTGGATGAAAAACCCTCTTCTTTACCAGATTCAGTACAGGCCGTCTGATCCATATCATCGTTATTCTGCTCTGAAGTCCTAGTACCAAAACGAAGACGCATTGTCTGGTTTAACCAATCTGGCCAACGTATCTCTCCCAAAGGTCCAAGAGATAAGAAAGGAGACTCATCCTCTGAAAATTCAAATCTAGAGGTACTCATACGCCAATCTTTATCAGGAACAAAAAGATACGTACTTGCGTTGTATCGAAGATAAAGAAGACCGCGCAAAATCATCGCAACACCGAGTGAAGCGATCATCATCACTTGAGGAGTTGCATTTTTTTTACGAAACCTGCTATAAACTAACTTATCAATCAATACTCCAAAAAATCCAGTTATTACAAAGCCAGATACACAAGCCCAGAAAAATAAATCCCAAGTAATTATGTCATCTGCAGCGACATCAATGTTTAGAACCTTTTCTCCACCAACCAAGGTGTAGAAAAATGGACTCCACATCATTGTAAAGCCAATATATGCACCTAATAGCATCATTTCAGCTTGTGCAAAATTACCAAACCTCTGTACTTTATATATTAAAGTTAGTCCAACAGATATAGAAAGATATGCTGCGGCCCAATAAAATCCACTAACCAATACTGAACTCAGATTGAAGCTTGTAGAAGCTGTAGATTCTTGACCAATCATTAATTGGTCTACACAAAACATAAAAATTAAGATAATTATTAGTGGAGATAACAGAGCCAATCCTATCTTCTTGTATCCATCTAGATTACCTAAAGCAAAATTCAAGATAAACATACTGGAAAGTATGAATTCAAAGAATTGAACCATCCATAAAGGATCACCATGAATCAATAATGAAAACAAACCAGATTCGTAGCGAAGACCGTAGGCTGAATCAAATAGACAAATAATTGCGAATGCTAAACCTAAGGGCATGGAATCAAATTGAGACAATGCACTCCGTAAAGGGGCTCTACGGCTCTCAGGTACTTTGTTTCCACTCATTCTATTACTCTTAACCTAATTGCCACTAGAGTATGCAATATATGAATTCTCTAGCGAACTAGGGCAGCCCAGTTTTAGGCTGCCTTTTTTGCTTATGAGTTCTTTCTCTTACAGTTGACTTAGAGTCTTCTGCGGAGAAGTAACACTACACCAATAGCAGCTACTGCAGAAAGTAAACCAAATCCTGGGACTTCGTCTACTACTTCTTCAACATCTTCTTTGGTGACATTATCAACTGGGTCAACTGGGTCAACTGGGTCAACTGGATCAACTGGTGCTGTATAATGTAAACCCTTACAGAAGCCAGTATCCCATTCACCGGCCTCTGCCGCTGCATCTGCAGACAAAACGCCACCATCACATATTGCAGCAAAGGACTCTTCCACTGTTGCATTATAGAAGAAATCACAACCACTGTCAACGTTCTCATCACAAAGTTCCTTTACAATTTTTCCACACTCTTCACCATCAGCTGCTGTTTCTGCATCACAAGGATGATCTTCATCTGCATCTGCAGCTTCACAAAGTGCAAGTCCTGCATCACTAGTGAATGGACATGCATCTTCATCGTCTTCCATAGTTGGTATACCATAATCCATAAGACCTTCGAAAAGGTTCCAAGTACTGTGACAATACAATTCCATTGTATTATCTTCTTCATCTATCCAGAAAGTACATATTTCAAATCCAGATCCACCAACATCTCCATTAGCATCGAAAACGTGTACTCCAGATGCACCAGGTTGAGGTGCATCAGGTCCAGCTACGTTTACACCTAGCTGATCCACAACACCATCTGTTGTAATTGGAGTTCTGTAAGCTGTTGCTTGAGCAAGACCAATTATAGCTACTGCATCAAACACTTCTTTAGTATAGATTCCACCTTCATATCCCATTGCTTCTGCTGTTGGATAATATATGCTATCGAATAACATTCCTAGTGGTGAGTCTGCTGCTGCAGCCGGCTTGGTTACAGTAAGACCTTCTAATGAACTAGCATCTGAAAATTCGTTTGCAAAAGTAATATCTGCAATACCATCTCCACCGAATATCATTCCATCAAATTCTTGTGTTGCTAATTCTTCAACTATAGCTGCACCATCAGTTGCATAAGTTATCATGACAACTGAGTCACAATCTGATGAAATTACGGTTTCAACCATAGATGAAAAATCAGTTGCGTCATCAGCATAAGTTGATTCTGCACAAATATCACCATCATAATTATCTTTGAAAGCTGCTGCAAAGCCACTTCCATAATCATTAGTCATGGACAATAGGGCTGGACTTTCATATCCTGAAGCACCATAAGTAGCGGCAAGAGCTGCGCCTTGCTGAGCGTCACTTGGTACAACTCGGAATAAGTATCCACCATCATCTGCAGTGGTTAGTGCTGGAGAAGTTGAAGCGTAAGAGACCATAGGTACTCCTGCTGCTTTAGCTACTT
>JAAZXP010000135.1 GCA_014240055.1 Methanobacteriota archaeon | reverse complement strand
CAATATCGGTACCTCCAGATATAGATGACAAATGGACATTTTTTTTTATATTTTTATATATGTATTCAAATCCTTCACTTGATAGTGGAGAACCAGTTGAACAAATAGTTCTTAGCTTTGATAATTCATATTTTGATGAAACTTTAGATTTACGAAGAGCGTCAATATATTTTGCACTAACACCAAATAAAGTAATTTTTTCTTTTTCAACAATTTCCAATAATAAATCTTCTTTTTTAAACATTGGTGAACCATCAAATAAAACTATTGAAGCTTTAGAAGCTAAAGCACTAACTAACCAATTCCACATCATCCATCCACATGTAGTAAAATAAAATACATTATCATTTTCCTTAATATCACAATGTAATTGATGCTCTTTTTTATGTTGAAGTAAAACGCCACCACTTCTATGACAAATACATTTAGGTTTTCCTGTAGTTCCACTTGAGTAAAGTATTGCCAATGGATGTTCAAAATCAAATTTTGAAAATTTAATTT
>JAAZXP010000134.1 GCA_014240055.1 Methanobacteriota archaeon | reverse complement strand
CTGTATTTTTAACATCCACACTGAAAACTGCAGAAGAACCTGGAGTCTTCTCAATTGAAGTTACATCTGCATTTAATTCAACTCCACGTGAAAGTTCTACTTTTATGGTCAAAGTCAATGCATCCTGAGATTTAGTTCCATTTGCACACGTATCACAATTAGACACTCCAGATACATTAACTGCATAATCTCCCTTATTAGTACCTTCAGGAACTGTAATTGATAAACCCACTAAACCTGATGAACCTTCTACAACATTTAAGAAAGAGGTGTTAAATTCTAAACCAGTCCAACCATCAGGGGCCGTGGAAGATAAAGCAACAATATCATCGCCAGTTCCCAAGTTATCAACAGTTATAGTAACTGCTACAGGAGTTCCAATAATTGCATCAATCGTGCTACTTTCAACGGATAAATCTATCCAATACTCCTGATTAACAATTGTAGTAACCCCTACAGTTGTGTTAACCCATTTTGGTGGATTTTCATCAGAAGCGCCTA
>JAAZXP010000133.1 GCA_014240055.1 Methanobacteriota archaeon | reverse complement strand
TTCACATTTTTTATTCCCATTTCCTGCATAGTTTTTGTTGCAAGTGTGCTTTGACCTCCAAGACCACAAAAAACTATATATTCTTTATCAGGATTTTTCTTAAACATTTCATTTTCTAAAGGACTACCATCAGCAAGATAAAACTCTAATAAGCCTCTTTCTAAATTTACAGCATTACAAATAGTCTCTGACTCAAAACTATTTTTATCTCTTACGTCTATAAATTGAACATTTGGGTCGTTTAGTTTTTCTTTAGCTTCATCAACCGAAATATTTTTTATCTCGTTAGAAACGTTCATTAATTCATCAAATTTTTTCATTATATTGTCCTTTTTTTTAATTTATTTTTAAAATTGAAATGTCCAAATGGCCGTCATTTCTTTATTTTTGAATTTATATGAAAACTAATTACATGAAATGAGCAGAATAGCCAGAAGGAACTCAATGTCGATCTTTTTGGTTAAGGTATGTTAATTAAATTCAAAATGGTCGCCATTTCATCATGGTTATGT
>JAAZXP010000132.1:369-513 GCA_014240055.1 Methanobacteriota archaeon | reverse complement strand
TCAGTCTTAAAATGCATCTTTTGTTATTAAAGTGATCTATTAAACAGTCAAAGCATGATACAAAACAAAATTATTAAAATTTTAGATAGTTGGCATTTCTCATTAACATGTAACAGAGTCATTAAGTATGCTAGGGTATAATGA
>JAAZXP010000132.1:0-359 GCA_014240055.1 Methanobacteriota archaeon | reverse complement strand
TTTACAAGCAAAATCAGCATTTTGATGAAGATCAGTTATTGGTTTCTTTTGTATTTCCAAGTCGATTATTAGGTTAGATTGTTTAGAATTGCTTTAATAATACACAGAGCATATATTGGAATGACTGCATTACTTTCAGTTTGGTTTATGCTGTTTTTAAGCGTGTTTTAGGCAAAATGGGCATCCTTGTTTAATGCCTCAGCTTTTATTTAATGTCAGTCTTAAAATGCATCTTTTGTTATCAAAGTGATCTATTAAACAGTCAAAGCATGATACAAAACAAAATTATTAAAATATTAGATAGTTGGCATTTCTCATTATCATGTAACAGAGTCATTAAGTATGCTAGGGTATAATGA
>JAAZXP010000131.1 GCA_014240055.1 Methanobacteriota archaeon | reverse complement strand
TGAAAAATTATTAAATTAAAACACTAACAATTCATTTCTATTTAATTGGAAAAAAAATAGGATGGAATATTCCATGGGATTATTTGTCTATTATTTTGGAACTAAAAAAATATATGAGAATGTTGAACATCACACCATAAAGTTTGGAAATAAATATAAAGAACATCTTGATGATATATTTAATAAAAAAAAATTTAATCTTCATTGGTATGATATGTATATTAGTGCATCTAAAACTAATTGGGATATTATTATTGATTTTCGTTCTTCATTAATTTCTTATTTTTTGAAGAAAAAGAAAAAATATATTTTTAAAAAAAGAATTCAAATACTATTTGGATTTTTAATAATTCTACTGTTCATTCCTTTATTAAAAATATTTTATTTACAGATCATACAGTTTGATAGATTTACCGCGCTGAGTAAAAATAATAGTATTAAAATTATTCCCATCCCCCCTAAAAGGGGAGTCATTTACGATAGAAATAATGTCATTTTAGCTGATAATAAATTA
>JAAZXP010000130.1 GCA_014240055.1 Methanobacteriota archaeon | reverse complement strand
ACACAATAGTTTTGTCTTTCCAGCTCAAAAGTAATTGAAAAAGCAGATTATGACGTCGTAATTTAGGAACGAAAACTCTCTACTAGCATAATATTAAAATTACTGACATAATACGGATCTATTCATGACGTCATGTGACGTCATTTCAGCCAATGATAGCGCTAGATTCTTGTCTGAGGTGGGATAAAATCTAATATGTTGCATATGTTTACTCTTGGTGGTGTTGTGGATTTGTACATAATCTAATATGTTGCATATGTTGTTCTTATATCCCGGCGCTGGGATAGTATAGTCTATAGTTGAACCTTGATGTTCGGAAACTCGTTATACACGGCGCTGTGTATACGGGGTAGACTTTAAACTAATCTAATTCTCTCTCTAGAACAAATATTAGATTTAAACAAATATAATTACAATATAATCTATGCCAAATTTTGCTTAGGCAATGATTTTATTTTTTTTATCATTATTAGGTAAAAAAAAATAACAACAAAATATAAATGATTCGTCCAAGTCT
>JAAZXP010000012.1 GCA_014240055.1 Methanobacteriota archaeon | reverse complement strand
AGGGATAAGAGCTGAAAGCATCTAAGCTCGAAACCCGCCTCAAAACGAGGCATTATGACACTTATAGAAGATAAGATTGATAGGACCGGGGTGTAAGCACCGAGAGCTATAATGTTGTTAGAAGTACTACTTCGGTAGTGCGGAAAATAACATTTCGAGGTGTTAAGCCCGTCGGTTACTAATAGTCAAAACTGCTAATACGGCCGTCGGCTTCAACCGTAAAAGGGTTTGCGTATGTCCCCCATTAATGTATAATTTTTTTAATTAACCAGGGGGCCAAGACATCAGTCTTTCACCAAGTAAATGTAAATGAATGTGAAATACTGTTTGTTGACCATTTTCATTGCAATTGAAAACAGTACGATAACCATCCTCTGAAAATCCCTTTAATTCTGCAATCTTTTTAGATGCTAGAATTAATTCGCCCATGGTTTGCGTATGATCTTTTTCAAGATCATTCAAAGTAGAAATATGTATTTTAGGAATAATTAAGATGTGTACTGGAGCTACTGGATTTATATCATTAAAAGCTAAAACATGCTCATTTTCATATACTATTTCACTAGGAATTTCACCGTCTCTTATTTTACAGAAAAGGCAATCTGTCATAATTGGTTATTGGTAGTGTTCTTAAACTACTACATCAAGGAAAGATTACCTGCAATTGCACCCATTGCAGTTCCAGTTTCAAATGCAATATCCTTTCCTGTAATTTCAAAATGATAATTTGATTTGTCTATGTATGATTTCGGAAGTCCCTTAGGGCCGAGTCCCATGATCATACATAATCTTCCATTAGGCATTTCTAATTTACTTGAATCTGGGCTTGCTGTAGTAACTACTCTAGAACCTGCCCATAACTCATCTATATCTTTTTCAAAGAACCTAAAACGATCATTAGATATCAATTTTGAAATGTAACCTTCATTCGATAAACGCATCTCTTTTTTAATTTCTTTGATTAGCTCATTGGTTGATATTTCTGGAAATCCAATTAATGCTAAATCTAAATCAAAAGCTGAACAAAGATTGGACGCTTTGAAAACTGCTTTGAAATGAGGGTGGTTCCAATTACCTCCGTATGTGTTATACAGGCCTAGAGTGTGCTTTCCTTGCTCAGATATCTCTTCTAAGTGGATTACTGGGCTAGTTTGTTTTACAGCAGGTATATTCAATCTATCTATTGCTATTCTTAATTTCTTTTCTAATTTGTTTTTGTAAGCTGATTCTGTAATGGCTAGTAACTTATCTTCAGCCTTCAAAACATAAGCCTGTGAATCTGCATGCCATTTATTACGATCCGAATGTGCTATAATTGCTATTAGAATCGGCAATGATTCTTCTGGGTTTTCTTTAGATATCTTTATTTCTATTAAATTAAGATCTAACTGCGTAGAACTTATTCTAACTAAATATCTTAACATTTCTTCAGATAAAGTAGACTCTAATGCTAATTCAAGCGCCGATGGTGATATGGTAGTCTTGACTTTATGCAATTGTAGGTGTAAATAGCCTAATAATTTAATTCTCAATTCTCCGTCTAAATTAGATAAAATTGAAATTAAAGGATTAATGTCAGTGGTAACAATCCAAGCCCTAATTACTGCTTTAGAAGCGTCAAATTCATATCCTGTTAGCTTGACTGTTTTCTCTAATATCGAATCAAGTTGATCAATAGGAAAGTTCTTTACATTTTTTATTAAAAAATTATTGATGTCTTTCTTCTTTTCGGTGAGAATGATATCAAAGATTTTCTTATATTGTATATTCTTTAAATCTCCCTCATCTATTTTTTTTAATCTTTTAGAAATTTCAGTAAGAAGCTCTATTCTACGCCAACTTTGATCAACTCGATTGGCATTTACGAAAGCTTTGGCAAATGTCTTCTTTGATTTAGAAGATTTTGTAGACATTGAAGTAGCAATGTAAATTAAACCTAAAGAAGCATAATAGGGATCACTCAAACGATCAACCTCGAATAGTAAATCCTCAGGAGATGATCCTTCTTTAATATCTCGTAAAATCTTTCTTGCTATTGAGGGGTTATGATTTTTACCAGCCATTTATTCAATTTTGGATACCATTGCAAACCCAATAGTTCCTTGTACTTCTCCATCAGATCCAATGTTTGGGAAAAAATATTGTATTACTTCACCTTGCCCACTATCTGTTTCGTAACGTTTTTTACAAACTGTTGGTTCACCTGTCTTAATTGTTTGTAATGCCATTTCATCAACATCTTTGTAATTGTCTCCTAAAACTTCTGATGTAGTTTTTCCCTGAAATGTATCTTCACTGAAACCAAATTGAGATAACGATTTTGCTCCATAAGAATACAAATGCTTACCTTCTAAATTTCTTATTGAAAAACCATATTTATCAGAATTAAATGGCGTGTGTGTTAAAGACCACAATTTAGCTTGACCTACTATTCTTTGTTCGACTAATCCCTGATACCTTAGCAATTCTAAATATTTTGCAACCGTATTTCTTCCAATATCCAAACTACGTGAAATTTCAGTTATGGTTTGGGGTTCTAACGAAGTCCCAAGATATGTTGTAATTGATTTTTCTGTCAGCGGGTCCAATTCTTTTGCCATCTCCCATAAATCTAGAGGCTGAGATTAAAAAGATACTGTATTGCAATAGTGCACTGAAAATGGCCGATATCTCTCTTAGGCACTATATTGTTGATATTATATAGGCGTTGTGCACTAGGACAATATACTTAGGCCCTATAGGATAAAAAATGTCTACAAAACATCAATTCGTATCGACGCTAAAACTAGATGTCCCTGTAGAAAAAGCATTCAGTTGGCACGAGAGCCCTGGCGCCTTTGAAAGACTTACACCTTGTTATGATCCTGTGACAATAAAGAATAGAAAGGGGACAATCGATGGTGGTTCTGTCGATATCGGCCTGAATATTGGACCTATCCCCCTTACATGGGTTGCACAGCATCACAGTTACAAAAAAAATGTCCAATTTTTAGAAGACCAAACTAAAGGTCCCTTTGTTGGTCCTTTGCCTTTTTGGAACGGTGCGTGGCATCATGAACATCTCTTTGAAAAAGTAGATGACAACAACACCTTATTGACTGATAGAATAAACTATGATTTTCCAATGGACCCATTTGGTTCACTATTCGGCAGTTGGTACACTAAAAAAAAACTAAAGCAAATGTTTGCATATAGAAGAAATATTACAGAAAATGATCTATATGCTCAATCAAAATACAACGGTAAACCATTGGATATTGCAGTTACTGGAGGCTCTGGCTTAATTGGTTCGTCATTGGTGCCATATCTAACAACTGCAGGGCATAAGGTAGAAACTATCGTAAGAGGAAGACCAAAAAAAGGCCAACTATGCTGGGATTTGAAAAACAAGACTATTAGTGACTTGAATGGAAAAGATGCAGTAGTTCATTTAGCTGCTGAAACCATTAACAAACCAATCGGCGGCATATTGCCAGTACCTTGGTCAGCATGGAAAAGAAAAGAAATACTGAACAGCAGAGTGAATGGGACTCGCCTATTGGCTGAGCATCTTGCTACATTGAATAACCCACCTAAAGTCTTGGTTTGCGCATCAGCTATAGGTTACTACGGTGATAATGGCGATGAAATAATGGATGAAGGAGGAAGCAACGGTAATGACTACTTTTCACATGTTGTAAAGGAATGGGAGGCTGCAGCCCAACCTGCAATAGATGCCGGAATCAGGGTTGTTTTCTTAAGATTGGCCCCTGTAATGAGCCCTCTTGGCGGTGCCTTACAAGTTCTTTCCTTACCTGCCAAACTGGGATCTAGTCCGCCAGTTGGAGGTGGAAAACAATGGTGGTCTTGGGTTGGCATTGATGATGCAATTGGCAGCATCTACCATTCAATTATTACAGAAGATCTTTCAGGTCCCGTTAATGTTGCATCGCCTAATTGTGTTCAACAAAAAGAATGGGCCTCTACTTTAGCAAAAGTTATTTGGGGCTCTCTTGGAAAACTAACAACACTAATACCTATTCCTGGTTTTATTTTGAGAGGAATACTTGGTGAATTCGGAGATGTACTGGCACTCTCTAGTATTAGAGTAAACTCCTCAAAATTAATAAAATCAGGTTATAAATTTAGATTTGAAAATTTAGAAGATACTTTCCGACATTTGTTAGGAATGAGAAAATCGGAGGATTTGCAGTGAAGAATATTGTGGTTATTGGTGCAGGATATGGCGGACTAACGGCTGCAGCTCTTTTAGCAAAAGATGGTCACAGCGTAACTGTTATCGAAAAGAATGAACAACCAGGTGGCAAAGCCAGCTTACTAGAATTAGATGGGTTTTCATTTGATATGGGACCATCATGGTATATGTGGCCCCAAGTTTTTGATGACTTCTTTGCCGAATTTGGTAAAGATGCTACTGAAATTTTAGAATTAAAAAAACTAGATCCTTCGTATCGTGTATTTTTCGATGATGGGGACGTTGTTGATATTTCCAGCGATATTGAAAAAAATTATGATACGTTCGATAAATTAGAAGACAATGGAGCTGATAAACTAAAACAGTATTTGGATGTTTGTAAAAAACAATATGATATTGCCATGAAAGGATTTGTGTATAGAACTTATAATTCCATATTTGACTTTTTTAGCCCAAGGATGGTGATGGATGGATTGCGATTAAAGGCTTTTTCAAATTTTCATAGTGGAGTTAAAAAATACTTCAAAGAGCCTAAAACTCAAAAACTACTAGAGTGGATTACTGTATTTTTAGGAGGCGATCCTAGAAATGTACCTGCAATGTATTGCATGATGTCTTATCTTGACCATCATCATGGCATCTATTATCCTAAAGGAGGGATGAATGGACTTGCGCAGCAAATTTATCAGATTGCGCTTGAAAATAATGTTGAATTTAAATTTAATGAACCTGTAACAAAAATTAAAGTTGACGGAAAAAAAGCAACTGAAGTAATTACTGAAAAGGGAAGTTATAAGCCTGATTTTGTTATAAATAATTCAGACTATCATCATGGAGAAACTGTGCTCTTGGAAGAAGAAAACCAATCATATAAACAAAAATATTGGGAAAAGAGTACTATGGCAGTTTCAATGCATTTAGCCTACATAGGAGTCAATCGTAAAATCGATGGCTTAACACACCATAATTATTTCTTTGAAAATGAATGGACTGAGCACTTTGATCAAATCTTTAAAGAACCTAAATGGCCAGATAATCCTAATTTTTACGTATGCTGTCCTTCGAAAGTCGATGATTCTGTAGCACCATCTGGTATGGAAAATTTATTCTTTTTAGTTCCAGTAGCGTGTGATCTTGAAGATTCGGATAAGGTCAGGGAAGAATATTTTGAAAAAGTACTCGACAAATTTGAGAAATGGACCGGGGAAAATATTAGGGACGATATTGTTGTTAAGTCGCTCTTTACACATCGAGATTTCAAAGAAAGATATAATGCCTACAAAGGAACGGGATTAGGAATGGCTCATACTTTGTGGCAAACTGCAGTTTTTAGACCGAAGCACAAAAGTTCGAAAGTTGAAAATTTATACTATACTGGACAATACAACCATCCTGGTGTTGGAGTTCCCACTACTGTCATTTCATCGCAAATATTAGTTAATGAATTAAATCAGAAGGGGGTTTTATCATAGCATACATAAGAACGAAAAAAATAAAAGGAAAAAAATACGCATATTTAGTAGAAAGTAAGTGGGATAGTGAGAAGAAAACATCAAAACAGAAAGTCTTAGAATATTTAGGCTCTGTGGAAAATTTGACAATAGACAATATTCCAAAAGATTACCGTACTGGGTCTATTCGTAAATTCTTTATCAAAAATCAAACGAAACTGAACGAAGAAGTAGTCGAAAAACAGAAGAATCTCGAAATGATTCTAACCAGATGTTTGTTAACTGGAGATGAAGATATGTCAACTCAGAAGAGTGATGAACTTATCAAACTTATTGGTTTACAACGATTCTATGTCGAATCTATTACAAATATAATGACTGAGACTGGAAAAAGATGGTATGATGGTGAAATAGGTATAGCTGAAGAACATATGATTACAAATATTATCAGAAAAATTGTAGAGATTAACAATCATCAAATTGAAGTAAAGGGATTAATTGAAGGTGTGGCCGTTATTTGTAACCCTGAGGGAGACGATCATACTTTGTCAAATTTAGTTCTTGAAGGTTTACTGAAAATAAGAAAATATAAAGTCGTGAATATAGGTGGAAATTGGTACATGGGTGAGAAGACTAAAAGCACCAATAAGGCAATTATTGACTTCTCTGTCGAATCGAGACCTGACATTGTTTTTATCTCAGTAACAATTGCAAGATACTTATTCAATGCTAAATTAATTGCCAAAGAATTATCTAAAGCTTTACCAGATACAAAAATATTCTTAGGAGGATTAGGAACTCAAGGAATTATTGAAGGCGAACTGCAGGAAGGAATCCATCTTGCGAATAAAGATACACTTAGTACTTTAAACACTCTCTAATATTTTAGGCACTAGTGTGGTTCTTTTATATACAGAGTTGTGCACTAGTATACTATCAACTGGTAGAAAATGTATTCAAAAGCGAATCTTATCGACGACAATACGCCAACCGACCCTGAATCAATATTTCAAAAGGGAAGTACTACCTATTATCACAGTACCAAGCTTTTTCCTACTAAAATAAGAAAAGATGTAACAACTCTTTACTGTTTTGTAAGGGTCGTTGATGACTTTGTCGATGCAGTTCCTCAAGATCTTGAAAGCTTCAACAATTTCAAAAGTGATTACTATAAAGCGCTTTCAGGAAAAGAAGTAAACAATTCTATTATTTCAAATTATATTGAGCTTTCCTATAGAAAAGGTTTTGAAGCTGAATGGACTGATGCTTTTCTAAAATCAATGGAAATGGACACATATAAATCTGAATACAATAACCTCGGTGAGCTCAATGATTACTTGTATGGTTCTTCTGAAGTTATTGGCCTAATGATGAATAAGGTAATGGACATCGATGAAAGAGCCCATGACTCAGCCAGATATCTTGGGAAAGCAATGCAATTCATAAATTTCATAAGAGATATTGATGAGGACTTAGATCTAAACCGTACTTACTTTCCTAAAGATACACTAGCTAAATTTGGGTTAGATGGACTAACTAGGGGTGAAGCTAGAAGAAAGCCAAAACAATTCAGAGCCTTCGTACGATCTCAAATAAAAGTTTATTTTGATTGGCAGAAAAAAGCTGAAACTGGATTTGTATATCTACCTAAGAGAATGCGCGTAGCTGTAAAAACCGCATCAGACATGTATATGTGGACTGCAACTAAAATTTATAAAAATCCTTTTTTAGTATATGACATGCAATTAAAACCTGCTTGGAACAAAGTACTTCTAGCTGGAATAAAGAATTATTTTTCAATATATCTTAGCTTCAACAATAAAAATACTTCAATCCAAGAGCCTTCGATTAATAATACCCGTACAGTTTAAGCTAAAATGAGTAATTGTTTAGTATGGTTTCACAATGATTTAAGACTTTTTGATAATCCCGCACTTAGCCTAGCTTCTAAAAGTGATAAGAAAGTCATTCCTGTATTTATTTGGTCTCCTGGAGAAGCAAATGATTGGCATTTGGGCGGAGCTGCAAAATGGTGGCTAAACTATTCACTTGAAGCCCTTTCATTGGATCTTCGAAAAATTGGAAGTGAACTAATAATAAAAAAAGGTGAAACTGAAAATGTTATTTCTGAATTAGTCGAAAAATATGAAATTACTGAAATTTTTATGAATCGCCGTTTTGAACCCAAAATTGTTGAACGTGATAATAAAATTATTAAAAATATTAATGTAGAGGTAACTGTCAGTAATGGAAATTTACTTTTTAATCCCGAAGATATTAAAACTGGTCAGGGGAAAAATTATACTGTTTTCACACCGTTTTGGAAAAATTGCAAGCTTCAAAAAGAACCCCGTACCCCTCTAAAAAAACCTACAAAACTGAATACTCCTGAATCGTGGCCAATGTCATTACCTATCAAAGACCTTAATTTACTACCTAAAATCAAATGGGATTCGAATATTAAAAGAACATGGAAGCCAGGTGAAAAAAGTGCTAAAAAAACTCTAAAGAAATTCTTAGTGAATAATGGCAGTAATTACGGTAAGAATAGAAATATCCCTGGAATAAAGGGAACCTCACGCTTATCACCTCATTTAAGATTTGGAGAAATTAGCCCTCATCTTATTTGGCATGAATCCAAAAAGTATCATAACAAAGGCGTGGAACATTTTGTAAGAGAAGTTGGATGGAGAGAATTTTCATACCATTTGCTAAACAATTTTCCTTTTTTAACTAATAAACCACTCAGGCCCGAGTTTGAAAATTTTCCTTGGAGTCCAAATAAAAAATATTTAGAATCATGGAAAAAAGGAATGACGGGATATCCTATTGTAGATGCAGGTATGCGAGAATTGTGGAGTACTGGATGGATGCATAATCGAGTTCGAATGATTGTAGCATCATTTCTAGTCAAACATTTACTACTTGATTGGAAAGAAGGTGCAGATTGGTTTTGGGACACCTTAGTTGATGCTGATTTAGCAAGTAATACTAGCGGGTGGCAATGGACTGCCGGATGCGGTGCTGATGCTGCACCTTATTTCAGAGTATTCAATCCAATACTGCAAGGAAAACGATTTGATAGTAATGGAGATTATGTAAGAAAATGGGTGCCTGAAATAAGTAAATTGCCTAATGAAAAAATACATACTCCTTGGGAAGTTTCTAAAGATGAATTACACAAATATGATGTGGTTTTAGGTAAAACATATCCAGGCCCTATCGTTGATCATGTGGAAGCTAGAAATATAGCGCTAGAAGCTTTTGACAAGCTCATGGCTGAAAAAAGAAAGGTTCCGTAAACTATAAAATCAAAGAGCGCAGTCAAACCTTATGATTAGTGTCACCGAAATGGCTGCTGAAAAAATTAATAAAGCTCTAACTGAACAAGAAATGATTGGAAAATCCCTTCGTTTGGGTGTTTTTCCTGGTGGATGCAGTGGGGGCTATCAATACGCTTTAGGATTTGATGATCAAAATGATAATGACACTACTGTTGAGGCTAATGGCTTGAAATTATTAGTTAATAATGAAGACATTGAAAAAATTAAAGGAACCGAAATAGATTACATTGTTACTGAAATGGGTGAAGGTTTTAGAGTTAACAATCCAAATCCAGCTCCAGAAGGTAAGAAAGGAGAATGTGGTTGTGGATCAGAGAGTAGCTGTTGTTAAGAAAAATTATTGATTATTAGCTGCATCTAAGGACTGAGGAGTGATAAATCCCTCACTCTTATTTTCAATGATGTAAGGAATGATTATTTTGGATTCTGTAGATATGACATGTACTGGGCACGCATTTCCGCAAGCTGGCGCCAAATAATCCTCTCCAGTTTCAGTTAAAACAAGTCGAATACCATGTCCAGCTGGAATTAAGGCATCTATTGCTTGGAATTCCATCATCATAGTTAATTCTTGACCTGGGATTACTGTTTGAGGCTCTGAACCGCCTGCGTGATACCGAATATCCATTGTAGCATGCCCTATCCTAATTCCTGTAACTGAGTCCTGCATTTCTGCAAATATTTGCCCTCCATCAAATGTGGCAACTGTATACAAATGAAGTTTTACAAGACCTGAAATATGCGTATTATTTTCCTCTGAAAAGGCAGGACATTCGCTTGTGATAGTTTGAACTGCACCTCCAATAGCTGAAATTCCGCCGACAAAGGAACCTACTGTCTGGCATTCTGAAAGGCTCATTATCATATCTTTAGAATCTTGAGGAGGCCATGTTTCTTCAATCCTCCATTGGCCATCGTTTCTTTGGATTTGTGCATGTAGGTCTGGCTTAGGGCCTATTCCTTTGAGATAATACTCAAACCATTCGAATAGATCTTGGGCCCAATCCCACCTTGTCATATTGTATATTGCTTCAGCGCCATATCCTGAATCTTGGGCATTGTGTTTGGTCCACTGATCTGGATAGTTATGCCCCCATTGACCTAAAATTCCTCTTACGTCAAATCCTGCATCTTTGTATGTTTGATACCAATGGGTGCCTGGCGGTCCACTGAAAACTTGATGAGGATCTACATTCCAATCTTGCATTCCTTGAACCCAATATACTGAACCATTCCAATTTTCAAATGCCTTATCTATATGTGACCGTTCTGAATAATAATTATCCATATATGGATCAAATTCTCCAGCTCCGTATGTCACAGGACCTGCAAATAATCCCTCTATAATGTCTGGACAAACATTGTCTATGTCATCTTCATTATAATCTACTGTACTTGAAAAATAATTCATATGCATTACTTGTGAACGCGCTTCCGCGCTTCCATTTTTGTAAAGAAGAGGGTGAAGTGCAGTAGTTCCGCTAATGGGGACTATAGTTTTCAGATATTCGCTACCCTGGGCTGCAGCTTCCCATTGTGTTGCACCCTCATAGGACTTTCCATATAGTCCAACATTGCCATTAGACCATTCTTGAGTGCCTAGCCATTCAACTGCATGATGGATGCCCAGTCCTTCACCCGCACCTCTGTAATCGAAACAACCTGTTGATAGTTCAGTTCCAAAGACTGCCACTTGTGCAAACGCATACCCATGGGGAATAAAATTCTCAAAAATGAATTCTCCGCGTCCAGCCCCTACTACTCCTGTATCACCAGATTCCGAGCCTGGCTGCCCATAAGAAAAATACGGACTTATTACGGCTATGACTGGTACTTTTTCACCATCTAAGGTATTACTTGGTAACCAATAAGAAAGATGGACGTCTGCTTCTGAAGGGCCACTTTCCCATACTTCACTAGTGTCTACTGTAAATAATGCGTCCTGAACATCTAGCGCATAATGTGGACCAGTTTCCAATACTCTCGAGAAAGTATGGGTCATATTCCAGTCCAAAGTATGCCTTTCCTTAATATCAGGATACAAACTAGAATCCTTGTCTGGATCATTAAATGACAATGAATCTATACACCCCATAAATGAAGACGTAAATACCAATAGTATGCATAGACTTGTTCGAAGCATAAGCCTGAAAAACCTATGTTATAAATTATTAATCTCTTCATATTATCTAAATATGCGCCATATTTTATCTATTATTGGCTATTATCAAAGGTATTTTAATATATCTGACTTATATTCTTATTACAATGAAAGATGTTAGTATTAGTTCACAAGTTTTTTCTCTGGTGATAGTAGCCACTATGATGGGGAGTGCCTTCTTTCTATATAATTTAGAAAATGAAAATCTAAATTATAATAATTATGTCCCAGTTTGGGCTAGAAGTCAACTCGATTACGAAACTAATCAATCATACAGTTATGTATTACAGCAAGGCGAATATTCATTGTTAGAAACTGATAACGAATTTAGTTCTGAACACGTATATGTTGAATATGATTTGCCTATCGGTGAGGGTGGAGCTGCTGTAACGTGTACTATTGGGATGGACTGCCCGCAGATTAGTTTAGCTTTTTGGAGGCCAGACGTACCTGCTGGAGTAAAAGTTCCAGTAATTGCTGAATTTGGACCTTATTTTGGTGAGACTTCAGCTCAAACTCCTGATGTTTCTCAGCCTGGAAGCTGGTTAGGGGCTGGCATAATCTACAATATCTTACCGCATGGGTTTGCTTTTGCCCAAGTTTCAGTTACTGGAACGGGGATGTCTAACCATTGTATGGATTTAATGGGGTTTGCTGAACAAGAAGGAATTAATGCTGCTGTAGAATGGCTTGCAACACAAGAATGGTCTAATGGTAATGTTGGGATGATTGGCAAATCCTATGATGGTTCTACGCCTTGGCAAGCAGCAATGTATGGTGATGAATACTTGAAAACGATTGTTCCAATTTCAGGATTAATTGGCGTGCGGGAACTTATGTGGAAAAACGGTTCTTCGGAGGCTAGAGCTCCTTTCATGCACAATGTTGTTTATGGTTCATACGGCTTTGAATCTGAGAAAGGTGAAGATAATTTGCAAAATGCCTGTGAAGATTATCTGCTAGGTCCAATACATGCAACAAACGGATATGTTTTTGCAGGAAATGAATTTATAGAAAGTTATTGGGAAGAACGATACTTTCTCGATAGAGTTTTAGAAAATTATAGAGGGTCTGTGTACATAGTTCAAGGATTCCATGATTGGAACGTCGATCCGCACATGGCAGTTCCTACGATTAACAGACTATTAGATAGCGGAATTGAAGCTAAAGTATTGATGGGGCAATGGGATCATGATTATCCAGATAGACCGGATTATCAAAAAGAACGTTCTGATCCGGGAAGAGGTTCCGAAGCATACCCTGAAATGGTTAGATTTGACTGGATGCAAGATCTTCTCGAATGGTTTACCTACTATCTACAAGAGACTGGACCAAAGCCAAGTCTTTATCTTGAAATACAAAATAATCAAGGTGAGTGGAGAGTAGAAGAAAGATACCCTGCTTCTGACTCAAATACTATTGAGATGGTCTTAGGAAGTGGAAATCTAATGCATGATGAAAGTACGGGAACGACAATTACGCCTTTTATTGAAAGCTATGTAGTTTTTGAAACGCCTGTATTCAATCAGACTCTACGTTTTGGTGGTTTGCCACAATTACATGTTGATGTTACTCTTGCAGGATCGGGAGGCTCCTTGTATGCATTAATGGAAGATTGTAATTCGAATGGTGAATGTATTCATATTGGGCATTCAACGATGGATTTGAGATATCACGCCGGTGGAACTGAATATAACGTCCTTGCGCCAGGACAAACTGTTAATGCTAAAATGGAATTCTTTGCAATGGACGTTCTCATTTCTGAAGGTCATTATATTCGTTTATCATTGACTGATATTGGTGACGATTATCTTCCTCCAAGTAATACAGCACCTGTAGACATTGGAATAAATGAAAATAGCGTACTTAGACTACACGAGATAAACTACGAAAATAAAATTGTATTTGAACCTCCAGTGTGTACATTTGTTGATTGCTTAGAAGAATAGATATCTCTTAAAAGTCAGGGTTATAGGTAAACGTGGAAAGATTAAAATCGATAGCAATTACATTTTTGTTTTTAGTGCCTGCAATTGCCGGATGTTTAGGTAATGAAGGAGTAGATTCACTTTCTGCAGATGACGTCATAGTCTCTCCTAAAACTATGATTGCTGGAGAATTTCAACCTTTGGTCATAACTGCAAAACGTGATGTTTCTGTATTCATCCCTCATATGGTAATTGATCCAATTTCCAATTACGTTCAAAACGGAACTGTATTGGATATGAAAATAGGAGACACTAAGCAGTTGACTGCCTTGGCACCTCCTCGGATAGATTCTGCATTTGTTTTCCTAGCCCAATATGGAACTGAAATATGGCCAATTAGAAATCCAAGTGAAAGTTGGGACCAATGGGTAAATCGAGATGGAATGAATACGGAGGGGAAGTCTATTACAAGAGTTGACTCTATTGAAGGTAGTTCACTTTATACGCTAAATTCTACAAAAGAAAAACCGGGCAGTAGTGTTCCCGTTAGAATAGATATAAAGCGAGACATTTCTGCTGCATACAGCGTAGATGAAGGTGGTTCTTTTTCAACTGGATTTGTCGACGGGCGAACTGTGTACAACACTATTGCTCGCATTTCTGATGGTACTCCGGATCTAACTGATCCTTACGATGGGGCTGTTGGCTATCTAGACAGATGGGCTGGGCAAGGGAATTTAGCTTACGAAGATGCTGCGCAGTTTCTAATTGCTGAAATGACTGCCTATGGATTACGTGTAGAAACACAACGATTTGATTTGACTGACGTTTTAGGCAATCAAAATCCAGAAGCTTACAATATTTGTGGTTTTAGAGACGGAACAATGTTTCCAGATGAATGGTTAGTATTTGGAGCTCATTTCGATATCGCACCTCCTGCAAACGGAGGTTTAATTGACCCTCATGATTCTGGTTCAAGAACTTATGGTACTCGGTATGGGGCTTACGATAATACTGCAGGAACCTCGATGGTACTCGCTGCTGGTGAAGCAATGGCAAAGATGCCATATGATACTAGAAGAACAATGGTATTTTGTTTATGGTCTGGTGAAGAGGGTGGAAAACGAGGCAGTGATTATTGGACTGATACTTTAGCAGATGATCACCCTGGAGTAACTGTTACTAATTACATAAATCTGGATATGGCTGGTGTTAATTGGCCTGGAGGGGGTGGCGCACCTTGCGGTGATGAGCACGGCGGTGGCGATGGAGGTTGTGATCCTGATCCGCAACCAGATACTGGTGGTTATCCAAAAGATAGTGAAGTTTGGCCTATGAGAATATACATTGGACCCTCACTAAATTATAACAAAATTGATCAACCTGAAATGGTATACCTAAGTCAATGGATTGGAGCTGATGCAATTAATGTTTCAATGCAACAAGATATTTTAGTTGGAGCTGACAATAATAGTGAAGACACTTGGAAATATGATGTCTGGGTGGAACAGGAACGTCCTGAAATTATCATATATGAAGATACAACTGCACGAAGTGATCACGCATCCTTCCAAGACAACTTAGACACAATTACTCTTGGTTTTGGCGGGTTAGTGGATGGGTATTGGTGTTATCATCAAACTTGTGACACATTAGAGGAAATGGAAGACTGGATGGACAATGGAGCTAGAGGATATGGAAACAATGCTACAGGAGTTGACAACTTAGTCAATTCATTGGACATGATTACGTGGTGGGCTGCCTACAGTTTTTTTCATATGGATGAAAAACCTGTTTTGAATGCCTATTTAGATTAAAAAAGAAGTATACTCTTCTAATTCTTTCTTCTTGATATTAGGTACTTTGGCATTTTTAGAAGGAAAACCTGTAACTAGAATCAAGAAAGCTCTCTCATTGTCTCCTCTTCCTAATATTTCTCGTAAAAAATTCATAGGGCTAGGAGTATGCGTTAGAGTTGCTAATCCTGCATTATGTAGTGCGGTAATCAAAATACCTGTAGCAATACCTACCGATTCTGGGACATAATAATTTTTTATTTTATCACCTTTAGAATCTAAACCATATGCTTCTGAGAATATTACAATTAAAAATGGAGCTTCTTCAAGGAAAGGCTTGAGTTCATGCGTTCCTAAAGGTTCTAGGGCTTCAAGCCATTCATCTGGAGCTCTGCCACTATAGAATTTCTTTTCTTCTTTCTCTGCAGCATCACGAATTTTCTTTTTAATTTCAATATCACTTACAACTGAAAAATGCCACGGTTGACGATTTGCACCGCTAGGAGCCGTTCCTGCCGACTTCAAACAATTGATCAGTATGTCTTTAGGTACTGGTTTATCTGAAAAATCTCTAATCGTACGCCTTCTCTGAATATTTTCAAGAAAACTAGTTGAGCGTTTTTGCATTTCCTCTATATTGTATGATTTGTAATCTTTATGATTAATGAATTTGCTTTGATCCACGTATGATACTCCCTTTTTTAGATAAAAGACTTTGTATTGGCAGGGTAATGGCTGTATGTGACAGACACTATAGAATGGAATGATTTTACCAAAGTTGAAATGAGAGTTGGTATGATATTAGAAGTTCTAGATTTTCCTGAAGCAAGAAAACCGGCATATATTCTTACAATCGATTTTGGACCATTGGGCATCCGTAAAACTTCAGCCCAAGTTACAAATTATACTAAAAAAGAACTATTGAAACGAGAAATTGTAGCTGTTTTTAATTTCCCACCAAAGCAAATAGGACCTATTATGTCAGAATTACTAGTTTTGGGAGGGGTTGAACAAGATGGAACCGTTCGCCTTTTGAAACCAGACCCTAGTTGCCAATTAGGAAGTCGTATCGGATGAATCCTTACATTGCCCTAACCAGGCCTGGAAATGCAATTTTAACGGCGGTAGCTGTAATTGCCGGAGCATTTATTGCTTCAGGACCTGAGATTGTTGATTTTCAGAATGAAGTTATAATTTGCTGTATTTCGGCCATGATGTTAGTAGGAGGAGGAAATGCGCTCAATGATTACAATGATAGAGAATCTGATAAACTAAATCATCCTAAAAGACCTATACCTTCTGGCCAAATTAAGGCTGAAACTGCGTTCAATTATGCGCAGCTATTACTCGGAATGGGGCTTCTCATACTATTTTTTACTCTTGACAATAAAATGCCTTTTGTAATTGCATTAATAGGAATTGGAACACTTATAGCTTATGAAAATGGTCTAAAAGCTGCAGGGATAACTGGCAATATTTCGGTCGGCTTGATGTCTGGAGCTGTTTTTCTATATGCAGGCATGGCAGTAAATGATCCAGGGCCTACTTTGTGGATGTTTGGACTGGCAGTACTTGCTACTATATCTAGAGAAATTATCAAAGATATTCAAGATTTGGAAGGCGATCAAGACCGAAAAACCCTTCCTGCTAGAATAGGAGTACAAAGTGCGTTAAACCTAGCAACTTCCATTCTTTTAACTGCAGTCATTTTGAGTTATATGGCCCTTAATTCTTTTGAAAATCTAGCACAATTAGCATATGTTGGAGGAATTTCTTTAGCAAATGGAACAATGCTTTTTGGAATCTACAATACTAGATTTGAAGATTACTTTGCAGGACAGAAGCGCATCAAACAAGGAATGGGGATTGCTATGATTTCATTCATTTTGGCCGCAGGACTGAACTAAAAAATTTAACAAATATATTAATATATGCACATATATACATATATTAATGAATAGTCAAGTTTTCAAAGCCTTGGGAAGCGAAACGAGACTGAAAATAATTCAGACATTAATAGTAAAAGAACACAATGTATCTGATTTAACTAAAATTTCAAAAAAAGATCAAACTACTATTTCAAGGCATCTTTCAACCTTAGCAAATAACAATATAATAAAACAAAGACGAGCGGGAAGAAATGTTTTTTACAGTATAATAAGCACTGAAATGAAAGATTGGTTAAAACAGACGATAGGTATTAAAAGAAAAAAACCAAATGAATCATTACTCAGAGATAAAATTAAAGATTTTTTAAACAAACAAAAAAAAGAAATATATGAATAAAGAAATAGAAGAACAAAACGAAGAACGATTACTTAGATTGAAGCTATTAAGCAAACGACTAGATGAAATTATTACAATACCTGGAACAAAATATAAAATCGGAAGTGATCCAATTATTGGAGCTATCCCAGTTGTTGGAGATTTGATAGGAAGTATAATTTCCATTTACATATTATACTCAGGATCTAAAATGGGATTATCAGCAAAAGTTATCTCTAAAATGTGTCTGAATATTGGAATTGATTTTATATTTGGATTAATACCTATTATCGGAGATGTTTTTGATATGGGGTGGAAAGCAAATAAAAGAAATGTGAAACTTATTGAAAAGAATATTAATAAATCTGATGAAAATATATTTTTAAATAATTTGATAGTCGCTACGCTAATCATTGCAATTCTAGCTAGTTTCCTAATAATATTAGGAAAATATGCCTAGAAATCGAGAGCGTAGCAACTAGCTAGTAAACAAAAATTAACTTGTTACTTTAATTATGCTTTGCCGAGAATTCGGTACATTCCGGTGCCACAGGTTCCACAGGTTCCCTTCATGGCTTTACGGCCATTTTTCATTGTGACTTCTTCACCTTTTGTTATCTCTTGCTTGGCTTTACACTTTACGCAGTATCCTTCCATATGAGATAAGCACAGAATCGTCGATATAAAGTAAACGGGTGACTGCCTCTAATGCCCGTGACCAATTAATGTCGTCAAAAATACAACTATCATGCCTGCAATAACAAACCAAACGGGAGAGTCATTATCGTGATCATGACTATGGACCTCAGGAAGTACATCTACCGTTGCAACATAAATAAAAGTCCCAGCTGAAAATAACAAAGCTAGGCCTATATTATCGTCGGTAGCCAATGAAGTATCTTTGAATATAAAGAACGTTAAAATTGCAAATATTGGTGAAGATAATGCGAAGAGAACCAAGTAAAATCTAGACTTGGATTCTTCTAATTTAATATGTTTTAAAAAGGATGATAGGCCGAAAGCAGCAGGTCCCTTGTGAATCATTATAGCCAGAAATACTATCAATCCTGTTTCTGTGCTGCTAGATACAGAAGCACCCACAGCTAGACCGTCTGCGGCTGCGTGAACTACTAACCCAAGTGTTGCTGAAAGGCCTAATAG
The DNA here is from genome assembly GCA_014240055.1 of Methanobacteriota archaeon. Taxonomy (GTDB): domain Archaea; phylum Thermoplasmatota; class Poseidoniia; order MGIII; family CG-Epi1; genus CG-Epi1. The sequence continues at coordinate 5,243 of JAAZXP010000012.1, read as the reverse complement.
ATCTTTATCTTCATCATGATGTACTGCATGAGGAAGGCCAAACACCTCAAGTAAAAGCATTAACACAAAACCTACTAAAATGGCTAAACCTATATTTGTAAAATTCACATGAGCTTCATCATGAGAGGCATGAGAAGTGGCCGTAACTAAATCCTCAATCTCTTGCAGTCCAGCTGTAGCATTTATTTCACCATCTTCTACTTCTTCGATTACATGGAGAATTGACTCCGAAATAGTGTCCTTTGAAGATTCATCGTCACCCTCGTGGTCATCACCCTCGTGGTCATCACCCTCGTGAGCGTCGTGGCCACCTACCAATTCTTCAATTTCTTCAATCGCTTCATTGGCATTTATATCTCCATTCTCAAATTCAAGAATTACTAAGGCAACTGATCCTGTAATTTTATCTTCATCTTCCTCATGAGCTTCAAAAAGCTCTAGAGCTTCAGGAATTATAACAAGAAAAGCTGAGCCAATGAGAACTCCAGCACCTATTGCAGTTAATTGTTTCAATCTATTTGATGAAAGATCTAAACTCAATGGAATATACCCAAAAGCTATAACTGAAATAAACATTACTATAGAGAATATAAAAATTAATATTTGAGAATCCATTTTAACAGCAACCTAAGGTACAATCACAATCTATGTTAGCTTCATGCTCATGATTATGCTCACATTCAGGATATAGTGCGTCAATTGCCCCATTATCTAATGACCATCTTAATAAATCTGAAATCAATTGCGATCTATTTATCCCTTCAATTGAAAGTTTCCAACCATCTAGCTGTTGTACTAATGAGGCTGGCAAATCTGCAGAAACTTTCGTTAAAGCATATCTTGAACGTCTTGTCATAATTCATTGAATAAAAGATAATATAAAAAGATTACGATTGTATTACGATTATATTATTAACTACGATTTAGGCTCCCCAAAATTAATAAAGACTGCTTTAGATATATAAAACAGTGAATGGAAACGTAGTACAAATTGCCGCAGCTTTGGTTATTGTGAACCTAGTGGCTTGGGGTGGCTTTGTCGCATTGCAGGAAGATGAAACAAAAGAATATATCGATAAAATAATCTATCAACAACCAGATGTTGATATCGCAAATGTTACTGTAGTTATAGATTATAATGGAGCTGAAGAGAATGCTACTGTAAATACAAATATTACTATAAAAAGTTACAATGTAACTGTTATAGATGACACCTCTGCATTTAACGCAACATTGGAAGCTGGAGGGGGGAATTTCCAAGTAACTTTTAGTTGGCATCCTAGCTTTGGAGTATTTATTAATGAAATTGACGGAATTTCAGGAGGTTGTGCATATTGGCAATTACTGCATAATGGAGAACCGTCTGATCTTGGCGCATCTAGTTTAAAATTGATTGAAAGTGATTCTATCACTTGGAAATACAATACAGATTATTGCTAATTTTTAGCAAATATCATTTCATCGCTTTTGAAAGCCTTGAACTCAAGTGCATTTCCACAGGGATCTAAGAAAAACATAGTGGACTGTTCGCCAGGCTCTTCTCTGAACCTTGTGTGAGGTTCGATAATAAACTCAATATTGGAAGCTTGTAATTTCTTAGATAATTGAGTCCATTCCTCTGATTCTAAAATTACACCAAAATGACTTGCTGGAACGTCATCTCCATCTACTGGATTAGTATCCACACTATCAACTGAATCTACTAAGTGTGCAACTACCTGATGACCATACATATCAAAATCAATCCATCTGTCAGAACTTCTGCCTTCCTTACATCCTAATATTTTTGTGTAAAATTCACGAGTTCTTTTAAGATTGTCTACAGGAAATGCTAGATGAAATGGGCGCATGACCTTACATTGTGGACCTCTTTTTACATATTATCTTAAGTAGAATGATGCAAAATATGCCTCATGGATGAAACCGTTCTTATTTTTGCAATAGTAATTTACGGATTATTTATCATTTTTGGAACTAAATGGGTTTTTGAATTCATGATGGCTCAGAATATGAAAGAGAATGTAGCCATTTACTATAATCGAAAAATATTACATATGTTCTGTGGAGGATTAATTGGAATTATGGCTCCATCTATCCTCAGTGAACCCATCTATGCGCTTTACATTGGTATTTTATTCACAATTATTACATATATTCCATATTACACTGGACACTTACTTTACTGGGTTCAAACTAATGATAATAAAAATGACGTGAATTTTTGCTTTATGGCTGGAGCCTCTGTATACCTCATATGGGAATTATTAGGCGATCCATACTTGGCCATAATGCCATTACTGTTCATGGCCTTTGGCGATGGAGTAACTGGCATTGCAAGAAATATTAAATTTGGATATCGAACCAAGAATCCAATTGGAAATGTTTTCATGGCGATTGTCTGTATTCCTATGGGATATTATCTTGGCGATTTGTCAACCCCGGCATTACCTATCTGGGGAGTTATAGCTGCGATTGTAGCAACATTCGTAGAACGATATGAATTTGGACCTATTGATGACAATGTCCTGATTACCGTTTCAGCCACAGCTGTGCTATTTATTGGAAATGAAATCGGGCCTTTACTAAGCTGAATATTCAGCTACCATTTTCAGATAAATACTAAAGAATATAATAATCATTCCTATTACTGACACAACCGCTCTAGGAACTACGAACTTTAACATCCCAGTAATACTTAATGAATGACGATGATCTAGCCATTCTTTGTCAAAAAGAACAGTACCAACTGTAAATGCCAATAATGTCAACAAAGTTATTACTTGAAATTTGGGAAATAACATAAAACCCCGAGGTGTGCCAAAGTAGATATCCAATACCGAAAATACAATTGATAAAGTTAAGAGATAGGTCAGAAATGTTACAAAAAATGAAGATACAAAAGAAGTGAAAATAAGGTCTAAGCTTTCTTCATTCTTATTTATTTTTGATTTCAAGCCATAGTTAAGAAATCCATAATTCATGGTAGTAAGTATAAGCAAGAATAAGCCAAAGAATGGCAAGGACCTAATGTAAAATTCATTCATAGGTTTTCGCCAAGGCTCGGCTTCACCTTCAATAATTAATTGATGGAGGGCATTCGCTCCTGATTGAGTTACGTCTAAAGATGTAAAAGTTAAAACATAATCTTGTTCGGGATTAACAATAACTCTTTGCCCGTGTAAACCCGATGCAACATAATAATCTTCGTAAATCCACCACAAATAGCCATATCCTTCAGTTGGAACTGTAGAATATACAAACTCAACATCTGAATCCATACTGTCGGTTGTAGACTCATTAACCCAACTTTCTGAAACTATACGTTCTCCATTCCATACGCCGCCCTGAAGATATAATTGTCCAAGCTTAGCCATATCTCTTGGAGCTAAATACAATCCAAACCCTCCAAATGCTAAATCGGATTCGTCTTTAGTCCACAATGCGTTTTTAATCTGTAAAGGATCGAATAAGTATTCAGTTGCAAACTCGTCGATGGTCATATTAGATTGTGACTCTATTATCTCTAATAGAACTGAAGGCGCTTGTGAATCATAAACCCATACTGTTCCAGGTTCATACTCAACTGGACGATTCAAGACATATTCAGCTCTTGAACCTTCTACTGTTGGTGCTAAAGTTGGATCGCCGCCATAATCAAAGCCTGATGTCATCATCAAAAGATGTTTTATCGCAACTTTTTGTTTATTAGGAGAATCATTATCAAACGTCTGATTTGGAAAATAACCCCATATTAAATCATCAATACTTCCAATTAATCCCTGATCAAGAGCAATGCCTACCAAAGCTGAGGTGAAACTTTTGGTAACTGAATAGGTATTGAATTTTGTATTATAGGTAAAATCATTATAATATTCTTCATAAACTATTGTACCATTTTTAACTAAAATCACACTATTGGCCGGATAATCTATCCCTTTCATTACTAAAAACATCTGATCAAATTCAGGTTTCATATCATATTGAGACCCTATATCTACAGACCAACCATCACTTTCCAAATCATATATTTTCTCACCATCGTCCTCATAATATGAAAAAATTTTATCAAAATAAATATTATGATATATCGTCATTAAAAAAAGTAAAATAATAACTGAAGCTATAAATTTTCGATTATTATTGATTTTTTGCATAAAATACTCTATTGGCTTTAAGCTTGAATTATACTTAGGTTAAAAAAAGTTGGGAAATTAACCTGGCAATTTATGTGGTTTAGCTATATTGGCTTCCATCATTTTTAATTCGTCTATTCCACTAATGAGAACTTTGGAATCGGGGATTAATTCTTCATCTCCTATTTTACCCTCATATTCTATCATGGAAAGAATATACTTCATACAATTAATTCTTGCTTTTTTCTTATTATCTGAACGAACAATTGTCCAAGGAGATAAACTTGTATTCGTTTCTAATAACATTTGGAATTTACGCATAGTGTACTCACCCCAGAGGTCTTGGGCCTGAAGATCTACAGGAGATAATTTGTATTGTTTTAAGGGATCTTTAGCTCTCTTTTCAAATCTTTTAAGCTGCATTTTTTTAGATACTGAGAAATATAATTTTATTAGTATTATTCCTTCTTTAACCAAAATTCTTTCAAAGACTGGAGCGTACTTCAGAAAGCGTTTGTGCTGTTCATCTGTACAAAATCCCATGACCGGTTCAACCATTGCTCTATTGTACCAACTTCGGTCAAAAAGAACCATTTCACCTGCTGAAGGCAAATGATCGGTGTATCTTTGAAAATACCATTGTGTTCTTTCGGTATCACTCGGTTTTTCTAAAGCAACAACTCTGGCACCTCGAGGATTAAGATGTTCACGTATTCTTTTGATTGTTCCTCCTTTTCCTGCTGCATCACGGCCTTCAAATAACAAAACTATTCTTTGACCTGTTTTTCGAACATGTGTTTGCAATTTTAGAAGTTCAATCTGTAATTTTAATTTTTCTTCTTCATACTCTATTGTTGACTTAGGAATCCAAATTTGTACTTTGTTATCTGAAGCTTTAGATTCTCTATTTTTTAGAGCTTCACCTTCGGAAAGTTTAACTTTTTTGGTTTCTGTCACGGAAATTTCGTACTAAATAGGTAAATATAATAGTTATTATTTTGAAAATTGACTCATGAAATCCCAAGCTATTTGGGCTGTATCTACAGTTCCTTGAGTTCCCGGTTCAGAGGATACAGGATCGTTTTTTGAATATACATTATGCGTTCCTGC
>JAAZXP010000129.1 GCA_014240055.1 Methanobacteriota archaeon | reverse complement strand
GACAGGATGTGGATTACTAACGGAACATTGGCACAGGTTGCAGTAGTCTGGGCAAAGTTAGATGGAGTTATTCGTGGATTCATCGTTGAGAAAGGAGACCCTGGATTCTCAGCACCTGAAATGAAAGGGAAACACTCACTGAAGGCTAGTGTTACTAGCGAACTGGTTTTCCAAGATTGTAAGATTCCAAAAGACCGAATTCTTCCTGGAGTTAAGGGTCTACGTGGTCCATTTTCCTGTCTCAACAACGCTCGCTATGGAATTTCTTGGGGTGCAGTTGGTGCGGCACAGGCCTGCTTTGATTCCGCTAAGAATTACACAATGAGCCGGATTCAATTCACACATCCAATCGCCTCCTACCAACTGGTTCAGAATAAACTCGCTTGGATGCTTCGTGAAATAACCAAGGCACAACTTCTAGCATACCACCTAGGTCAGAAGAAAGATAGTGGAGATTGGACTCCTGAACAAATTTCTCTAGCTAAAATGAACAATGTAGATATTGCCCTTGAAATTGC
>JAAZXP010000128.1 GCA_014240055.1 Methanobacteriota archaeon | reverse complement strand
AATGGGCTGCAGTCAATAATGATGTTTTGATGTACAGAACCCTCAGTGCCTTGGCTGTAACAGTTATCATGTTTGCAGCTGTTGAATTAATTCATATAGATTTAGAAATTTCTGCAGTATCTCTAGGTGGTGCAGGTATTGCAATGTGTATTAGCATGATAGGTGTTACAAAAGATAAACGCCTTGACATACATGAAGTTATACACAAAGTAGAATGGGCCGCACTACTATTCTTTGCCGGGCTTTTTGTGATGGTTGGAGGACTAGAAGCTATGGGTCATTTGGAGGCTATAGCAAACTGGATGTTCGATAATTTTGGCCCTGGTGGGAAGAGATCAAGCGATCCTGTAGTATTAGTTATTGTTCTCATTTGGGTTTCTGCTATTGCATCTGCAATTGTAGACAATATACCTTTCTGTGCAGCTATGTTACCTGTAATAAATCAATTAGGTGAACTAAGTGAAGAGGTAAATGTTATCCCTCTTTACTGGGCTTTAGCTATAGGCTGTGGCTTCGGTGG
>JAAZXP010000127.1 GCA_014240055.1 Methanobacteriota archaeon | reverse complement strand
GTTTGCTAGCTAGAGTAGGTGTTGTTGATTCTGAATTTTTAAAAAAAAGAAGAAAATATGTAGTCGTTATCATTTTTACTGCAGCAGCTATACTCACTCCACCTGATCCCATTACCCAAATTGGTTTAGCAATACCACTTTTAATTTTATATGAATTATCAATATTTTCAGTAAAATTTATAGAAAACAAGAATTTAAAAAATACCAATGCATAATTTAAAAGAAATAAGAAAAGATTTTTCTAAATTTGCAAAGTCTCTTGAAAAAAGATCTTTAACAATTGATTTAAGTAATTTACAAAAATTAGACGAACAAAATAGAGATTTAATTCAAAAAAAAGAATCTTTAGAAAAAGAAAAAAAAGATATTTCAAAATCTAAAGATCAGTCACTTTTTGAAAAATCTAAAAAATACCATGTAGATGGTGTACACCATAATATTCGATTCTTTGAACCATATCCATTCATTACAAAATCTGCAGAAGGTAAGTTTCTCAAGGATATTGATTCTAACAAGTACGTCGATTATTG
>JAAZXP010000126.1 GCA_014240055.1 Methanobacteriota archaeon | reverse complement strand
GGTTCTGGAGGAGTAGTCGTCACAAATTTTCGGAAAAAAATCAAAATGGCGGCTGTGGCGGCCATATTGGATTTTCAATCAATGTGAAAACAACATAATATGGGTAAGTACACCAGTAGGAATATTTGTATAAAATTTAAAGAAGATTGAACCACTTTGAAAAATCGGCAATTATGACGTCATGGCGGCCATCTTGGATTTTTACAAAATCAAAAGTAGCATAAAATCACTCAGGACATCCATATGTATCTACATACCAAATTTCGTCAAGATCCGACCATTTTTGACAAAGTTAGAATTTTGGCAGGAAACACGTTTTACGTATGACGTCATAGCCGCCATTTTGAAATTCGTAGGACTTCAAATTTAAAATGCTTTTCATCATCAAATATATTATAAATTTGTAATGATGGGTAATTCTTCTTTTATCTCTTTAACCCCTATTGACAACATACGACGCTTTAGCTGTTTCCTCACAGAACTTTGCAGTGCAACCCCTGGAACATTTCACAATTCATTTAAATTTGATT
>JAAZXP010000125.1 GCA_014240055.1 Methanobacteriota archaeon | reverse complement strand
AACTTGGTGGTGCAGCATTAGATGTATTTGAAGTTGAACCTGCTACTTCAAACAAACTGGCAAGCCTACCGAACTTCATTTCTACGCCTCACATGGGCGCTCAGACAAAAGAAGCTCAGTCTTTAGCTGCAAATGTTATAGCAGAAAAGATAATACAAATCCTTAGAGGCGTTATCTAGGATTGAAACTAAAGACTGTATACATAACCGCACTTATTTTCTCAATAATGATCCCTTCGGCATTTGCTGATACAGTTTCAACTGAAATTGATAATACAAATTATGATATTGTTTATACTGGAAATAATGTCGTTTTAGAATCAGTTACTGCAGACCTTGATTTCATATCCTTAATTTTTGAAACAAATGTATCTGGTTCTGAAGGTGAGATAACCATAACATTCCAACGAGACTTTTTTGATGCTAAACTTGGATATTCTGACGATGATTTCTTTATTTTATCTGATGGAGATGAAATTGAATTTGAAGAAGTAAAAACTGATGAATCTAGAACTTTATCTTTTTCACTTTC
>JAAZXP010000124.1 GCA_014240055.1 Methanobacteriota archaeon | reverse complement strand
ATTTTAAATTAGAAATTTAGTTTTTTTTAGAAAGTTCAGCTTGAGCTGCAGCTAATCTTGCAATTGGAACTCTATAAGGTGAACAAGAAACATAATTTAAACCTGCTTTAGAACAAAACTCAATACTTTTTGGATCTCCACCATGTTCACCACAAATTCCAAGTTTTAATTTTTTATTTTGGCTTTTTCCTTTTTCAACTGCAATTTCAACTAAATCTGCAACTCCATCATCTATTGAAACAAATGGATCAATTGAAAAAATTTTATTATCTAAATAATCGTTTAAAAATTTTCCACTATCATCTCTACTAATTCCAAATGTTGTTTGTGTTAGATCATTAGTTCCAAAACTAAAAAACTCAGCGTGTTTGGCTATTTCTTTTGCTTTTATTGCTGCTCTTGGTAATTCAATCATTGTTCCAACCATAAACTCTATTTTAACTTTATTCTGTTTTTGAACTTCACGTGCAATATTAATTACTAAATCTTTCATTATCTTTATTTCAGCTTCGGTAGATACTAAAGGAATCAT
>JAAZXP010000123.1 GCA_014240055.1 Methanobacteriota archaeon | reverse complement strand
GAAGAGGACAAGGCGCCAGATGCCGAGAACTCTTCTGTTCGTGTACCAACTATGATGACAACAGCAGATATGTCAATGCGAGAAGATCCTACCTATAGAGAGATCTCAAAACGGTTTCACAAAAACCCCGAGGAATTTGCAGATGCATTTGCCAGAGCATGGTTTAAGCTCTTGCATCGTGATATGGGACCTCGTTCTCGTTATTTAGGTCCTGAGGTACCTGATGAAGAATTAATTTGGCAAGACCCTGTTCCTAATGGTAAGAGTGACTATGATGTGAGCGCAGTTAAATCAAAGATCTCTGAAAGCGATTTGAGCGTTCAAGAAATGATAGAAACTGCCTGGGCCAGCGCATCAACATATAGAGGCTCTGATTTGCGAGGAGGAGCTAATGGTTCCCGAATTCGTCTTGCCCCACAAAAAGATTGGGAAGCTAATAAACCAGAACAACTTTCTCGTGTGTTAGGAGTGCTTGAGACTATTGCATCAGACACTGGTGCTTCAATAGCAGATGTTATTGTCCTCGCTGGAA
>JAAZXP010000122.1 GCA_014240055.1 Methanobacteriota archaeon | reverse complement strand
CCTGCCCTTGCTTTTATAAATGAAAATAACGAGGATTCAAATATGAAAGAATTCACAGTTCCTTTTGAGAAAGCCTTAAAGGGATTACAAAAAACAACATTGTTCATGGCTCAAAAAGGTCTTTCAAATCCTTATGAGATAGGGGCTGGAGCTACTGATTATTTGAAACAATTTGGTATAGTGGTTATGGGTTATATGTGGCTAAAGATGTTAAAAGTAGCTTTTTCCAAGAAAGACCAAGATGATTTTTATACACATAAAATAATTACTGGCCGCTTCTTCTTTGAGAGAATATTGCCCGAAACATTATTCCGAGCAATATCTATTTCTTCAGGTTCAAAAACAATTATGTCTATGCCGGATGAAGGTTTTAATAGTGAGAGTAGGTTCTCAGGTAATGTATGAATAATTGGCCAATAGTTACTGAACTCCCAGTACTTTGGGGCGATATGGATGATTTTGGCCATGTAAATAATATAATCTACTTAAAATGGTGCGAGACGTCTAGGGTTGAACTGTTTCGTGAGATTTGGAATTTGAAGTCTCTAAAGATGCAAGACATA
>JAAZXP010000121.1 GCA_014240055.1 Methanobacteriota archaeon | reverse complement strand
CTAAGCATCTCCCATAATTTTTTCCCATATTTTCCGTCTGTCGGTTCCTTTAAAATTACAGTTTTTTCATTATTTTCTTTAAACTTTTCCATCAAAAATTTACATTGTGTAGATTTCCCACATCCGTCTATTCCTTCGAGATTAATGAGCACTATCGCACAGATAAGAAGGGTCTTAATTAGGGAATTCGTTGAAATTTAGGTTTACTTACTATTTTTCCGTTCCTCAATTAGTTCCGGATTCATATTTGGTCGGCAATACCAGGTCAAATATTCTTCATCGCCTGTTTGAAATCTATCAATAAAAAAGTTTCCTCTTCCGTATTTTTCTTCGCCTACCTTTTGAATAGCTTTTTTCATTGTTCTACTAATTGTCAAGTCACGTACAACGTCTTTATCTTTCCAAATAATTATGGGAATCATGTCTGAATTATTCAGTATAATAAATTCATCGTTTTCCAGATATATCTCCGTATTTTCAGAGATATTGTTCAAGTCCATAGAAGTCCAGTAAGTGTCCACTTATTAGTTTACCATTAAAGCTAATATAGTGCTTTCATTGGAAAGGTA
>JAAZXP010000120.1 GCA_014240055.1 Methanobacteriota archaeon | reverse complement strand
CGGCACCAAATTATTTATCTAAAACTTTTGAGACCATATAACTAGAGAAATCGCCTGAAATTTCCGAAAGAGAAGCCTTGCACTTTGTATTTTCAACACATATTTGAAAATAACATTCTGTAGGAAAAGTATAGAGTGAATCTCGAATAGTTCCATATTTACGCTTAGATTTTTTAGTTTTATATATTTCATTGCATACTTTGCAAGTCCAACTTGAAGCATCTCTCATAACTATGTATGAATCTTTGCGAAATCTATACTCATAACTTCCACTTTTTGTCTTAACTAGAATGGCTGTGTAATGTGATTCTCGTTTGCCTTTATCTGCCCAACTTTCATTACGTCCAAAATTTATTCTGTAAAGATATATCAAAGGGATGGCTAGAGGTATCAACACAGCAACGGCCGGTTCCCCTGAAGCAAAAAAAATGATGGAAAAAATAAAAAGTGCAATGCCTATTACATAAAACTTTTGAAAAAAAGAGGATGTAGCTTGATCTCCTTTCTTAGATTTGTACTCTGTTTCTAGTTTATATTGACGATCGGATAACACTTATCTTTATTCCCATTCAATAGTGCCT
>JAAZXP010000011.1:21977-27052 GCA_014240055.1 Methanobacteriota archaeon | reverse complement strand
TCGCCAGACTTGAGTTCGACCGGCACAATTAAAATCGGGAAAACTTTTGATTTACCACCCTCTCCTTTAGGCTTAGATTCTGAAAAAGCTCCTTACTTGCAATTATCTAAAAGTATTGCAGTTTTTGACAATGCATATTCCACTAATCCTAAAAAATTAGTAGAAATGGCAGCAGCTTTCAGAACAGAAGCTGGTTACTCACGTTTACTCTATGCTCCTGCAGTTGAACCTTCTCAGATGCCAATTTTAGCATATCTAGGTGTAGATATCTTTGATGATTTGAATGTTGAATTACGTAGTTCAACTGGTTGGGTCTTAGATAGTGGTGAATGGATTAAACAAAAAGAACAGATAGATGACCTATTTTCTCATAATCGTGCAGAATTAAGTCGCTGGATTTTAAAAATTAGAAATGCTATCGCAAATGGAAAATTAAGAGAATTAGTAGAAATTACTAGTTTACACAATCCTAGAGTTTCCCAAATATTATACCATTCAGCATCATTATTAATTGAAAAAGGTGCTAGAGTTCATTCTACAATAAGATCAAATGATTTGAGTTTGAACCATCCTGCAATTCTTGATTTCCAGAATAGATTATCAAATTATGAGCCTCCTGCAAAAGAGATGGTATTGCTAATTCTGCCTTGCTCTGCACGAAAACCATATTTCAAGAGCAGTAGCCACAAAAGATTTTACAATGCAATTAGAGAGCTTGACAATCATTTAGCATTACACATTGTCTCAGTAACTTCACCTCTAGGATTAGTTCCTAGAGAATTAGAATTTTGTTATCCTGCAGCTCATTACGATATTGCAGTAACTGGAGCTTGGAGCGCATCTGAAGTTGAAATGCTCAGGGCTCAATTAGCTAAATTAGAACCTAAAAAACATTACATCAAAGCCATAGTCCATGCAGGTTCATCCTCTGAAATCATGACTGATTTGGTTAAAGAATTAGGAATTGATGTAGTCAATACTAGAGTTGATCGTCCATCTTCATACGAGGGACTAGATATTCTTCAAAACATTGCAAAAATGACATTGAAAGACATTCCTCATTTGAATACTAGAGATAGAGCTAAAGGAGAAGCCAAAGGTTTGGCAAGTTTCCAATACGGAGAGAATGCAGATTTCTTAATTAATTCAGAAATTAGTGGTAGAATGCCTTACAAATTAAGATGTGGAGATTTGGCAGCAATGTCTCCTGTTGTTGGTGGATTTGGTTTAACTATGAGTGGTGGAATTGAATATAGTAAACAAGGAGGTCCAATTGTTTTTGCAGAAACTTTCAAGTTAGTTGGAGATTTATTTGCAGTTGGTGTAAATGCTTACGAAGGTGACTGGAATATTGGAGACCAAGTTGTAATTAAGCAGAAAGATGTAGTAACTGCAGTTGGTATTGCTAAAATGACACCCGAAGAAATGATTTCAATGAATAGAGGAATTGCAGTGGAGGTTCGACATCATGCCTGAAGCTTTTGTTCCTTTGACTGATTTTGTTAATGAATCTAAGTCGATACCGCGTGACCATCCATTAGACAAACCTGTAGCAAAATGGGTTGAAGAAGAAGTTTTAGATGGAGAAGTCGTAGAAGCCGGTGTTGTAATTCTCAGAACTAGAGGTTGTTACTGGTCAATCAAGGAAGGATGTTCCATGTGTGGTTACTTCAACGATACAGTACCTGGTGGAGTTAGTGATGACATGCTCCGTGAGCAGTGGAAGAAAGTTAGACAGACTTTGAAAGGTAAAAAATATGCTAAGATATACACCTCAGGATCATTTATAGATCCGACTGAAGTTCCTTTTGAATTTGCAGATGAAGTAATGTCAGACATGTCTGATATGGGAATTGAGAAAGTTTTGATTGAATCCTTGCCTGAATTTGTAAATCCTAAAAACTTTGCATACACGAATGCCCCTAAACTTGAAATTGCAATTGGATTAGAATCTTCAAATCCCGTTGTTTTAGATAAATCAGTTAACAAACGTCTACGCTGGTCTCATTATGTGAAAGTGTGTAAACTTGCACGAGATAATGGTGCTGAAGTTAAGGCCTATATTTTGTTAAAACCACCTTATCTAAGTGAAAAACAATCAATTGAAGATGCAGTTCAATCTGCAATAGATACTGCGCCTCACGTCGATAAGATATCAATTAATCCCGTAAATGTCCAAAAAAATACAGTTATCGAAAAAATGTGGTTTAGAAATGAATGGACAGCACCTTGGTTATGGTCTGTTGTAGAAGTTCTGAAACGCTGTGAAGATTTACCAGTTCGAGTCTACTCTGATCCTACTGGAGGAGGAACTCGTCGCGGAGCTCACAACTGCCATGATTGTAATAATAAAATACTTGAAGCTTTGAAAAATCATCGTTTAGGTCTAGGAAACCTGATGGGATTGGATTGTGAATGCAGGCCTCGTTGGGATTTCTTAACAAAGCAATCTTCATTGAGGAGAAATGGAGCTGAACCTCACGGATATCGCAGTGGTTTTACTGGCGGTAGACATTTTTAACAGGTCTAATCTGGAGTATCAATGGAAGTGTTAAGTTTACTTAGAGTAATTGCAGGCCTTGTGGTTGTTTTATTCCTTCCAGGTTATACTTTGATTCAAGCTATGTTTCCAAGGAGAGGAGAATTAGATGAAGAGTTTGATACACTCTACAGAGTAACTTTAGGAATGGCGATGTCGATTGCTGTAGTAATCTTAGTTGGATTCGTATTAGGTAACCCTGCACTTGGTAATGCTCCTGAATGGGATGGTATATCTGATGGCGATAAAGGGTATTTTCAAACATTTTTTGTAACGACTTCATTAGTTGTTATTATTTTATTATTTTTTGGAGCTGGTTGGTATCGAGGAGCATATCCTTGGATGGCCAATATTCATCCATCTTTAGCACGAGCTGCACCAGGATTACGTATAGAATCGGAATTAGCAGTTGCAGGAAAATACATTCCAGCCGAATTATTAGAATTACAAGGTTTAAAGCATGATCGAGACAATGTCAAGAGGAAGATGAAGGAAGCTGAACTTCGTAAGAAAACAGGAAGTTCAATGATGAAAAAGTATTATGATAGAAGAGAGAAGACATTACTTGCAGACTTAGCAGACATAGATTCACGAATGGCAGAATTGGACGATATGCTTAATCGGCCAGGAGAAGGCGAAGGTCTTTCTGCAGATGTAACACAAGATGAGTCTCCAGATTCAGATAGTGAAAAAGATACTGAGGAATAGTTTTGGAATATAAGTTAGTAATTGTAGTTCGTACAGATTTAGGAATTTCTAAGGGAAAAATGGCAGCTCAAGTAGCTCATGCAGCAGTCAATTGCGCACTCAAAGCTAAAAAATCAGATTCTTCAAATTTCAATAAATGGTTTAGTGATGGTCAGAAGAAAGTGGTTGTCAAATGCCAAAATGAATCCACTCTTAGAGAATTACAACAACACGCCCGTGACGTTGGTTTAACTTCCAGTTTAGTAATAGATGCAGGACTTACAGAAGTTCCTCCTAGTACAATTACTTGCTTAGGAGTCGGGCCTGCATCAGAATCTCAAGTAGATGAGATTACTGGAACTTACTCTCTTTTCTAAACCCAATTCTTTATTTATCAGGCGGTTATCGTAGAATTATGGGATTTTTCAAGAAGAAGGAAGAAAAGAAAAAATTCGATTATTCAGAAGATACCAAAGAATTGTTTGCTGAAAGAGATGCATTTTATTCAGAAATGAGACAAAAAATGGGAGGAGAAGCATCTAATCCAGAGGCTTCAAAAGTTTCAACTCCAGAAACGTCCAATAAACAAGATGATTTAGATGATTTATTAGGTGGTGGAGATTTCAATCCTTACGTTAACAAAGAAGAAGGCAGTATGTCTGAGCAAACTAATGTTCCCGCTGCAGCGCCTCCGGCATCAAGCAGTTCTTCGGCATTTTCATGTCAATCATGTGGCAAGGAATTCCAAGAAAAATGGGGTAAATGCCCTTCTTGCGGTGGAGAAATGAAGAAAGCAGCAGCCCCTGAAGCAGCTCCAGAACCTGCACCTGCTTTTACGCCAGTCGCTCCCGAAACATCAACACCTCCTTCTGATTTAAGTTCAGGAGATCCTTTAGACGATTTACTAGGGGATTTTGGTTCAGGAACCACTGACGATTCATCAGATGATACAGATAATACAGATGATACTCCAAGTTCTAATATTCGAAATTCTGGTGATGATTTAGGTACTGATTTTGGTTCTTCACGTTCTAGCCACAGTAATCGTAAAATCCGTAAAGTTAAAAAAGTAAAGAGACCACGCACTAAATTATAGGTTTTTTCTGAATGGCAGAATCCGACGAATTTAATCTACGTGATACTGCAAAAGATGTAGGTATAGCTGTAGGTTGTGTTTTTGTTGTGTTTTTGCTAACGTTTGCATATAGCGGTAATTGGCCGCCGATGGTTGTAATAGAATCAGGGTCAATGGAACATGACAATAATCCATTGTATGCTGAACCAAGATATTCACATCTTGGAATAATAGATACTGGCGACTTAGTAATAGTCAAGGAAGCTGAAAAAAGCGATATTGTAACTTATTTAGCAGGTAAGAAAACGAATTACAAGATGTATGGAGATTATGGAGATGTTATTGTATATTACAAGAATGGTATTGAAACTCATAATGGCCAACCAGTTACTCCAGTCATTCATAGAGCAATGGCTTGGGTAGACGTTTTAGAAGAACCTCAAGATATGGATGGTGATGGTGATACAGATTATTATTATATTCCAGAAATAGATATATATTATGGTTCTAAAATTGAATTAGCTGAGATAGGATTAGGTGGTGGAGCTCACATTAAGGACTTGGAAAATTCAGGATATATTACAAAAGGAGATTCTACAGGAAATCCTCATCCTGATCAATTAACTCACTACGATATCAAAGGCGATAAAGTACAACCAGTAACTCCAGAATCAGTAATTGGAATGGCAAGAGGAGAATTACCTTGGTTTGGATTAATGAAATTACGATTAACACAAGCTGACAATTATTACCAAGCACCACCAGAATGCCGTA
>JAAZXP010000011.1:0-21967 GCA_014240055.1 Methanobacteriota archaeon | reverse complement strand
CCGTAATATGCTTTGGATTTCAATGGCTGTAATAATTGCGGGACCTTTCACCGTCGGTAAACTGTGGGATAATTATCAAATTAATGCTTCTAAGAAAAAGGAAAAGCGTTAACTAGTGCGAAATAAAGCACTAAATTAACATGGGTAAGAATCCAGCTGCAGCTAATCGCGGAATTCCATCTAAAGAGGATTTTAAGGAATGGTATCCTTTCATTGTTGAAGCAGCAGAATTAGTTGACAAAAGATATCCAATCAAAGGCATGGATGTTTGGAGACCTTATGGTTGGAAAACCATGCGTTTGATAGATGATTTAACTCATAGAGAGATGGAAAGAACTGATCACGAAGAGGTTAATTTCCCATTATTAATTCCTGAAGATTTATTGGATAAAGAAAATAAGTTAGTTTCATTATTAAAATTAGCAAGAGAAAAGGGAGTCGATCCTTCTGAGCTTAGAATGGATGATGAAGTCGGAGGTTTTGCCAAAGAAGTTTATTGGATTAGACATGCTGGTGAAACTGAACTGGATAAGCCAATGTTTCTCAGGCCAACAAGTGAAACTGCGATGTACACAATGTTTCCACTATGGATTCGTTCCCATGCAGATTTACCACTCAAAACTTACCAAATGGTCAATACTTTCCGCTATGAAACTAAACAAACTCGTTCTTTCATAAGAGTCAGGGAGATACATTTCTTTGAAGCTCATACAGCTCATATTGACGAAGAAGATGCAACTAGACAAATCAATCAAGATTTAGAAATAGTTGAAAACTTAATGAAAGATTTGAAGTTACCAGTTTTGATTTCTAAAAGACCAGTATGGGATACTTTCCCCGGAGCTTGGTACACAATTGCAATCGATGTAATAATGCCAGATGGAAGAACATTGCAGGTTGCTTCAGTTCATCATTATCGTGATCAATGGGCTCGAGCTTTTGATGTAACTTACGAAGATACTTCTGGAGAACAACAATACGTACATCAAACAACGTATGGGATGTCTGAAAGATTATTGGGTGCTATTGTGGCTAGCCACGGAGATGATCGAGGTTTGATTATGCCACCTGCTGTAGCTCCAATTCAAGTAATAGTTATTCCAATTTTGTCTAAAGATGGTTCCGAAGAAGTAATGTCTAAGGCTGAAGAGATAGTATCGGAGTTGAAATCTTCAGGTATCAGAACCAAATTAGATTCACGAGCTATTCGCCCAGGTCAAAAATATTACGACTGGGAAATTAAGGGAGTTCCATTAAGAATAGAAATAGGTCCAAGAGATTTAGCTAATAATGCAGTAATGTGCGCTAAGAGAACTGGTGAAAAGACAAGCCAATCTTTAGATGGTTTAGTTGATGCAGTTCAGAATCAATTGGAAACTATCGGTGATGAGATGATGTCTAACAGTTTGGAACACTTCAATTCACATCTCCAAAATCTTCCAAGTTTTACAGTTGATGGTAATAATTTACAGTTCAGTGAGCCAATACAAACCAATAAAGTTTATGAATTTGCATTTGCTGGTAACGATGCTGAAGCTGAGATGATTGAGAAGAGTACTGGTCTGTCTTTCCTCGGTGATTCAACAAAATTATACGATAAAGAACAACCATGTATCATTACAGGTACTCTCACAACTCGTAGAATATATCTAGCAAAAGCTTATTAATTTTTGTAAAAGAAAATTGAAATGTTAGACTTTATATACTGTCTGTGGGTTGTTTATGTCCGGCGAATTATCTTTCATTAGATACATTTGTCAGAAAGAGGACGCAACCATGGAACAAAGAATAGTGAAAAACGATGAGGGTGTATCTCCAGTTATTGCGGTCATTTTAATGGTCGCAATCACCGTGGTCTTGGCCGCTGTGCTGTACGTTTGGGCAGCCAGTTTCCTGGAACAAGGGGAGTCCGCACCTATAGCAACCTTTACTGTAGAAACGAGCAGTAGTGGGGAGTATTACGTAAAAGTAATTAAAGTTAGTAAGCAAGAAGACTTGGCTGGATTCAGCTACTTCTTGAAAGACGAAACCGGATCAACTTACGTTGGCGGTAATGGCTTTGGAGAAATCGCACTGCAAATGATTGCAGGTGAAGAACACGGTATTGAAAGGACATACAACGGAGACGATAGTCAGCTAGAAAGTAGAGCTGGAAACGTGTCTGCTGATGATGGAACTGAATACCCAGTTAACTTCAACGACAACGACCGTGACGGAAAACTGTCAGCTGGAGACCAGTTCACAGTATTCGGAACCGGTAATAATGCAAATGGCCCTGCTCAATCTGGTTGGAAATTAGATATCCAATTTGACGCAAGCGGAGACATAATCGGCTGGGGCGAAATCAACTAGATTTCAAACTATCTGAAAAATAAACGTTAGGTAGGGGGCGCACAGCCCCTGCCTTTCTGTTGAGAACATTTCCTGTGCCCATTTTTTTCTGACCAGCGAAGCTGCTGTCTTTTCTTTGATCTTTATTTCTAGGAAATTGATATATAATTGAAAGGCATAGATACAATATGAGTGTAAGAGACGTTGATGGCTTTGTAATGGCTGCAAAAGAGAGGTACGGGCTTGAAAAAAGAATTATTAAATTAGAACGGTTTATGAAATATATTTTAGAAAGTAAAGAATCTACGAAAGAATATAGTGACTGGCTAGAAAGCAAAGGTTATGAAATACGTAGATGATAACAACGTTAGAAAGCTTCCCCTGAAAGGTCTAGAATGGTAGACAAAAAAATTGCATGGGGAATAAGTAGTGGAATTTTTAATATAGCTTTAATTTTTATTAATGGAATAGTTCTGTTAGTTAACTACTTTGTAGGGGTGGCTAGCAACATAGAATTTCATATTCTAATATCGATTGTCTTTCTTTTAGGATTGTATAGAGGTGGAAATTTAATTATGTATGAAGGATGGGACACTGAAGAATATGAAGAAGTTCTTCCTAGTAAAAGTATACAGAATGTAATATTTGTTTTTATTTTTGCAATATTAGCATATATATTTTTTACACCTTAGCTACCCAATCTCCTTTGGCGATGCCAAATTAGGGGCGTATCTCTTCAACTTAGCGTATCTAACGTCTTGATCTATAGCTGACGTAGACGAGACCGGCTACGAGACCTACAACGACCAATGCGGCCATTCTAAGCAGACTGTTGTCGTTATCTTCTTCTTTCGCTTCTATAGAGAAAGCAGCATTTGCTTTATTATTCTCGATATCAGTTTCACTAATTACACTTTCAGGATCAATTGCTACCTTGAGATAGTGCATTCCTGCAGTAGCAGTCCATACTGCTGTAACAGTTACTTCATCTCCACTTCCATCAAATTCAGCAGTGGTTAAATTGATTGCAATATCATCAGCGTAGAATACAACAGGTACTGAGTGTACTCCTGAATGATTTACTAAATTAGTTATTGTTGCAGTAAGTGTTACCTCATCACCAACAGTAGGTGCTCCAGGGCTCCAAGTAAAGTCATTATCTAATATTGTAAAATCAGGCTCAGGTTGTTCGATAGGATCAACACGTATTGAGAAACTTCGAGTAATATCATCAACATCGTTGTCGTCATCATCACTCCACATTATTTTAACATCAAATATTTCCCAGACGCCAGGAACTACACTTTCATCAGGAGTTATGCTCAGAACAACTGGTTTGTTGTTATCATTAGCATTCAGGCTGATTTCAGTTGGTTCAAAGGCAGCAGTCCAATTAGTTGGAACGTCTCCAGTATCTGTTTCTAATACAATATCAAAAGAACCAGTTGAGGTCACATTAAATGTGAACACTGCAGTTTGACCCAGAGGTATTTCGTAGTTATCTTTGTCTAAAGTAACTTCAATTCCTCTCATCAAGTCGCTATCTATCAATTCGGTTTGACCAATTCCATCTAAACTATCTGTAATATTGACATTCATATCTAAAATAAAGATGTAATCATCTGCATCATCTAAATTTTCGTATTCACTTTCAAAGTTGTAGTCACCAGAAGGCACTACCATTACAATACCGCTATCTTCGCTATCAAATTCGAAGCTAAAGTTGTCTCCATTAACTTGAATATTTGCAAAGTCCAAATCTTCTGGAGTAGTTTCATTAGATTGATAAGTCACAATATAATTTACACCACGAGTTAAAGATGCATCCAAATTGATGGCTTCTTCAAGTTCCAGATTATCGATACTAACATAGCTTGTTTCTTCTGTATTATAGAACCAAGTTTGGTAAGATCCAGTACTTAGATATAGTTCATAAAATCCATTTGCATCGGAAGTAGTCTCTGTATCAATTCGGTCACCTTGAACATTCCATATTTCTACCTTTGAATTTCCGAGTAAATCACCAGCGTCTGCATTTCCATCAAGTTCACGGTCATAGAATATGGTTCCAGACACTTGGACCTTCCAGTTTGCTTCACGATTGTATTCTTGTTGTTCTTTACCTGCTCTAACAATGATATTTTGTGGAGATAGCTTGAATTGGTCTTCACCATCATTCAATACAGTATCTATCTCAATTTCGTATGTTCTTGGTACCATATCTGAGATTATAACTTTTCCATCTTCATCAGTATTCTGTGAGAATGCAGCCCCAGTTCCAGTAAACACAACCTCAGCATCACTTAACGGAACCATGCTTCCTGTAGCGTTTCTGTAAGTAACTGCAAGTGTGACATTAACTGTCTTTGGAGTTAACATAATTCCACTGTAATAATCCGTTGAACCACTTACAGTAAGTGTATCTGTGAAAGTTTGGTAACCGTTCTCAGTTACAAGAACATCATAATCTCCGTTTGGTAAATCAATTTTACCATAATTGAGACTTCCTCCGAATAACCCTTCATCAGCATCACTATCTGCAATGAAAACAATTCCTTGTTCAGAGGTAAATTCAATTCTAACAGAACGATCAGTTATTATGTTATTATCAGCTACTGAACGAACATCTCCTCTTACATGTCCTTCATTTAGAAGTGCAATATCATGAACATCTGAGGATTCGGTCAATTCTAATAATCCACCATAACTATAGTGTTTACTAGATTGTCCATCTTGGAAAGTTACGTAATAATTACCTGGGAAAAGGTATTCAGAATAAGTTCCGAATGGTGTAGATTCAATACTTGTAATATTTCCAAAATCATTAACTGGAGTAAATTGAATTATTCCTGTCTTGGCTTCACCATCTAATGCAATATCACCAGCAACTAAGTATCTTAGTTCAGCAGTTAGTTCACCCATATCAATAGACGGAGTTCCAATCGGAATTCCAATTTGTCCAGCTACGTAGTATCTACTTCCGTCACTATCGAGTGTTACAGTATACATGTAATTATCTGGAGGTAACATTACATCCTCAAAAGCTCCATTCTCGTCAGTTGTGAAATTCAAACTTAGGAAAGGGTGACTCATTGGTGCAAAAGAAATTACAGCATTAGGAATTGCGATTCCATCATGAACAAAAGTTCCATCAATTGCAGTAGGTATTCTCTTGGCTACAATAATTAATTCATCCGCTCCACCTTGGATCGGCATCTCTAGTTGAGTAATGGCTATTTTGGACTCTTCCGGTCCCAGATACATATTATCTAAAGAATAACCAAATTTCTCTAATGTAACCTCATATTCTTCAGCAGGTAGAATTTGCATAGTTGAAGGGTCTGTAACCCACATTTCAATATCTGCTACGGTAGAACTAAACTGAACTAATCCTTCTAATGTAATCATTTCATCTAGATATTCTTCATACATAATAATCATTATATCGTGGCCTAAGCTTGTAGATAAGTTAACATTCTCACGATCACCATTTTCTACTTGGAACTTAGATAAACTTGCTTCTTTTTGTCCTTCATTAATTTCGACTACGGAATAAGCATTGTAATTTCCATCAGGCAATACAATCTCATACTTTCCATCGAAGGTCGTAGTTATTGAAACAGATCCACTTTCAGATTCAATTCTCAAAGGAACTTGAGCGTAGGTAATCTCTCCAGTTTCTTTATTGAATTTTCCATCACCATCTAAATCATTGAACAATGTACCTTCAATAGTGTGTCCAGGCCCCATAGCTGCATCAATTGGTCCAGAGTAAGTATCACTATCAATCCTACTTAGATATGCTAAGGTTGTACTTTCTGAATTGTGTGTTGTATACACATTGTAAGTACCAGCCGTGAGTATGGTTGCGAAGTATCCACTTTCAGTTGTGAAAACATTATCACTGAATAGTCCATTAAAGTTTCTGAATGATATTTGCTCATTAGAAATTGGATTGCTATTATGAGACAAAGTACCTTCTACTCTAAAACCATCTAATAGTGTGGCATTGAAACTTCTTGAGGATCCTTGTTCAAGCTCTATGTTTTTTGTATTATTTGTCCATCCAGTATATATCGAATCAGATTCGAAACGCATAGTATAGTTACCAGGTAATAATTTATCGAAACAATAGGATATTGAAGTATCGGAAGTTTCACCAGCACAAGTTGAACTAAAGTAATTAGTATTTACAAAAGAGGTTTCTGTAGCACTATTATTGGTCTCATCGTGTAATGAAATAGTTACTATTTGCTGTTCTACATTACCAACTGCAATTCTACCCCAGATTTTACCAGATTCTAATGCACCAGGTCCTTGATTACCTTGTGCAGGTATATTCTGACCCTCGGACAAAGCTGCCCTTCCGGTGTATGATGCTAATTCGACATCATGTCCGTTAATTACAGTTGTAATTTCATATTCACCAGGAGCTAAACCTAGTAATTGGTAATTTCCGTTTGCATCAGTATTTACAACTTTAACTTCGTTTGATCGAATATTAGTTGCAGTTACTGGAGTTAGAGGTATAGTTTCATCATTTGAATCAAATGTATTATCCTTGTTGATATCCCAGAATAATCTTCCTGAAACCGAAGAAGCTTCAACTTCTAAATCTATCTTAATATCTGAAGCAGTTTGCCTCATTGCTTGTTCTTCTGAAACAATTATGTTATCTTTTGTTACTAAGATATTATTAGACACGAGTTTAACTCTCTCAATGTCAGTTTCATAATTACCGATTGAAACAGCTAAGGTCAAATTTCCAGCAGGAGCTATTACGCTATATTCTCCATTTTCATCAGTAGTTGCTCTACCGTGTGGAACGTTATATTCATCTGAAACAGTCACGTTTGCATTAGCAATAGGTGATCCGTCAGGTGTTGCTACAGTACCGTATAATGTGGCACCATCATAATATTTCAAGATTCTTAATCCTGAGTTAATTTGAACTAATTTAAAATGAGTTAAATTCCATCCTGGCAGTGGTGGAAGTGATTGGTCTTGACCAATAGTTCCAGAGATACTAGGAATTCCGTCTGCAGCAGGTCTTCCAATATCTGGACCAGACCAGCCTATGAAAGATCTAAAGAACATTGAGTTTAGGAATTTTTCTTTGTAAACTAATCTTTGATCTGTAACCTGAAGATTAGGGTCATTTCCTAGCACTTCAATAGCTTCATCGAATGGTAATGTTTGCCCATTAGATAGTACAGCTTGAACTTCAATAAAACTACTGATATCATAATCAGCCAGAGTTACTGGAGCATACATAATTCCTGTATTCTGTGCAGAATAAGGCATTAATCTAGTGTCTGCAGCGAAGTAACGAATTGACTTTCCAGTAATTTGTTCAACTTCCCAAATAATATCTGAAATGTCATTTTTCTCCAGAGTCATTAGTATTGGTTTACCGGCTCTTATGGCTGCATTTTTCTTATGAACGTCTTGGTCAGTTCCATCAGATTTCTTTGGAATATAACTTTCAGGGTTTGAAACAATATTTTCAAACTCAGTAATATTTTCTTCAGAATAGTATTCTAGTAATGCAGTTCTGATTTCACTATTGAACTTGTCAGTATCTCTATCAACTTCAGGTTCTAAAAGTCGATACAATAGAAGAGCCATAGCTTCTTCTTCAGACTGTGAAGCAATGAAATTACCTGCAATTTGGTATCCAAATTGGAAATTATCTGCAACGGTTGGATGTTCTCCAATGTCAATTGCCCAGAAACCGTAATCCCACCATGACATAAATCCAGGTCTTTCTTCAGGTGCTAGATTAGTATCTTGTTCAGCTAACCATTCCAATCCTTCTATCCAATAATCTTGAGGGAACGAAGGCCCAGTATTACCCATATACCAAAGTTGGTTATTGGTAGTATTGTACATTCCTTCAACACCTCCAGGATATAGTGTTGTGTTTGCACGTTCACCATAGTTGTATTCTGTAGGTCTAAAGAAATCGTAACTTAGGAAATCATAAACATCAACATCGTGATCTTTTTTGTTTTCGAAAGGAACTCCTGCATCATATCCATAGAATGTATTAGGTAGGAAAATGAATAATCCAACGAATAGAACAACAAGTGTTCTCTTCATTTCCATTCCTTTTCTTAATCCACTAATTCTATCTCGGAAACGATACTGGTCATCATCTTGAGCATCCATGTGCCCAATGACCATTATTAATGCGATAAGAATAATTGCAGAAAGTATTCCAATTAAGACACTTACAGTAAAGAATAACCAAAATCCAATAACTAGTGAAAGAATAGATAATCCTAGGAATGTTCCTCCACGTTTTCCCCACGCAGCTTTCCACGTGGCAAGTACTATCGAAAAGTTCGCCCAGTCAATTATTAGCCACGTTACCCAGCCACTAAGTAGTGAAACAACAGGCGTTGCATTGAAAATGAAACGAACCGCAGATTGAGCCATATAGATTGAAACTATAGCCCAAATCATAACGAACAAGTAGTCTTTCTTCCAGATACTTTGATTGTATAATTGATATGCCATCCATACAATACCGAAAAGACCAAGCCATATCGACACAGGTCCAAAGGCGAACACGAAATCCGTAAATTCAGGCGCCTGAGCCTCAGCAATTGTATTGAACAGTTTTGTCCTTACGAAGTATCCCTGACCACTGAATAATAAAAATCCTAGATCGGTAAAAACATAGGTAAGTAGTAGGTAAATTCCTAATGCAATTCCCATTGAAGATCCAATGACTAAAAGCCATGGAAGGTCTCTGGTAGTTACCATTAAAAGTGAAAGTAAAGTGTATCCAAGTAATATGTAAGCAGGAGCTTCCCACCAAGTATTAACGAATCCCATTGTGTGATAATAAGGATATGAAAGAATAACTGGCATAGCCAATGCAATGAATCCAAGCATCGCTGTAGTTAGACTATCAATTCTACGGAAAGCATTGATCAACATCTGGAATCCAAGATAGATTGCAATAATTGCCATGATGTAAGGGAAACCTTTCCAACTCATGGAAATCATAGTAATCGTAATACCTGTCAGACCGGCATAACCTATTGCTAACTTTTCAGAACTTACAAAATTAGTAAATCCTTTCTTAACATCTTCAAAATCCCTCCAATTAGAAATCCATTTTTTATCATTAGCAACAGTAAGGGCTTTCATGAAGAAAAAATAAGCAGTAGTTGTAAACAGAATAATATACGAATCGTGGTCAGCTAGTCCTAAACTGGAATGACTGACATGTCCTGAATTAACTCCAATTAAAAATGCTCCGATAAGTCCCGCTTCTTTACCAAATTGAGATTTACCAATAGCATAAACAGGGAAAATTATCATTGCTCCATAAATTGCAGGCATTATTTCCATTGCCCACCACACCGATTCTTCGGACGACGAAAAGAAAGGTGAAAGAGCTAAACCAACAATTGCAATCGACCAATCAAACAAGGGGGGTCTGTTATTATTTGCACCATATGGATAATTCAACATCGGATCTCTTTCGAGATGTTCTCCAGTATCAGCAACATGGTCAACTACACGTTTGTGATAGTAAGGGTCACTACCTCCAGTAAGTTGGAATCCATCTTCAGTAGCAGGCTCTATTGTCCATGCAGTTCTAATATAAAGTGAGAAAATAAAAATAGCAACCAAAGCTAAGACGGTTGTCCAATTAACTTTACTTACTTTAGTAGATTTAATTCCTAATTTACTATCTTTTCCGCCAGAGAGTCCTCTATCGGACGAAGGGGTAGATGCTAATCGGGTACGAAAGCGATTTTTTGACTTGGAGTCACGCTTTCGGCGCGTTTGTCTTGCCATTGATGTTGTGTCCTTCCGGTCTTTCTAAAGAAAGACGGATTGCGCGCCACTCGGATGGTTATATAAGGTCTACTCTAAAAATCGTGCTAAGGCAAGGGTAAAATTGTACCTTTACATTCTCCAAAACCAATTCTATATCCTTTTCCTTCACACCAGCCTTTTAGAGTTACGACATCACCATCTTCTAAGAAAGTCCTTTTTTCACCATTTGGAAGGTCAATAGGTTCCTTGCCATTCCAAGACAATTCAAGCATAGATCCGCGGTTGTCTTTTTCAGGTCCTGAGATAGTTCCGCTTGCTAATAAATCTCCAGTTCTAAGATTACATCCTGTAATGGTATGATGGGCAATCTGTTGTGCCATATTCCAATACAAATAGTTGTAATTAGTTTTTGATATGATATGAGATTCAGACATATTTTCGGCTTTCAAATGTATCTCCAAATTTATGTCATAATTACAATCTTTTTTGTTGTTTAGATAGTCAAAAGGTTTTGGATCTTGTTCAGGGCTCTTGCACTTGAACGGTTCAAGAGCTTCCATTGTAATAATCCATGGAGATATACTAGTTGCAAAGTTTTTTGCAAGGAAAGGTCCTAACGGAATATACTCCCAGGTTTGAATATCTCTTGCAGACCAATCATTAACGAGAGTAAATCCAAAGACATGGTCCTCGGCATCGTCGACAGCAATTGGCTTACTCAATATATTTCCTGAACCAATTAAGACTCCCATTTCAAGTTCAAAATCCATTCTATTACAATCTCCAAAACTTGGTTTTTCGGCATCAGGGGCTTTCGTTTGACCTTCTGGTCTAACTATATCAGTTCCACTTAGAACAACCGAAGAAGCGCGTCCGTGATATCCTACTGGTAAATGTAACCAATTTGGCATGAGCGCAGCATCAGGTCCTCTGAACATAGTACCTACATTTGTTGCATGTTCACGAGAGGAATAAAAGTCAGTATAATCTCCAATATCAACTGGCATTTCCATTCTGACTTCAGACATAGGAATTAGTGCAATTTCTTTTAATTCATCATTATCTTTGAAACTAGTATTATCTTCTCTCAATAATCTGCTTATTGTGAGTCTAGCTTCTTTCCAAGCCTTTTGTCCTAATGACATAAATGCATTCAACGTAGGTTCATGGAAAACTTCAGTTTCTTCAATTTCCGTATCAATAAAAAATCCTGCGTCGTCTAAGTAAGCTAAATCAATTAGATAATCTCCAATTGCAGTTGCAACATGGAGGTCGCCTCCTTCTTTTGGTGAGTATACTCCAAACGGAATATTCTGAATAGGGAAATCCGAATTTTTATCGATCTCTATCCATGATTTTAATTTTGAATCGTGTGTTTCGTCCATTACATCCATCCTAGTTGTTTCAAGTCATCAATGGGCTCTTCAAAAGAACAACTGCCGTATGAGATTGCTCTATTTCCACGAGCTTTTTTTATCCTTTCTAAGTCCATTTCAAAGCGAGTATCTCGATCATCTCCAACTTTCCAAGTGAGTTTTTCTTTATCAAAATTGAAATTATCAGAGTTATTATCATCAATCATGTGTGAAAGAAGGATAAACATACGATATTTTTCTTGAGAATGTTGAGGTTGTTCAAAGTTTGAAGCTAGAATTCCAGCTCCAAATACATTCACAAATCCGTGCATATCACAATCATATTGTTCTTCAAAATGACGTAGTGGATGGTGCAGTCCAGCTGTAAATTTCATTGGAATTTTATTGAGTGAACATGCTTGAATCATTGCAGCCACTTTCTCAACACTAGGAAATGCGTCTTTGACAATTCCCCCGCATCTCAATTTTATTCCTGCATTATCCATTTTAGAAATCATAGCAACTGTTGATACAACTTCAGAATCCCAATTAGTTTCATCTAATTCAGTTGAATAATCTATTCCAACATAGGGAAGTTCAGCAAATTCATGAAAGTGTTTCAGATCATTTTCATTCAATAAATCAGTAGCTTTTTGCATGATACTTTTTGAGGGTGTATTTGTTGCCAATTTACATTCTATAACATCAATTTCAATTTTCCCAGAGTGTTTTTCTCTAAAATCATTAATATCGGCTATGTTTTGCTTAATATTATTTAAATACTCATCGTCAGTTTTTCCCCCACCACCTAAAACAGACAGTCGCAAAGGTCCTAAACTATCAAAAAGAGGCAAGAATTCTTCTAAATCTTTGAACTGTGAGATAGGTATAATGAACCTCCCTAATATCCATGAATTTTCACCTTTAAGGTGTACAATGTATTCATCTATTGCTTCATTAAGTGGTAATTTGGCAGGAGGAAAGAGACCTGCATAGTCTATCAATCCGTCCATGAAAGTTCGGAGACTTTCTTTCATTAAATTTATTCGCCTAAGGCGTCCTTGTATCCATCACCATCTAGCCAAGATTTTGCATATTCCGGATCTTCTACATTTAGAGCAAACTTAGCTACTTTTAGTGGATAATGTGTATCTACCATTACAGCTAGTTCATCAGTCCGTTTTGCTCCAATAGATCCTTCATATTTACCTGGATGAGGTCCGTGTGTTAATCCATCTGGATGGAGTGTCATTGAACCAAATTCTACACCTTTTCGTGACATGAATTCTTTAGAATCATAATAGATAACTTCATCAGACATTACATTCGAATGATTATATGGGGCTGGTATTGCATTTTCGTCAAAATCAAATGGCCTTGGACAGAAAGAACATACTACAAATTTATCGCTAGCAAATGTTTGATGGACTGGAGGGGGCTCATGAATTCTTCCCACAATAGGCTCAAAATCATGAATACTAAATGCAAATGGATAGTAGTATCCATCCCAGCCAACAACATCACATGGATGATGGCCTAAAGTTACTTCAGTAAATCTATTTCTTTGTTTAACAATAATTTTGAATTCACCTTTTTCATCATGAGGTACGAGTTCATCCGGTCCTCTAAAATCTCTTTCTGAGTATGGACTTCTTTCAATAATTTGCCCATATTCGTTTCTATATCTTTTTGGAGTTCTAACTTCTCCAGGTGATTCAACAATCAGCAAAGAATGTTCTTCATCATCCATTACATATCTATGCAAAATACCTCTTGGAATAACTAAATAATCGCCCTGAGAGTATTTCATATTACCAAAAGCAGTTTCTAAAGTTCCACTGCCCAAACTAACATAGATAATTTCATCGCCTTGTGCATTTCGATAAAAATAATCATCATTCTTATCTGGATAACACATCATCATAATAGCATCATCATTGAATAGGAATGGTTTACGATCCATTATGATACTTCCACCTTTTTCAGCTCGATTAGTATAGAAATGCCTCATCCGGAGACTTTTATCATCATCTTCTTCAATTTCAAAACTTCCAATATCTCTTGTGGATATTACTTCAGTAGGAGGATAAATATGGTATAGAAGTGACGAAGGTCCAACAAATCCTTTGTTTCCTTTCAATTCTTCATGATAGATTTTTCCATTCTCATCTCTGAATACGGTATGTCTCTTTTTTGCTACTTTTCCTAGTTTGTGATACCTGTGCATT
Organism: Methanobacteriota archaeon; assembly: GCA_014240055.1. Taxonomy (GTDB): domain Archaea; phylum Thermoplasmatota; class Poseidoniia; order MGIII; family CG-Epi1; genus CG-Epi1. The sequence continues at coordinate 8,253 of JAAZXP010000011.1, read as the reverse complement.
ACAAATTTCCTCTTTCTTCTTGATGTCTTTCAATTGCTTGAAATAAAGCCTTAAAGTTTCCAACTCCAAATCCTTTTGATCCTTTTCTCTGAATAACTTCATAGAATACCGTTGGTCTATCTTCAACAGGTTTTGTAAACAATTGTAGAAGATATCCTTCATCATCTCGATCTACGAGAATTTTTAACTTCTTTAATACTTTCATATCTTCATCGATATTTCCAACTCTTTTAGATAAATTATCATAGTAAGTATCAGGAACTTCTAGAAACTCAACACCATTTTCTTTGAGTTTGGTTATAGCCTTTATGATATCATCAGTTAGCAAGGCAATATGTTGTACTCCTGGACCTTGATAAAAATCTAAATATTCATCAATCTGTGATTTTCTTTTACCTTCAGCAGGTTCATTAATTGGGAATTTGATTCTTCCGTTATCACTTTCCATAACTTTAGACATTAATGCAGAATATTCAGTAGAAATATCATCATCGCTAAATGCTTGAAGTTGGGTGAAACCCATTATGTCTGCGTAGAAATTTACCCAATCTTCCATTTTCCCTAATTCAACATTGCCTACAATGTGGTCGATAAATCTTAATCCTACCGTATTTCCTTCTATTTTATTTTCTTTAAATCCTGGAAGGAAAGGCCCATCATAGTCATTATGCGAAATAAATGAATGTATGGTTTCGCCGTATGTGTAGATTGAAGCTTTGGTTATGCTTCCATTATCGTCACTAATATTTTCAGGTTCAGCTGCACTTTTAGCTCCACGGGCAATGCAGGCTTCATAGCATGCTTTTGCATCATCTACATGAAATGCAATATCTTTGACACCATCTCCGTGTACCTTGATATGTTCAGATATTTCATTGTCGCTGTTCAATGGAGTTGAAAACATCATTCTTATCTTGCCTTGTTCCAAAACATAGCTTGCTCTATCTCTGTTCCCAGTCTCTAAACCAGAATAGGCTACTTGGTTAAATCCGAATGCTTTTCTATAGAAATAAGCAGCTTGCTTTGCATTACCCACCCAAAACTCTACGTGGTGTACAGCTTTCAGTGGTACTGGGTCTTTATTCATTGTTTTCACATCGGCAGGATTCAAAATCATCCTGAGTTAATATTTATCAAAAATGGTATCTATTATTAAAGTTTCAGTTACTTGATTGGAAATAATTAAACCAATCGTATTCGTAAGTAAAATCAGAGGCCGCATCGTTCGACTCTAGAATCATTTCCCAATCTCCAACCATTTCTCCTTCATCAATACTGAAAGTGAAAGGTTGTCTTTGTCCATTGTTTAGAGAGTAGGTTTCGGTAAACTCAGTTCCCGACGGTCCATTGATTGTAATAGTAACATCTGATGCAACAACTGGTAATCCATTATCTCCGGTTATATTTCCCGAAATTTTTATTTTATTAACATAAGGATTTACCTCTGCACTCACAATATCTTCTTGTCCACCTGGAACTTCACCACTACCCGTTCCAGTATAATCAATAGTTACTTGATAAAATTCTACACTTTGCCGATCTTCAGAATCTTTAGCTGTCAAAACAACAAAATAAACTCCGCCTTCAGACCAATTATAACTCACCCTTTCTCCCGTGTCAGAACTTCCATCACCGAATTCCCATTCATAGGATACAAAGCTACCCTCAGATCCTGAAGCGTCAAATGTGAATACATCTCCATTGAATCCCTCATTGCCCGAAGCATCGATATTTGCATCTAAAATTACAGGGTCCACTCCAACAAGTTTTGGCCCAATTAATTGCCAAAATACAAGGAAAATAACGCTGAAAGCTAGAACACCAACTAAATTATCGACAATAGTTTCTTTCTTTTCTTCAGACCAGCTTTTCTTGACTTTATCTAAGATGCCAGTCACTCCGTCAGCAAATATGAATCCCCCATCTAGAGGTACTGCAGGAAGGGCATTCGTTAATCCGACCATCAAATTAAGCCAGAAAATCCAGTAAAAACAATTAGCTAAAATCCAGAAAATATTGTCAGGTAATATACCTACAATTCCAGTAGGTTCAAAGAGAGCTGTAAAGTGTTCAGGGAAAGGTTGCAAATCTTGGAAAGGTAGAGTAATGTATTGTAACATTGAGCCTCCACTATTGGCAGGATGTGCTAAATTTTCAGTTATAGCATCAGGGTCTACCACAGCAATACCCATGAATCCTTTTCCAGACATCCAAGGTTCGTAATTATCAGGATAATATTTCAGATAATAACTTCCTTTATCAGATAGAGTAACTTGATACGTATCGGGATTTCCCTTATCTAGTACTGAAACATTGACTACTTGGCCAACATAAGTTTCATTCAAGGCGTCACTAAAGTCGTCTGCACTTGTTATTTCTTGATCATCTATGGCTGTTATCAACATCCAAGGTTCAAGTCCTGCTTCTTCACCACCGTAGTCTACAACTACACTTGCAGATAGAACGCCCTCATTCGAAGGTTCCAATGAAGAAACCATTACCCAAGAAAACATAATAGAACAAATAAGTGCAACAACCATGTTACTTCCAGGGCCAGCTGCATAGAGTCTCATTCTTTCCCATTTTTTCATGGATTTCATCCCTTCTTCATCGGGTTCAACAAAAGCTCCAACTGGGAAAATAAAAAGAAGTAAACCTAATGCTTTGACTTTAACGTCAGCTACACGACTTAGAATTCCGTGACTAAATTCGTGAATAACCATTGCAATACCCAGTGCCAAGATACCATACCAAAGAGGAATTACGGGATTAAGACCAGGCAATCCAATCATCATTTTAGGTGAAACTGAAGCACTTTTAGGAATCTGCCAAGCTAGAGTAGCTTGCCATACAAGTAGCAAGAACATGAGCACCATAATCGTGAAAACGGTTACAACCCAAACATCTCCGACTCTCTTCCAGAAGGTCCTGTATTGAGATAAATTTTCTATGAAATCTTTACCCCAATCAGTTCTCCACATTATGAAAGAACGTCCCCAAACTAATTCGAGATTATATTTTGCTAAATGACCTTCATTATCTGCCCATCTAACGGAAGTTACCCAAGCTAAAAGTGTTAATGCAAATACGAAATATCCTAGAAATAAGCAGATACTTAGAATGAAAATAAATTGGAAATGACGGCGAATATGGATTTCAATAGGTAGGCCTGAAAAATCAGGTTCTATTGGTTTTACTTCTTCTATTGGCATATCTTCATCGGTCTCAGTCTTCTTCTGTGCCATAGGTTCCTAAGTGAATTGGACTCCACATGGGGCTTTATTTAACCTCCATTATAAGCGCATAATGTCAAAGAAAAAGGGTAAACGAGAAGAAATTTTTTCGTTTCCTGAATTTAACAAAGAAGAATATCGTACAAAAGAGACTAGAGATTCGATAATCACTATATTCTCAGTTTTCTATGCTTTGATTATTGCAGTAATATGTTATTCCTTAGTAAGAATGACTCCTTTTGGTGGACTTGTTATGTATATTGGATTCGCATCACCTTTTGGTTTGATTAAGATTCTTCCACTATTCTTTGATACCAGTGAATTTGAAAGGAAGAATTGGGTAGGTCCAATGATGATGTCTTTTATGGCGTGGTTAGGAATATTTATTTTACTTTCAAATCCTCCTTTCAATGATATTGCTAAGCCTAAATTCCAACAAGTAGATACTTTTGTCGAGATGGATGGGCAATGGAATGAAACCGAAGTTATTGGAATCGATACTCCATTTGTGTTAGTAATTTCAGTTAAAGATAATTGGGGAGTGGATGAAGTTCAATTTTCAGCGAGTAAAGGAGCTAGTGGGTTTCTTAGTGCTCAAGTAATGGAAAAAGTTGAAGCAGATAATGAATTTGGAATTGAAGGTAATAGTTTGTACTACTATTACTTTGAAAATGGTTTAGATGTTGCATCTTACACTTTTGTTTTTACAGCTAGTGATGCAGAGGGGAATTCAAATTCTAGAACTTCTTTTATAACAATTGGTTAGAGTAATTTTTGTTGAATATCGTGTAATTTCTCTAAGGCTTGTAAAGGTGTTAAATTCATCAAGTCCATCTTTTTTATTTCATTAATAACTGGATTTTCTTTAACTTCAGATCTTGCTCCAAAATTAGCACTGAATACAGATTGTACTGGACCAGTTTTAGATACTTCGATTGTTGTTCCTTGCTCCAGATTTTCCAGGACTTTACGCGCTCTGGCTAGAACTTCTTCTGGAACTCCTGCCATTTTTGCAACATGAATACCAAAAGAGGCATCAGTTGGCCCTTCAGCCACTCTGTGTAGTAATGTTAATTCATGGCCATCTTCTTTTGCTTGCATATGGCAATTCACAGATCTATCCAATATCTTTGCAACATCAGTCAATTGGTGATAATGGGTAGCAAACAATGTTTTGACACCTTTTTCGGCGTGTAATTGTTCAGACACAGCCCATGCTAATGCTAAGCCATCGAAAGTAGACGTTCCTCTACCAATTTCATCTAATAAAACTAAACTGTCAGTAGTAGCATTCCTTAGAATATTTGCTAATTCCAACATTTCAACCATAAATGTTGAATGTCCATGAACTAGATCGTCATGTGCACCAACTCGTGTGAAAACACGATCAACCATTCCCAGCCTTGCTGATGAAGCAGGAACAAAACAACCAGCCTGAGCCATTACACAAATTAGAGCAGTTTGCCGCATATAGGTCGATTTACCACCCATGTTTGGTCCTGTCAAAATCATCAATTGTCTTTGCTTATTGTCCAACTGTAGACTGTTTGGAATGTATTTTCCCTCTCTTAGAACTTCAATTACAGGATGTCTTCCATCTGATATTGAAAGAGCACCATCGTTCGACATTTCAGGTCTAACATAATTATTAGCTTGACTAACTTCAGCTAATGAGCAAACTGCATCTATTCTAGAGATTGCCATTGTTGTTGCTTGTAATGAACCCAAAAATTCCATTACCCATTCTCTCAATTCTTTGAATAGTTCAGCTTCAAGAGCTTGCGAACGTTCGTCAGCTCTTAGAATCGTAGTTTCTTTTTCTTTCAGTTCGGGAGTAATATATCGGTCCCCTGCTGCAACAGTTTGTTTTCTGTGATAGCTTTCAGGTACTTTCTTAGCAAAGGCTTTTGGAATTTCTAGATAATATCCGAATACTCTATTGTATCCAATTTTTAGCTTTGGTATTCCGGTCTTTTTCTTTTCTTCAGCTTCAAGAGCAATAACCCATTCGCGTCCACTACTGGCCTTCGATCTCAAATCGTCTAATTCTTTAGAATATCCTTTTTTGAAAATTCCGCCATCTCTAAGAACTAAAGGAGGCTCTTCAACGATGGCTTCAGTTAATTTCTTGGAAACTTGTTTGTGTATGTCAATAGATTTAACTAATTTTTTCATTAGTTTAGATTTGAGAGGTTCTTCTGTAAGGAATTGTTTCAATTCTTTAACTGTATTTAGACTAAAACGCAGACTATCCAAGTCTCTAGGTGAAATTGATCCATGTCCTAATCTTGATAATAATCGTTCAACATCTTGAAATCCCTTCAAAATATCTCGTATTTCTCTTCGACTTAGTGTATTATCAAATAATTCTTGTACTGCGTCATGTCTTTCGTTGACTTTCTTCAAATCATGCAATGGTCTCAAAAACCAATCTTTTAGTCTTCGTGAACCTCCGGCTGTAGACGTTTTGTTTACAACTGCAAAAAGAGTATCTTTTGAAGAATCACTAATAGTACGTACAATTTCTAAATTTCTTAATGTGACTGCATCCAAAGTCATTGTTTTTGCTTTAATCATCAACGAAGGCGGTCTTAGATGTGGTAATTCACTAAATTGAGTTTCAGTAGCATAAGATAAGATTGATCCTGCAGCTGCAACGGCCATTGGATACGTTTTTAATTCTTCAACACTTCCAAATCTTTTTTCTAATGTTTTCTTAGCAACTGGATACATCCATGCATCTGCTTTCTGTGGAGTTGTATTTACTCCGAGAGCCATCATCCAATTTTCAATATGCTCATTCCCTTCAGGAACAATAACTTCCGAAGGTGAATATCTCATCATTTCAGATTCTAATGATTCTCTATCTGCAAATTGAGCAGTAGCAAATTCACCAGTAGAAATATCCATTATTGCTAGACCAAGGCCATCATCAGTTTCATTAATGGATGCTAAGAAATTATTGGAATTACTCAGCATAGTACCTTCAACAACAGTTCCTGGACTTACTATTCTAGTAACTCCTCTTCTTACGATACCCTTTGAACTTTTGGGATCTTCTAGTTGTTCACAGATAGCGACTCTATGTCCTTTTTTGATTAATTTCCCAAGATAGCCATCTAGTGCATGATAAGGTACTCCAGCTAATGGAATGGGATTATCAGAATTCTTATCTCTGGCAGTTAAAGTAATATTCAAATCTTTGGCAACAACTACTGCATCGTCGCCAAATGTTTCATAAAAATCCCCCATTCTAAATAATAGAATTGAATCGGGATTTTCACGTTTTATGGCGTGGTACTGACGCATCATCGGACTGGACAAGAAGTAGGGAATACCGGCCCTATTTATTTACTAACGGTGAAACTTTAGTTCCTAGTAAATCAATGGCATTCATTAGTTGTTCATGTGTTAAACCAGCAACATCTAACTGAAAGCTAAATCTTGAAAGTCCACCTAATGCCTCACTGTGGCGTAGAACTTTTTCAACAACTTCTTCCACATTTCCGACGACTAATGCACCTGTAGGCCCAATTTGAGATTCAAAATGTGACATTGTAACGGGTGGCCAGCCTCTTTCTCTTCCAATTCGGGTGAATGATTCAGCATAACCTGGAAAGAAGTCATTGATAGCTTGTTCTCTTGTTTCAGCAACATATCCTAGAGAATGTACTCCAACCTTTAATTTTTCAGGATCATGTCCTGCTTTTTCACCTGCATTTCTATACAATTCTACGAGTGGTGCAAAACGATGAGTTTCTCCACCAATTATAGCAATCATTAATGGCAATCCAAGTACGCCAGCTCTAACAAAGGATTCAGGAGTGCCTCCAACACCAACCCAAATTGGTAGTGGGTCTTGAATGGGTCTAGGATAGACTGCTTGTTCTACTAAATCAGGTCTAAATTTACCGGACCAATTAACAATTTCATTATCTCGGATTTTTAGTAATAAATCTAGTTTTTCAGCATAAAGGCCATTATAATCTTCCATTCTGAGACCAAAAAGAGGATAAGCTTCAGTAAATGAACCTCGGCCAGCTATGATTTCAGCCCTACCATTTGAAACTAAATCTAGTGTGGCAAAATTTTGGAATACTCTTACCGGATCTGCAGCACTAAGGACAGTAACTGAACTCGCCAATCTAATATTTTTAGTTCTTGCAGCAGCTGCAGCTAGGGTAATATGTGCGGCCGAGTCAAGGAATTCTTCTCTGTGATGTTCTCCTATACCAACTTCATCTATTCCAACTTTGTCGGCGAATACAATTCTATCAATTAATTCGTTTATGGCTTGATCATTAGGAATTTGATTTCCATTTTTATCCTTAAAATTGGCAGATGCAAAGGTGTGTATTCCAATTTCCATAACTAAGCCCATTTTTTGAATGAGATGTAATACATTCAATCAATGTCTTTAATTAAGTTGAGTTTTAATTTTATTTAATATCAGGTAGTCAGATTATTATTCTTCTGTATTTTCCTGGTATTCTTTCAATTGTACATCGTATTCTTCTTTAGACAGTCCGTGCCAGCCTTTGCAAAAGCCAGTCGGAGATCTGCCACATCCACATTTATTCATAAATATATCTAACCATGACCATATTTTAAGTGAAAAGTCTCTTAATTGAGACTAGTATCACAGTCGATACTTTGTATTTAATATAGTACTACAACTAAGTATCATTATGCAACTAGAGCAACAAATTAAGCCATTTTGTATTAAATCTGAAGCTGGAAAATTCATAGGGCTTCTTGGGAAGGCTCATGTTCTTCACATAATGTACATACTTGGGGAATCTAAAGTTCCAATTAGATTTAATGAATTAAAAAGAAGATTAAATGTCACTTCTACAACACTTAGTAGGCGTTTGGAAGATTTAGAGGAAGCTGGAGTAGTAAATCGGAAAATATATGCCGAAGTTCCTTTACGTGTGGAATATAAATCGACTAAAGTTGCAGATGATCTACGTCTAATACTTCGTGATTTGTTTAAGTGGATTAAATCTTCATATTCCGT
>JAAZXP010000119.1 GCA_014240055.1 Methanobacteriota archaeon | reverse complement strand
GGTCTTCTCACTTTACACCGGTACATTTAGTTCAAAACTGAAGGGTACCAATCTAGTGTAAAACGTTCAGGTCACTCAGATTTATGGGACATAACTCGATATCAAAAATCTCTAAAATAAAAAGAAGTTAGACAACTCGTGATCAGAAATCTTCATCGTAGTAGAAAGAGGCGAGACTGTGGTCAGTGTAGCGAGCCCCCTTAAGGACAAGGATACCAACTATTTAGCCTTTTTATAATCACTTGCCAAACAAATTAGAGAATATGCTTTCTGACTTTCTTTCTTTTCCAACCAAACAAGATATGGGTAGTTGACACACCAATGTAATTGTTTTCGTAACAAGTGTTGTAAATGTGATTTTTGGGGCATTTCAGTGAAAAAAAATCGAATTTCTGGGTGTTCTGTTCTACGGTTTTATTTTTGTGTGGAATTTCACCAAATATGCCTCGAAGCAAGTAAATTGTCCACTTAACAATGTCCCAGATAAATTTTCGAACTTTAAGGACAAGGATACTAAATTTTTAGCTTTTTTATATTTACTTGCCAAAGAAATTAGAGAATATGCTTTCTGAATTTCTTTCTTTACCAACC
>JAAZXP010000118.1 GCA_014240055.1 Methanobacteriota archaeon | reverse complement strand
GTTATGCACATGAATTATTTTTCTAGCACAGTGGATTACAATGAGGATGATTTAGACAATGTGTGCCCTGATATTGTAGAGGGATTATTCGCCGGTCCAGTGACTTATGTAGGCGGAGAGATGGACCCTTACATGCAGAACTATTACGACGAACGCAGTCATATTGACAAGGCATTTAGTAATTGGAATGGTAGTATTTATTGGGTCCAAGGAATGCAAGATTGGAATGTAGATCCACACCAGGTTTTTGGTGGCCCGCCGGGTGTAAATTGGTACCAAGATTACGTCGATGCGGGATTCGAAGTAAGAGGGATATTGGGGCAATGGGGCCATCATTATCCTGATCAAGTGAATAGTCACGACGGAGTAGATCCAGGGTACGGATTCGAGGCCTTACACAATATGACTAGGTGGGACTGGGGTCAAGATTTGTTTGAGTGGTTTGAGTATTATTTACAAGAAAGAGGACCTAAACCAGATCTTATGGCCCAAATTCAGAGAAATGATGGACAGTGGAGGATAGAGCCGGTATGGCCGCCCGAGGACGGCGAAATCTTCTCTGTAGATTTAGCAGACTGTTGGAATGATGGCGC
>JAAZXP010000117.1 GCA_014240055.1 Methanobacteriota archaeon | reverse complement strand
AGAATTGATGAAAGTCAATACCAAGGATATGATTTACCCTAATTTTGATTTTGAACATGAGCTTGCAATACTTTATTCAAGTGGAACTACTGGTAAACCAAAATGTATTTGTCACAGAACTGGTGGTGTATTAATTCAGCATAAAAAAGAACATCAATTACATTGTGATATTAAAGAGGGTGATAATGTTTTTTACTTTACTACATGTGGTTGGATGATGTGGAATTGGTTAATAAGCTCCTTAGCATCTAAAGCTTCTATTATTTTATTTGATGGGTCTCCAATGTTTAAAAAAGATGATCTATTATTAAAAATTGCTGATAAAGAAAAAATTACATTACTAGGTGTAAGTGCAAAATATATTGATGCGCTACGTAAGTTTAAGCCAACTTTAAAATACAAATACAAACTTAATAAATTAAAAACGATTTGCTCAACTGGCTCACCATTATCTAATGATGGATTTAAATATGTTTATCAGAATATAAAAAAAGATGTTCATTTATCATCAATCTCCGGGGGAACTGATATAGTTTCATGTTTTGTCTTGGGTAATTTATATCAACCAGTGTATATGGGAGAAATACAAAACAAG
>JAAZXP010000116.1 GCA_014240055.1 Methanobacteriota archaeon | reverse complement strand
CACCAAATTCTCCGCAATGGTTCAATACGGGAATCAATTGGGCTTATGGTCTTGAGGGGCCAGCGCAGGGTCATTATTATTTTGACGAAGAAGCCGGGAAATTACAGAAATCTGCAAGTGCATATGAAAGACCACAACCCCATGCCTGCTTCATTCTTTCGGTCAATGATGATCTGGTGGGTGATGGCGGAATAATGGATTTATGGCGGCAAGAGGCGCGCCTATTCAAATTTGGATCAGGTACTGGAAGTAATTTTTCCAACCTTCGGGGTTCCGGGGAGGGATTGTCTGGAGGGGGTAAATCTTCTGGTCTGATGAGCTTTTTGAAAATTGGCGACCGGGCTGCGGGCGCGATTAAGTCTGGCGGGACCACGAGACGGGCTGCAAAAATGGTTACGCTCGATATGGATCATCCCGACATTGAAGAGTTTGTCGAATGGAAGGTTAAGGAAGAGAGAAAAGTCGCGGCCTTGGCTGCTGGAAGCCGGATCACCCGTCGTTGCTTGAAAAGTGTTATTCAAGCCTGCTGGACTGAAGGTTTGTCTGACGAAACTCGTTTTGAAGTGCAGAAAAACAAAGCACTTAAAAAAGCGGTTCGCAAAGCTC
>JAAZXP010000115.1 GCA_014240055.1 Methanobacteriota archaeon | reverse complement strand
TAACACATGACGAATCGTAACGCTGTATTTTAAAGGTATTTCCCTATACGGCTGTAGCGCTAAACCAATTACAATCTATCTTATAAAAACTCCAGCGAAGACATTTGTTGAAATTCTTTTTCCTCGTTGATTTTGCTACAATGAAAATAATGAATAATGAAAATTCCCCGCTTGTTTTTCTGGATCATGGTTGACGGGAAACTAGGATGTCACTTCCCTTGGCCTTAGGGGCCGTCGACAATCGAAAAAACAATCTTTTAGCGGAAATAGTCCGCTAAGAGGGGGGGAGGGGGTCAGGACCCATCAAAATTTCCGTTAAAAAAAATTGAAAATCTCTTAACGTATGTTTGATCCTTTTCGCGAACTTTCTGTCAAGAAGAAGAAGAAGTACCGCGTTTTTAAAATGTCCATCGAAATAACAAACAAATACCGAAAAAATTATCAAAATATAATTTACAATTGCAAAGATATCGACGGATTTGAATTCGCTACAGTTGAAAATTTCTCAGATAGCGTTTTAGCGATTTGCCGTGCCAGCCTGGGAACGATGCGAAAGAAGGTAAACACTTTAGCCAGGTCGCTGGTGACAAAAAAAATAGCGAGGATATGCAATTTGAG
>JAAZXP010000114.1 GCA_014240055.1 Methanobacteriota archaeon | reverse complement strand
CAGCAACGAACAGACCTGACGTACTTGATCCAGCTTTATTAAGACCTGGAAGATTTGATAGACAAGTGGTTGTTTCGAACCCAGATATTATTGGAAGAGAAAAAATTTTAAAAGTTCATGTTAAAAAAATTAAGATGGCGCCAGATGTAAATTTAAGAACTATAGCAAGAGGAACTCCTGGTTTTTCAGGTGCAGATTTAGCAAATTTAGTAAATGAATCAGCTTTATTGGCTGCAAGAAAAAATAAAAGAATTGTTACTTTAATTGAGTTTGAAGAAGCTAAAGATAAAGTAATGATGGGATCTGAAAGACGATCAATGGTAATGACAGAAGATGAAAAAAAATTAACAGCATATCATGAGGGAGGGCATGCTTTAGTGTCATTTAATATGCCAAGTTACGATCCAATACACAAAGCAACTATAATTCCAAGAGGTAGAGCTCTTGGGATGGTTATGAATTTACCAGAAAGAGACAAACATGGATATTCAATAAAATATTTAAAAGCAAGAATGGCCGTATGTTTTGGCGGAAGAGTTGCTGAAGAATTAATTTTTGGAAAAGATAATATATCTACAGGTGCTGGTGGTGGTAGTGGATCAGATATTAACCAAGCCACACAGCTTGCTAGAGCTATGGTAACAAAATATGGAATGAGTGAAGAAATGGG
>JAAZXP010000113.1 GCA_014240055.1 Methanobacteriota archaeon | reverse complement strand
GTGTCTTTGTTTTTCTGAGGCGAGTTGTTGCTTGATTAGGAATGTAGAGATTATTGTTGTGAAGAGTTAGGAGTGGGATTTGTAGAGGGATTTGCAGAAATGTATTAGAAAAAAAAAATAAAATTACCCCCTGTGCCTCAGCCACTGTCATTGGTGGCACTATTTGTTCCGATATTGTTGTGTATAGTGCCTCCAAAGGCAGTGGCGGAGGCACAGGGGGTAATTTTATATTTTTTGAAATCGCGTTTGTTTGTCTAACGATTTCTTTTGTCGCTAAGTCTGTGTAAACATTGTTAGATTTGTACTAATTACATTAGAAAATTATCTTTGTACTAATTACATTAGAAATTTTTTCAAATTTCCTACGAGGAAGTCAGAAACATATTTCGGATGACCAAATTGGGACCCGCATAATATTTTACACATTAATAATAGAATAACCTTTACTTTATATATCAGTTGAAACATATATTAACTTTGTATTATAAGCGAATTTTCAGGAAAACATCCGAATTCCACTGTATTTCAAAGTTCGAGCTGCAGATAGGAAATTGTGAAAAGTAATGATGACGTAATCATTTGCGGTTTCAAGATGATCAGTGATTCCCCATCAAAAATAATTCTAGACATCGTCAATGAATATTATTACAAGAATACAACAGCAGAATTCA
>JAAZXP010000112.1 GCA_014240055.1 Methanobacteriota archaeon | reverse complement strand
AGAATGAATTACTGAGCCAGAACCTAAAAACAATAAAGCTTTAAAAAAAGCATGTGTAAATAAATGGAACATAGCAACATTATAAGCGCCAACTCCTGCTGCAAAAAACATATAACCTAACTGGCTGCATGTGGAATATGCTATAATTTTTTTTATATCATTTTGAACCAAAGCAACTGTTGCTGCAAAAAAAGCTGTGCTCATTCCAACAAAAGTAATTATATTTAATGTCAATTGAGAATATTCAAAAATTGGTGAACATCTAACAACTAAAAAAACACCTGCAGTAACCATTGTTGCGGCATGAATTAATGCTGAAACAGGAGTTGGACCTTCCATAGCATCAGGAAGCCAAGTATGTAAAAATATTTGAGCAGATTTACCCATTGCTCCAATAAATAAAAGTATGCAAATTAGGTCTATTTAATTAATATGAAGACCTAAAAAAGATAATTTGTTATTAAGGTTTTGTGGAATTTGTTGAAATACTTCATTGTAATTTACTGTGCCAAATAAATAAAAAATTAAAAATATTCCTAAAGCAAATCCAAAATCACCAACTCTATTAACAATAAAAGCCTTTATAGCTGCAGAATTTGCAGAATCTTTTTTATACCAAAAACCAATTAAAAAATATGAACAAAGTCCAACACCTTCCAATCCAAAAAATAATTGTAAAAAATTAT
>JAAZXP010000111.1 GCA_014240055.1 Methanobacteriota archaeon | reverse complement strand
TTGAGATGAACTACTTGATTTAGATTATTGAGATGAACCACTTGATTCACATTATTGAGATTAACTACCATATTTAGATTATTGACATGAACTACTTTATTTAGGTTATTTAGACGAACTACTTGATTCTAAGTAAAGAGATGAACTACTTGATTTAGATTATTGAGATGAACTACTTTATTTAGGTTATTTAGACGAACTACTTGATTCTAAGTATTGAGATGAATTACTATATTTAGATTATTGAGACCAACTACTTGATTCACATTATTGAGATGAACTACATGATTTAGATTATTGACACCAACTACTTGATTTACATTATCGAGATGAACTACTTTATTTAGATTATTGAGATGAACTACTTGTTTCACATTATTGGGATGAACTACTTTATTTAGGTTATTTAGACAAACTAATTGATTCTAGGTATTGAGATGTACTAATTGAGTTAGATTGTTGAGATAAACTACCATATTTAGATTATTGAAATGAACTACTAGATTTAGATTATTGAGACCAACTACTTGATTCACATTTTTGAGATGAACTACTTGTTTTAGATTATTGAGATGAACTACTTTATTTAGGTTATTTAGACGAACTACTTGATTCTAAGTATTGAAACGAACTACTTGATTCTAAGTATTGTAATGAATTACTTAATTAAGATTATTGAGGTGACTAC
>JAAZXP010000110.1 GCA_014240055.1 Methanobacteriota archaeon | reverse complement strand
CTGAATCATGCACTTCTATATTCTCAATCATAGAACTTTGAGAACTATCCTTATAATATGAAAATTTCATCCGTGAACGGAAAGCCTCAGAGGGTACAACTACAGACACTTCTGAATGGGATGACAAATCAGAATCAAGTAAAGAGGTTTCAATTATTTCCCAATCAAATAATTCGCCATTTTCATAATACCAAGAAATATTAACCTTTAAGGATGATGATGATAGAGATGGTTGTTCATCCCAACTGATTTCCAAATTACTATTAGGAGAAGTAATAAACATATTAGTCACAATCCATTCATGTGTGGAATTATTTCCCTCACCAACATTGTACTCCTCTGAATCTATGGCTGATTGTATAACTTCATAGACTGAATCAACTCGCGCACTAGGCCCTACTTGGATAACATACCTATCACCATTGAGACCATCATTATCAGTACCTTGTTCACCATATTGTAATTGATAAGAACTATTCAAGAAACCGGTTGTTGCTATCGGACCTTCAATTAGTATTTGAGACTGAGAATAACTAGCACCTCTAAAATCAGAATCAATATTACGCGCCGTCACCATTATTTCTAAATCATCCGAAACAAAATCATCCAAGCCAAATGAAGTATCGACTTGAGACCCATAAAAAGATGAATTTCAGCTAATCTGGGAAGATTTATTGACACTTCGCCAAAATAAAGGA
>JAAZXP010000010.1 GCA_014240055.1 Methanobacteriota archaeon | reverse complement strand
AAACCCATCACATGACCATCTTCGTGATCTTCCAAGCAAAAGAAGATGGTCCAGACTCTGCTAACGAAGTGGAAGTTTACATATCTTGGGATGTTTACAATAACGAAAATGGGGAAGTTGTTGCCTGCCATGATATTTCGACTGGCGGATTGGCAATTTCTATAATTGAAATGTGTATGAGCGGAGTGGGAGCTAATATTGAACTTACGACGGACTTAAGAGCTGACATTGAATTATTTAGTGAATCAAACGGAAGATGGGTAGTTCAAGTGGCTAATGGTTGTGAAGAAAAAGTTGCTAATCGTTTTGATTATGCTAAACAAATTGGAAATGTGGATAATGATATTATATTTACAAAAGAGGGTGAAATAATCTCTAAATTAGGTATCGAAGAATCAAGAAAGAACTGGACCAATCCACTATGGAATCGGCTAGCTTAAGCTTTTATCCCCTATCTAAATATTTCAAAAATGGCTACGAGCTCTACATCAGAATATATCGCCGACACTGGATCAATTGAAGCAATCCTTATTTTACTTATTTTTCTTGTAGCATTTGCCTTAATTTTAGGTGAAATTGTTGATCGTGTGCTAGCTGCTTGGGGTGGGGCCGTAGGAATGCTTCTAGTTGGAACATATTACAACTCACTTACTTGGTGTACCGGTGGAGGGCATGGAGGAGAAAGTGGAGGATGTGAGAATAATTTATTCGAAGCAATCGATTTCAATGTAATTGGGCTCCTTCTAGGAATGATGATTTTTGCAGGAATGCTAGAAATTAGTGGATTCTTTGAATTTGTAGCTATCAAAGCTACAAAACTATCCGGAGGAGATCCGTGGAAATTAGTTTTCTATTTAGGAACTTTCACAACGCTCATTTCTGTCTTCATTGATAATGTAACTGCTTTGATTTTAATAGCTCCAGTAACTCTTAAAATTTGTTCAAAGATTAAAATCAGCCCAATACCTCCGCTTATAGCCTTAGCTATTTTCTCAAATACTGGCGGTGTAGCAACCTTAGTAGGTGACCCTCCAAATGTATTGATTGCGTCTTATGCAAGCTCTCTTACAGATGCCGATGGGAATTCTTTAGGTTTTGGTTTTATGAGCTTTATTTACCATTTAACTCCTTTAGCAATAATTGCATGGGCTGCTACCTTATGGTATATGCACCGTCATTTCAAAAAATGGAGAGAAGTTAAACCTCAAAATGTAGAGGTGGTTATTTCTGAGAATGAATGGGAAGCTGTCAAGAATAGCTCTTTAATGTACAGAACTTTGGGTGCATTATCTGTAACTGTCGTAATGTTTGCCGCTGTTGAGCTTTTACATTTGAATTTGGAAATATCTGCAGTTTCACTAGGTGGTGCTGGAATTGCTATGGCAATAAGCATGATAGGCGTTCCACATGAAAAACGAATGGATATCCACGAAGTCGTGCATAAAGTCGAATGGGGGGCTCTATTGTTTTTCGCAGGATTATTTGTTATGGTTGGCGGATTAGAGGCTATGGGCTACCTTGAAGCTATTGCTAATTTGATATTTGATAATTTTGGACCTGACGGTAAAATCTCACAAGACGAAGTAGCCTTAGTTATAGTACTAATCTGGGTGTCAGCTATTGCATCTGCAATTGTAGACAATATTCCTTTCTGTGCTGCAATGCTTCCTGTAATTGAACAATTAGGCACATTAAGCGAAGATCCAATTACTGGTGTAGCTGCAGTAAATATCATTCCACTGTACTGGGCATTGGCTATTGGCTGTGGCTTTGGAGGAAATGCTACACCAATTGGTTCTAGTGCAAATGTTATGACTATTGCAATTAGTGAGAGAGGTGGACACAAGATTTCAACTAAAGAATGGTTAGCTGTTGGCGTTCCAGTTATGCTAATCACTTGTACTATTGGATCTATAGTAGTAGCTATCTTCTACAAGTTGTTTGAATGGGCCTAATTCAAATAATCAATATCGCATCCTGAACATTGACCCATTTGAGATAAGGTAGATTTACAATCCGGGCATTCCTGAACTTCCCAGAACGTTTCAATCCAGGCATCTAATAATTCAGGCTCATCTGCAGCTTCAATCATCTCTAATTCATAAATTCCTTTTTGTGTTATACTTGAGACTTTACGGTATTTGTCTATATCTAAATCTAATTTTATATCAACTTCAATATTTTTAGATGAATAATATGGAGCTACAAAAACGCCAATAACGAAGGAAGCCATGTGAGTTGTATGTCCAATTCCATCTTCAGTTCCCATCCCCACATAGAACGTCTCCATAGCAACAAAAACTATCGTTGCAAGTAGTACCGGAACTCTATGCATGAAAATAGGACCTAAGAGCATTGGAATCTCATCCCTAGGGTAGAGCAAGGCAAAACCACCCATGATGCCAAAAACAGCCCCTGAAGCGCCAATATTGATAGTTTCTAATCCAGTTTGATTCCAAACTGAAAGTGATCCTGTGATTAAAGAACCAATGATTCCGCTAATTACATATATTTTTAAAAATGAACGTGGACCTATTCTATCTTCAAAAGGAACTCCCAGTAAGATCAGAATTAACATATTCAATAACAAATGCATCGGACCTGCATGCATAAACATTGAACTTACCAATGTTAGCAATCCTATACTTGGCGATTCTAGGTAAGCTGATTTAAATCCTAAGTTTACAAAAGCATCTATTCCTAAACTTGGTTTCAATAAGAAAAGAATCCACCAGACAGCAAAAATGCCAAAATTGATGAACACTAATGATTGTGAAACCATGAACTGATTGCGTTTGCAGTAATAGGATATAAACATCCCAACAAATACTAGAATCAAAATTCCCAAGTAAGAGACTGGCTCAGACATATTATCTGATTAATCGCTTACCGAATTAAAGCTGACGCTAGTACTTTCCATGATCGGACTAAGGGAGGCTCGAAAGCCTCCCCTATCCTTCATTGACTTAGTTTGTCTATTCTTCTTCTCTGCGTAGAGATGCACCGATTGCTGCAACCATTGCTGCTACAGCCAAACCAATGATTCCTACTGCGAAAGATGGAGTAGATGCCTTATTCTTGACGACTGCAATTTGACCAACTGCATCATTGTCATCTTTTTGGTTAAGGTATTCATCTTGAGCCTTGATTCCAGCGCTCTTATCCTGTTCTTCTGCTAGAGGGTTGATTTCTGCATACATTTCAACAGTCTCAAAGTCTTGTACTGTTGTTCCTGGAATGAATGCTTCATCCCAAGTTGCTGTTGCAAAATACCAAGTTTGGTAGACACCATCATTTTCCAATACTGGCTTAGGAGCCATTACATCGACAGTTGTTGAAGCTACACGAGTCATACGCTGTGTTCCTGTTGGAGTAGAGTATGCATCGCCTGTAGGATCCATTACATAGAAGACAACCAATACATCGGATGCGTAGTTACCTTCGTTCCATGCTTTGACTGTGATATCTAAGGAATCGCCTTCGATTACACCTGCACGGTTGAATGTCATCTCACCAAGCACAAACTGTGAAGGTTTAATGAACAATGTTGCTGAAACAGGTTCTCTTAGAGATTCATCACTTCCTGTATCGTATCCATTGATTACAACATCGAATTTGCGGTTACCTGCTGGCTCTCCTGATTCGGCGTCATAGTCTGGAGCGACAAAGCGGACTGTGACCATTGCTGCATCATCAGGATGCATATCGAATGCATGTGTCCAAGTTCCATCTTCATTTTGTGATGTTGTAATGGCATCATAGATCTCACCATTCAGCATAACATTTATGGAGATATCAAAAGCTTCACCACTATAGTCTTTCCCTTGTGCACTCAAATCTGGAGTCATACTGAACGTATTAGCTACAGTTCCTATATTCTTGACAAAGTAATCCATCTCGACAGCTAAACTTGGGAATATATCATAAGTTAACTGACTGACGTCGTCTTTAGTCATAAAGAATCCAGTATCAAGTGTTCGGATTAATTGAACTCCACCAATGTGTGCAGTTCCTTCAACTCCGCGAGCGCGGAAAACGAAAGAGTATGCATTGTCATCAGCTGGATCATATTCAAGACTGTTGTATCCTAATTTCTTAGAATCCAATGAGATGTAGTATGGGTTCCAACCGTCAGATGAATCAGTTAATGAATCTCCAACATCTTCGTGGTCCATTCCATCAACTAATGTGAATCCGTTTGCAGACCAGAGACCTAATGAATCTGAATCCTCTAAGGATGATCCTTTCTTCTGTGCATATACGCTAACTGAACTGTCTCCAGACATATCGAAATTAGCCCAGAACACTAAGAATGATTCTTTAGACCAGACTTCTACGAAGTTTGTTCTGACCATTTCATCTGCATCTTGACTAGAAACTACGGTGATTGACCCTTCCATCATTGGATGATACTTACAGTAATAACTGAAAACACCAACTTCATTGAAGGTAATTTCAAAGCTTTCACCTGTTGCAATATCGAAAGAATCGAATTGTGAGTTCTTGTCAGTAACAGTATGAGTTTGTGAGTCACTATTAGTCCATTTGACTGTGGTTCCAAGCTGAACTGTTGGGCTCTCTGGAGTATATCCTACACCAGCTGCTCCAATGCTTACATCCAAAGTATCTGTTGCAATACCAGTCTGATCCCATGTAACTCCCATAGCACCATCTCCGACGTGTGTAGGTTCATTATCTGTAGCTGCCCAGTTTTCACCACCTGTTAGAAGTGGATCTCCCATTTCAGCACTCTTTCCTACTATCAACATGTGACTTGCGTCATTATTTGCTGTAAATAAGTCAGATAAAGATGAACCATCAGCATTTGTTATCTTTACACCTGATGTGTAAACACCTGCTGGAACATCTGCTTGCCAGTTGAAAGTCAATACATCTGTTGATTCTCCAGCAAATGTATTACCTGATTCATCATAGTAAGCCATGGCCAAAGAGCCTAAGGTTTGATCTGCTGACCAAACTTCAGTTCCATCTACATTATTTACGTATGCAGTTGCAAAAGCTGACGTTACTGCTCCAGAAGGTCCTAAGTCCCCTGCACCTTGATTCTTGAAGGAGGTAGTGAATGTTGTTTCTTCACCTACTTCTAAGGTATAAGGAGTGGATCCTGAAGTCATAGCGAGATCAAAACCAAGTCCATAGATTCCTACATCATCAATTTCCCAAGAAGTTGGATTATTGAAGAAAGTTCCACCTAATCTGAATCTGATTTGAATATTGTCAAATCCAGCACCAGTGTATGCATCTAATCTACACTCAGTCGTTACAAATGCGCCTGAACTCATAACAAAGGCTTCCTGAGTTCTTAATGGATTTCCATAATATGCGTAATTGTAAACAGTTCCGCCATATCCTTCACCATCAGTTACTGCTAGTCCATTCCAAGAGGATCCACCATCAGTACTAATTTCAACTCTTGCACCATCATAATAGTAGTTAGCCCAAGAATACTCATAACCATGCATTGCATATTTATGGTTGAAAACTAACTTAGCAGATGTTGCAGTTGAAAGATCAAATACTGGTGAAACTAAACTTGAGTCGTCACCTGAATAAGCTTGACCATATGAATCAGGTCCTGACCACCAAACTGGAGCAGAATTAGCACCAGTTGTTGCTGAAGGTCTGAACAAGAATCCATCATCTGGACCGCCATCTCTCTTAGCACTCCAACCAGTTGAATACATCATACGATTATCATCATCGATCTTCTTCTGGGTTGTAGTGTCATCTGCAGTAGTTCCAGCTACTGTAAACATAGTTTCTCTGGCTAATCCTATAGAATTATCTCCTGCGAATTCATCAATACCTGAAGACGGGTTAGAACCAATCCAGGTATCGAAAACAATTTTGTATTGTCCTGGTACTTGGAAGTAATAATCAAGTCCTACGGTCTGTGATGCTCCACTTTCAAATTCACCAAGGTCTCCATCGCCAGAAATTTCCCATATTTCTTCTTTGACTACAGTGCCCATTCCAGTTCCTGTGAAACTCAATGAGTCAATGTGCCAGTGTTCTCCATCTCCAGGCCATTGATAACTGTACATACCTGCAACGAATTTGAGTCTTACATTATCCATGCCAGAATAAGCTGCCATGTCAAATGTTGATGAAATGTACTTATCTTCATCATCGCTGGCTGAACCTGAAACTCCGGTACAGTCACTACAGTGGACAAATCCTTTCTGTCCATATAATGGATTTCCATATCCTGCATAGTTGTACATTGTTCCAGGGTATCCACCGCTTGGTTCAAACATAGCATAGCTTGTTCCGCCATCCATTGAAATTTGTACCTGACCACCATTATAGGATGTGTATCCTGAATAATAGTCAAAGTTGTATCTGTGTTTCAAAGTTAATGACAAGTCAGATTCTGCTGTAGAGAAATCCAATACAGGAGTTACTACTTCTGTAGAACCTCCACCGTAATACATTTGGAATTCACCACCATCTGGACCCCATGTCCTGTCAGTTCCACTATCGCCTTCATCAGTGTTCAAAATGAAACCTGCATCTCCGCCATAGTATCCCCAGTTTCCACATGAGCTTACATTACAATCATCACTAGTGGACCAACCTGCAGATATTGCTGCAGCTTCATCAGTATACGATTCTAAATCATCGGATGTGTCATATTCTTCAATACCCAAAGGCCCTAACTGAAGTCTGACTTTCGTAGCTCCACTATCTTGATCTATCAAACCTGCGTTGATAACATTAGTCTCTACTGTGATTGTTTCATCAACACCAAGAGGGTCTGGCAAATCAAATCCATTTAGACCCACATTGTTGTTGTAAACCAATCCAGTAACTGCCACGTCGTCAACCCTCATGAAAGAGTCATAGTATGGATAAGCTGTTGGTAATGTACCCCAGCCAGTTACGAATCGAACCTTCACATCGCTATTACCACAGTATTCAGTTAAGTCAAAAGTTGCTTTCTTGAATCCTTGTGGATCTGGACTATAAGTGAATCCAGTTGATGAACCATAGTAGGCATAACCTAACTGGCCACGTAGTGGATTATTATAATACGCATAGTTGTAAATTGTATAATATTGTTTTTCATTATCTGCATCAGGTTCTATGATATTCCATGTAGTTCCACCGTCTGGTGAAGCTTGAACTTGGAATCCATCATACGTATAGTATGCATAATATGAGATATACATTTGCAATGAAGCTTCGACTGGTAATGCCAAGTCCATAGATGGAGTTGCTGCATAATTATCTGCAGGAAGTGGCGATTCATCCATTCTGTGTCCACTGTCCATCGAGTAACTTCCGCCATTTACGGAATCTCCTCTAACTGCCCAGGATTCTCCTGAACCATATCGGATTTTACCGAATTCCCAATCTGATGCATCTCCGTCTTCGAAGTTATCTGAAAAAATTACATATTTAACGTCTCTGAATTGAACATCGCGTTGATTGTTCAAATCTTGGTCTCCGCCATTATCTGGAACATTAATCAAAATTCCAACTTTATCTCCAACTTTCATTCCTAAGTTCATTGGTTGGAAAGTTACTGCGTCGCCATCTTCAAAGAAGTTGACTGTAGCATCTTCCTTAAATCCTAATGAAGCAATAGTCTTAGTTTGTTCAGCGAATGTTACATCTGCAACCTTCATAGTTACTGAAACATCATCCAATCTGAAGTATGAATCATAGTAATATGTATTATCATATGCATTGAAACCTACAACCCAACGGAATTGAACTGCTGAATAACCTGCATAAGATGTTAAATCCAATGCATGAGTTTTCCATGGTGCAGTATTCGTATTGTAAGTATAGGCATTATTTGTGTTATAATAAGTCCATTGATCTTTTGAAACATCCATTGGATTATCATAATAATTGTATCCAGTTCCATAATATCCACCTTGTGTGAAAGCTGATTGAGGAACGTGATTCCAGGTGGTTCCACCATCTACTGAACTTTCCATTAATGCACCTTCATACAGATAATAAAACTGCCACGAAGTCTTGAATGACATTGTCATTCCTACTGCTTCACTTGCATCATACACTGGCGATGCCAATGCTGAAAGACTTGATGGATTTGGACCCAATGTTGTATCTGGATTATTACTGTATGTTCCACCTGTAGTCCCTTCATGGATAAATATTTTATCATCCCAATTTGCGAAACTGTAGTAATTATATGCATAATTAGTTGATACATAAATATCACCTGAAGACGTTACTGCCATTGAACCTCTATATCCTGCAACGGCGTAAGAACTGAACAATGTAGTGACTGAGCCTCCTGCTGTAGACATTCTCTTGATTCCACCGTAGTAACTACTGTAATAATATCCAGTAGTGTACACGTAATCATCTGCCACAGTTATAGAATTATGATATCTAGAATACATATACGTTTGTGAATAATCTGAGGCTGAATAATCGCCATCAGAAGCATCACGGTGATATTCTCTTATTCGTCCATAATAGTCTCTGTAAGAAATATATAAATCTCCTGTATCTTGATCAACATCTATATCCTGTGTATATGAATAAGCTGAAACTCCACTAGAGTATGCAAAGTCTGTACTTTTAGACATATCAGTTACATCTAAAACTATAACCTTTCGGTAAGATGAACTTGAAGATGTTTGTAAAACAAATAACTCTCCATCATAGTAAGTTAAAGCAGTTCCATATCTTACACTACTTGTATTACAGGCAATTGGTTCAGAGGTATCTGACATAGCCCATTTACACACTGTAGTTGCAGAATTATAAGTTCCTGAAATTCTTGCTAAAGTATAATAATTTGTACCATCTTCAGTAACATCAAGATTCATATGTAAGTAATTGTGATAGTATGGAATTATTTCAGTAACTGCATTAGTTGCAGTTGATAACTTCTTAAGACTGTCATCTCCTGGATTTGAAACTAATATATCCGTTCCATCATAATGTATCTTTTGATTATCATCAAACAGTCCACCTAAACTTCCAGATTTGCGCCCTGAAGACCAAGCACCATCATCTGTACCATCATCACCTTGGTTGTGGTTACCTTTACCATCATTCAAAGCTTGAGTCCATTGATTTGCTCCTTGAAGTGCAGAAGATGTAAAACCTTCTGAATCTGTTCTATCATCAAAAGCATAATCTGAGGTTTCTTCTTTAATACTGAAAACTTTAGCTGTGACATCAATGTCAGTTTCAGCTACAGGAGTACAATCACCAGCTGTGTCACAGTTTACACCATAATTGGAAACTGTTGCAGACATTGGGTTATTATCAGCTAAAGAAATTGGATCAGGAACGGCAGCTGACTTCAAACGAAGATCATTTCTTGCCGGAGGAGGTGGTAAAAATTCTACCGTTGAACCGCCATTGTCATCAAGAGTATTGAAAGCAACAGGAGAATTACGGTAAATATATTCTAAACCTACTGAATTTCCACCAGGTTTACCTTGAACACCGGTTGTGGCTTGCTCATTATCTGAACTGTATCCACCATCAGTATCTTTGTAATTAACTGAAATTTTATTTGAACCTTCGTGTAAAATTATTTGCCAAGTCATTGCATTAGCCGCAGCTGCGCCAGGACATTGGTAAACTGAAGGGTACCAAGCACCTTGGTCTTGGTATTGAACAACGAACTCTCGGTTAGGGGCAGTTCCTATTGTATTATAGTAAACACCTGCAGTAGGGTTACTGGTTCTACAAAAACCACCATCAAACCAAGCTCCTGCCACTGCAGCGTTACCCAATTGAGTAGCTGGGATGTGGTAAGAAGTCCATTGATAAGAAATAGCACCGCCTAGAGTGATATACCCATTATCTCCACCATTACCCCATGTTGTATATTCATTTTCATACAACTCAAAAGTAAATGGAAGATCATAGGGTCCTTGACCGGCATCAGTACTTCCGGACAACAATGTTGTTGTACCGCTTGCACCAATTAATTCGGTCCAGGAAGCATCTAATCCAGCTTCGCTACTATCTTTAAAAGTATAACCGTAAGAATCGCTTCCGGTTCTTGCCGATGCCTCTGGAGCGAAGAGCACTAATGTGCTTCCTACCATCGACACGACGACTACAATAGCCATAAGCTTCGTAGCCCAATTTTGCTTGTTTACATTACTAGTTTCTTGCATATGTACACACCTTGGTTGAGTCCTTGTATCAGTGGGCCTGAGCCCATTGAAGGGTACCTACCATGACGCCATTGTAATATAAAGGTTAGTATTTTATTTTTTAAGAACGAATGATACTTCTTTAAAACCAAAGGTATTCCTCTATTAATGAACATTGGTATTTTGGCACTACAGGGTGCTGTTTCGGAACATAAAATTAGCGTCCAAAATACTGGAATGAACGTTATTGAAGTTAAAAATCCTATTGATTTACAAAATATATCTGGCCTAATTATGCCTGGCGGAGAATCTACAACTTTAAGAAAACTTTTAAAACATTCAAAATTATGGGAAGCAATTATTGAAAGTGATTTACCTATAATGGGTACTTGTGCTGGTGCTATTCTTATTGGGAAAAGCCAAGATGAAACATTTGGTAAAATGAATATCCAAATTGATAGAAATTATTATGGAAGACAAAAAGAATCATTTGAAAAAGAAATTAGTGTTGTAAATAATAGAAAATTTAAAGGTGTTTTCATTCGAGCTCCTGCAATTACTTCGATTAATGCAGAAACTAAACCAATTGCTTGGGCAGATGAAGATATTGTTGGATGTATCGAGGGGAAAAATATGGCCTTAACTTTCCATCCTGAATTAACTGATGATTTGACATTTCATAAGATTTGGCTAGAGGGATTAAAATGAAGGATCCTAAAGGAAGAACTTCTATTGGATTTGAAAAACATATTTTTATCTGTGAAAATTCAAGAGTAACTGGCCATCCGCGGGGCTGTTGTCAAGAGAAAGACGGTAGTAATATCAAAATAATGTTCAAAAAAGAAATTGAAAAACGAGGTTTAGTAGGAAAGGTACGGGCAAATGGTTCTGCCTGTTTAGATTTTTGTGAGCAGGGGCCAACAATTGTAGTATACCATGAAGGCGTATGGTATAGAATCGATAATCCTGAAAAAGACATTAAAGACATAGTTAAAGAACATATTATCGAAGATAGAATAGTAGAAAGATGTGTTATTAAGCTATGAAATCATGGTGCGGGGGGAGGGATTCGAACCCACGTACCACTAAGGATCGGATTTTGAGCCCGACGCAATTGGCCAGACTATGCGACCCCCGCACTATCTTTCCACCAAAGAAGCACTATTTTAGGAGCGTGGTTATTTGATTATTAATGAACGTAGTGAACCATTGGGAAAATGCAATACGAGCCCTATCTAAGAATGATAATATTATCAAACAAATTATTTCTAATTATAGTGGAGAATGTATGGAACTAAAAAACAATCCATTCATAACTTTAGCAAGATCAATTGTAGGTCAACAAATCTCCGTTAAAGCTGCTGATACTGTATGGAATCGATTAGAAATTGAATGTAAGAATATAATAAATGCTGAAACTATTCTCTCTTTATCTGACGTTAAGCTTAGAAGCGTTGGACTTTCAAAACAAAAAATAAGCTATTTACAGAATATTGCTAAGTCCAACGTATTTGATACTAAATGGGATGAAAAAACGGACAGTGAAGCCATTGATATCTTATGTACTATAAAGGGAGTAGGTAAATGGACTGCTGAAATGTTCCTAATATTTCACTTAGCTAGGCCAAACATATTGCCATTGGGAGATGTAGGATTGATAAAAGGAATTGAAAAACACTACAATAATAGTGAAAAGATGACTCCATCTGAAATAATAAAATTAAAGGAATTATGGGACCCTTGGTGCAGTGTTTTTACTTGGTACATATGGAGAAGTTTAGATCCAATACCTGTCAATTACTAATTACTTGAATCTTTCTTGAGATTGCCAAACAGCCCCAACTAAATGTCTGGTAAGGCGAGCTGCAAGTGCAGATGTATTACCATTATCATGAGGTGGGCAAACTTCAACACAGTCAAAACCTACTATTCTATCGGCGAAAAAATTAATTGTTTGTACTACTTCATAGGGAGTCATACCGAATGGTTCGGGTGTTCCAACGCCTGGAGCAAATGCAGGATCTATGGCATCCATATCAAGGCTCAAATATACGGGACCATCTAAATCATCTATAACATCTGCCAAATATTCACGTAATTCAGTCCAACCCGATTCTACAAATTTTAGACCAACCGAACGTGCTTCGGTAATTTCTGACTGTGAAACTGAACGAATACCTACTGAACGCACATTGTCTACTCCTACAATCTCACTAACTCTTCGAGTGACTGTTGCATGAGATTTTGTATTTCCTTCATACTCTTTTCTAAAATCTAAATGAGCATCTAAGATTACAACTGCTAAATTTGGATATTTGGAATGTGCTGCTTTGACTGCAGCTGGAGTTAGTGAATGCTCACCACCCAATCCTACCGGGAATTTACCATCATTAACAATTTTTGAAACCAAGTCTTCCAATAATTTTTCATTCTTGTCTTGATCCTTTGTAAGTTCTAAGTTTCCCCAATCATTTGCTGAAACATCAGATAAATCAATTCCCAATTCTAATAAATATGTCTCAAAATTATAACTATTTTTACGAATGGCGTCTGGAGCTTCAGAAGTTCCTTTTCGAAAACATGCAGTCCCATCAAAGGGATAACCATAGTACACAAACCGAGCTTCTTTGTAAGAAGATTCGGCATCTGCAAAGAATTCTGACACTTTTAGTCTGTTACCAGCTTTCGACCCATAGCTGAAAGGAAAACAATCTCATTACCTGGTTCCATATTTGCATGGAATTTTTCAGGAATGTCTTTTAATGGTACGTTAAAAGTTTCGAAAGTTTCTAGATCCATCATCTGGATTTCAGCACCCATATTAGCTAAAATTTGAGCTTTACGCCTATCTACAAGAGGTACGTGAACTTTGTGCTTAACTGGATGTACTAATGATCTCTTTTGACCGTCAAAAAGCCCAATTGCAACCATACGTGCCTTAGCTTCACCGTGTTTCCCTGGTTTAGAGGTAATATATTCTACCAATTTACAAGGTTCATTGTCAATTACGATGTATCGTCCAACCTTTAATGTTCTTATTTCTCTGATTTCTGTTTGGCTCATTTTAATTTACCACTCCAATTCTCGCCACTTGTCATCTGAAAGGTACCCATAAAGAGTATTGCGTCCAGAAATATTACGGCGCATTTTGTTAAACAAATCAACTGTTACTTCAAGAGACTCGTCTCCTGTGTCTTCATGTAAGGCCTCTAATCTCTGAATTAACTGCTCTACAGTTATCATGAAACTTATGTCCTCATTAATCCAGCAGTAGATAATTCTTCCTTAATATTTCTAACTGCATTTTTAATGTCATTAACTTCACGTGCACCTACACAAACCATCTTTCCACTTCCGAATAGCAATAGAACAACTTTAGGATCATCCATTCTATATACAAGACCTGGGAAAGCTTCTGGTTCATATTCTACATTTTCAAAACCAAGAGACATTGCTATCTGAATTAAATTTAATGTTGATTCTAGATTAGTTGTAGCTACAATATTTTGTATTACAATGTCTGGTTCATCCTTTACAGGCATATCTAGAACTCTGAGTTCATCTACTACTTTGTTAATTGCAACATGCACATCTGGTATTGAACGAGCACCAGTACAAACAACTTTACCACTTCTAAAAATTAGAACTGCAGTTTTTGGTTCTGCTAATTTGTAAATGAGTCCGGGAAATCTATCCTGATCATATTCTGCACCTTCCAACTGGAATGCAATATCTTGGAGCATCAATTCTTTACCAATTGACGCACTTGCTACGACGTTAACTACTATTATTTCTGCCATGTAAAATACCTCTGGGGGGAACTTTCTATATAAAGTGTCTATTTAAAGGTTTAAATACTACTCTCAAAAAAAACCTATTGCAGTGCAGAAATTAATGATTCTGGATTGTTTGTTCCAAAAACATAATATTTTCCATTAGTCGATTCTATTTCAATACCATTTTGAAACCACATAACGTAACCTATTCTCCATTTTCCTTTTTTACGCATCGATATTCGCCAACCTAAACCTCCGAATTCTCGTAATGGGCGATATGGAATCTCTTCAATAGATATTATCTCATTCGACTGGAGTGTCTTATTCCAATACGGAAAACCAAAATTTATTGTTTTGTCATCAAATATTTTTACCGAAAAAAATGCAATATTGGAAACTACAATGATTGCAAATGATAAGCCTACTATTGGTAAAATGGCTATATATCCTAAAATCTCCCTATATGAGTATACAAAAAAATAACCTATACCAAGGAAAAAAAAGATTAACATTAATGCCCAATATGTTGTTTTTTTCTCTTCAAAAACAACTGATTTAGGAGGGAACTCTGCCACGTACATATATTGAAACTCCCATATTAACCTTTTTTATGATGGTTGTATGCCTTCATACTCTAATGGGGAAATATGCAGCTTCTATAGATGATGTGCGCTCTGCAGCCAAACGAATAAAGGGAGTAGGGCACCGAACTCCAGTTCTGACAAACAATACCTTAAACCAAATGGCTGGCCGTAATCTTTTTTTTAAATGTGAAAATTTTCAAAAAATAGGGGCCTTCAAATTTAGAGGCGGATGGAATGCAGTATCTATTCTAGATGATGACGAAGCCTCAAAAGGCGTTTGCACGCATAGTAGCGGAAATCATGCACAGGCCGTAGCTTATGCTGCCATGATGAGAGGAATTCCTTCTTACATAGTTATGCCAAATAATGCTCCCGAAGTTAAACTAAATGCTGTAAAAGGATACAAAGCCGAAATCACCTTGTGTGAGCCTACTTTAGAAGCTAGAAGAACAACTTTAGAAAAAATTGCTAAGAAAACTGGAGCAACAGTTATTCATCCATTCAATAATCCTGATGTAATAGCTGGACAAGGAACTGCAGCATTAGAATTAATTGAAGATATTGAGGATTTAGATGCAATTATCGCACCAATAGGTGGCGGCGGACTAATGTCGGGTACTTGTGTAGCCACCCATAGTCTTCTTCCAAATGCTAAGTTATATGGTGCTGAACCAAAGGGAGCTGATGATGCTTATCGATCGCTCAAAGAAGGAAGGATGCTACCTCAAGAAAATCCTGATACTATCTGTGATGGGCTTCTTACAAGCCTAGGTGAAAATACCTGGAATATACTTAAAGATCATTTAGATGCGATATACACAGTTACCGACGATGAGGTAATAAAGGCAATGAGATTAATTTGGGAAAGAATGAAAATTATTATTGAACCAAGTTGCGCAACACCTGTAGCTGTAGTTCTAAGTGATCAATTCAAAGCGCTAGAGGGAATGGAAAATATTGGAATTATACTTACTGGTGGAAACGTAGATTTATCAAAATTGCCATTCTAAAAAGAATGGCGGGCCTGCAGGGATTCGAACCCTGGATCTTCTGGTTAGAAGCCAGACGCCCTTCCAGGCTAGGCTACAGGCCCTAATTCAGTTTGAGAGGTGGTGGCATTTATTGTTTTGTCAGGAATTGGGATACCTAAATGATCCAAAACTCTCTCTGCCGAAAATAAGGCTCCCTGTACTGAGGGGTGAGTAGTATAGTCACCCGCAAGCAAAATTTCTTGATCACTTATTGGCTCTTTTACTCTTCCCACATGATTCGTATCTATAATTGGCAATGCATTATCGACTTTGGTTACTGTTACAAACTCCCATTCCCTGACTTGCTTACCGAACCAATTCTCGAACTCTGATAATATTTCATCTTGATTATCTTGTAATGAATCTGCGTCTTTCCCAATAACTGTGGCGATTATTAATTGGGGATGAAAGGGGTGTGAATGGGCGTGGAGAATTTTGTTCCCATTTAAACCGTATTTCTCATTAATTAGTAATCTATTTCTAGATAATGGATTTTTAAGCGATTTGAACACAATTGTTGCAGTTTTCTTTACCTTTGTCAATGGCTTACGATTTAGAAAATTAAAGCTGACGTTTTGCGGAGTGGCCAAGACTACTTTATCGAATTTCTCAGTTTGCTTATTACAAGTAATAGTTGTTGATGATACGCCATCAACTCTAGAATTTAGGAGGAGTTGTGTGCTAATTAACTTGTTAACCAATTGATTAGGTACGGCTTGGATGCCGCCTTTTAGCATAATCATTGAACCCAGACTCATTGCAGCCCAAGTGAAGGAAGCAAAACTCATACGTTCTTCTAAATCGGGGTCGAGAGTGATTCCTGCAAACAATGGACGAAGAATATTCTGAACAATATTATTAGAAAAACCTCGTTGTTTAAATCCGTCCATAATCTTTTCAGATTTAAAATCCAGGGGTGATTCGATATCTTTACTGTTGGAGGCTAACCTCCATCTCAAAAGTCTAAGACCATCTCGTAAGCCAGTTGCCCTCAATGTTGGGAAAAGCTTGAGAGGCATATTTATTGCATCTGCAAGTAAATTTCTCCTCCCCGTATCTGGATCAATACTTTCCGTACATTTTTCCATTTCTTTAAATTCGAGTTTGCTAAAATCAATCCATCTATGTAGTGAAGGATAAGCTGTATGTAAAACATGAAATCCAATATCAATTATGTAAGGGCCGAAACGTACAGAAGACATTCTACCACCCACATCACTCTCAGATTCATAAAGAACAACTTCGTGTCCTGCTTTTTCAGCACCTAATGAAATTGCTAAGCCTGAGATACCTGCGCCAACTATCCCTATTTTCATTTCAGATTAATGTACTTCGCTACCATCTTCAATATCTTTGTCCGGCTGAAGAAGGCTAACAACACCATCTCCTTCGGCTGCCAATAACATTCCATTAGAATCTTCACCCCTGAATTTTGCAGGTGCCAAATTAACGAGGACTGCAATTTTCTTGCCTAAAAGCTCGTCTGATTCATAAATGTCTCGAAGACCAGTGACTATCCTCTTTGTAGGCCCTCCAAAATTCACATCTAAAAGCCAAAGTTTATCAGCATTAGAGTGTGGTTCGACTTTCTCTACAGTTCCTATTCGGATATCTAATTTCTTAAAATCATCAAACGTTATCTCAGGTTTGACGTTAGCTAGCTCGTTTGTTTCCTCTGGGGGCATTTCTTTCTCCAATATTTCGTCCATGTTTAGCTTAGTAAACAATGGCAATGGTTGTTCTAATTTGAAATTCGTCTTGATATCAAGAGCTGAATCCCATCCAAGATCTTCAATCTTATCATTTTGACCCATGTAATCCCAAGCTTTCTGGGACGACTTTGGCAAAAATGGAGTCATCATTACTGATAGACTTCGACATAAATTCAAAAATGTAACTAATGTTGCTTCACAGGCTTCTCGATCTGCTTTCAACTGCTTCCATGGTGCAGCCTCATTCAATGCTATATTTCCTGCCTGAGACAATTCCATAACTGCCTGTAATGCTTTTTTGAATTTGCATGCTTCTAAAGCCTCTGAAACTCGCTTTTGAGTTTCTATTATCTTTTCATTAAGTGATGGTATGGTAGTAACTTCTGAATGTAAGCCATCTGGGAAATTTTTATGAGCAAATGACATTACTCTATAAAGTAAATTACCATAATTTCCAATTAATTCAGTATTTATTCTAGTAACATAGTCTTCCCATGTGAAATTCGCATCTTTCTGCTCGGGCATTATTGCAGCCAAATAAAAACGCAATAATTCGGGATCATATCTGTCCAAATAATCTGGAATCCAAATAGCATGTCTTCTTGATTTAGAAAATTGTGATGAATCTAGTAATAAATATTCATTAGCTGGAACGTCATGTGGAAGTTTATATCCACAACCTGAAAGCATAGCTGGCCAAATTATTGTATGGAAAGGTATGTTATCCTTGGCCATGAAATAATAATGTTCAGACTCCTCACTTTCCCACCATTTTTTCCATTCTTCAGGTTTACCTTGGTTTTTAGCCCAATGAACTGATGCTGAATAATACCCCATCACAGCTTCAAACCAGACGTACATTCTCTTGTTTTCGTAACCTTCTCTTGGAATCTCAATCCCCCATTCTAAATCTCGAGTTATAGCCCTATCAATCAATCCTTCTTTCAGCCAATTCCTTGTAAAATTAATTACTGAAGGGCGCCAATGTTCTTTCCCTTCTGATAACCAATCTAGTAATATGTCTCGGAATTCAGATAATTTAAAAAATAAATGTTCAGTTTCTTTGAATTCAATTTTGGCATCTGGATTCAACTTAGAGCGTGGATTTACAAGCTCTTTTGAATCTAATGTTTTACCACAATCATCACATTGATCTCCTCGCGCTGATTCATACTTGCAATGTGGACATGTGCCTTCAACATATCTATCTGGTAAGAATTGTTTAGCAACAGGATCATAGGGTTCTTCCGAAATTCTAGGTTCAATGTAACCGTTGTCGTCTAACTTTTTTAATATTGATAGAGCGATTTCAGCATGCTCTTTAGTGTGAGTATGGCTGAAAAAATCAAAAGAAATGCCCATTTTTTCAATCGAATTACTATTGAGTTCATGGTACCCCATTGCAACTTGCTCAGGTGTTTTCCCCTCTTGTTGAGCAGTCACAGTAATTGGAGTCCCATGCATATCGCTTCCACTAACCATCAATACTTTATTTCCTTTCAAACGATGGTAACGTGCGAATATATCGGGCGGCAAGTAACAGCCTGCCATATGTCCCAAGTGTAAAGGACCGTTGGCGTAAGGCCAAGCCACACATACTAAGACGTGCTTCACATAACCGCAAAATTCATGCTATATATGAAACATGGTTAGTAAAAAAGAACGATAATACTTACAAAGCTGTTCCAGAGAATGTGAGTTATCGTACTGGGAACGATACTGCCTGTTTTAACTCGAAGCCAACCATAAAGTAAACCTCCGCCAAAAGCCATCCCATAAGCTACAGGCTCATGTACAATAGCAAAAATTAATGCTGATATTACGATTGATGCACGCTCACTGTAGCATTTCAACAAAACTCCAAGAATAAAACCTCGAAACAATAATTCTTCTAATATCGGAGTCAAAATAGAAACTGAGAGGGCCATCAAAATAGAAGATCTGTAAGACAATTCTTCAAGTGCCGTAATTATTTCTTGTTCATTGGCTTCTGGAAAAAAATATGTGGTAAAAACAACATGTAATGGTTTAACAACAAAGACATCAATTAGTATTACAATCCCAATTAAACGCCAAACCTCACGTGTTTTAGGAAATTTCAGTAATTCTCTAAAACTTTCTGAACTATGTAAATTTTTTAATATGAAAAATACCAAAATAGCAGATAATATTGTTGATATAATAACAAAATATAGCAAGTCCTGAATAAATGTAGTTACAACTATTAACAAGGAAAATAGTAGTGCAAATAAACCAATAATTGATATCCAAACACGCCAGACTGGCCAACGCTCATTAGAGAATGATAATGGCTGATCTAATTTATTTTGGCGATACTTAAGCCAACATTGATTACTGCAATATATCCTATCTTCCTTGTCAGATATTATTGGAGTTAAACAATTCTTGCAATATTCCATAATCAAATTTCCATATTAGATAAAAAATCGACTAATTTTTCCATTGCTCGACCTCTGTGACTTATACTATTTTTTTCTTCAAGTGATAATTCTGCAAATGTTTTCTCATAACCGCCAGGAATAAAGATAGGATCATAACCAAAGCCTCCTGAACCTCTCATTTCTCCAATTATATGGCCCGTACATTCGCCTACAAATTTATGCTTAGAACCGTCTGCTAATGCTAAACCAAGAACGCATCGAAATGTTGCTTTTCTATCCTCAATATCATTCATCTGTTTAAGAACGCCTTCAACACCTATTGTATCATAAATATATCGTGAGTATACTCCTGGAAAATCCTCTAAACTATCAATAAACGCTCCTGCATCATCAATAACAAATGGAGGTTCAACTTTGTCTTTTAGCCAATCTAATCCAAAATCTACAACTTCTTCTAAGGTAGATGCTTGAATTTCAGGATAATCTATTGAATTTTGAACTGGGAAAAAATTAGTCTTATCTAAAGATTGAACAAATTCTCCAATTTTACCCTTATTGGTAGTTACTATAGTTAATTCAGTAATTTCAGCTTTAGAAACTTCTAATTCTCCTGCAATAGCTTTCTTAATATCTTTATTATTTTTTACAGATTGCGATTCGTCCACACCAGTAGTTATTTGATAAGAACTTTGATCTTTTGTTATTATTTCATTATAATATATTGGAAATTCACCGTCATGATGGTGTAAATCAAAAGAATAAATGGAATCATTCATTATGCTCAGACGAACTTTCCCCTTGCTATCTAGAAATATTAATCTGGTAGGAGTTACGCGTATACTTCCATCTACTTTACCTGCTTTGTAGAATCCTTTTCTCCACCATACAACTGCAAACTTTCTAACAAAAAAACTTGGTTGAGGATCATTTCTGAGTTCAATCAAAATATCTTCTTCCTCATCCATATCATCCCAATCGAGTTCGTCATCTACACCCCATTCGATGTCATCGACGTTGTCCCAATCAATTTCTTTTGAAGACATTAATGACTGCAATTCACTTGGCACTTTAATGGTTAGCGTTTGAGCGTAATTACCTTATATGGCCAGTTGGTCGAGACGGTCTAGCGGGGGTCGCATAGTCTGGCCATTGCGTTGGATTGCTAATCCAATGGGATTTATCCCACGGGGGTTCAAATCCCCCTCCCCGCGCCATTACATTTTTTGAAAATCTAAACTTAAAATTTCTTTTGTTACCAGATTTTTAGATTTATGATTCCTACCTTCTCGAAAATCAAAAGGATAGATTATATAATTCAATTTGGTATCGTATGTTTTATACAAAAAATACTCCCACAGATATCCTTGGGTACTGCCTGAAGACAAAAAATCTCCTCCTGAGATTCTCTTAATCTCTTTTAGAAGTTTCTTAATATCTTTTGAATAAGAAATTGTTCCAGTTTCCATGACTACAAATGAATCTGTATCAAATTCAGACCAAGCTTCCATATCATTAATATCCATTCTACTACATTCAGAACATCCATAAAGATCAATAGTCACATCTCCATGTTTGCAATTAGGAAAATATCTAGACATAAAAGAAAAGTAAGTGCCGTGACAAGGATCTCCAATTACCATTAACTTTTTATTTTTCTTTTTAGCGATTTTACAAGCATCCTCGTAAAATCTCTTTGTCATAAAATGACGCCTAATCATCTTGAATCTGTAATACAAGACGTAGTTTATAACCTCAAAAAGAATTTACTATAATCAAGCGATACTATCATATATTACCAATCAATCATCAAAATATGTTAGAATCTGTCAAATTAGCAATGGCTATGGCAATTGCCTTATCTTTCTGTGTGCCTTGTTCTTCAGGTTTAGCAGATGAAATTTATGAAATACAAACCAAAGATTCCGATCGAACCTATCCTAATGATTGGACACACCGGCCCTTTGTTGAATTATTCTCAAGTTTAAGTTGTGTCTATTGCATGTCTTATGCAGATCCTGCTATGGATGAAGTAATACATGACGTTGAGATGGATGAATCTAACCCATATAATGTAATTGTTTTTCACCAAACAAATGGTGGTGCTGGTGATGACCCCTTCCATACTGAAAAATCAAAGTCTCGTATGACTGACCATTATGGACAGACTGGAACTCCAAATGCTCAATTTGATGGGAATTATAGATATGTTGGTGGAGGTGGTGAAGAAAATTACCAAGATTATGTTCAAGCCATTGAAGACTCTGGAGTAAGAGAAGGTGAAGGTAATGATGAACCTTTCAAAATTGTCGATTTAGATTTATACAGTGAATTCATAGGTTCAGAAAGTGAAGGCGAAGCTGGACAATTCAAAATAACTGTTGATGTTCTCTATCATGGGCAAACAGGTGGAGATGATGGATTACCAACTGAGCCAGATGATGTTTTAGGTGAAAGTCCAGATCTGAATGGTGAGCTTTTCGTTTTTATGGTTGAAGATGGCGTACCTGCTTATTCATCATACTTAGATTCAGTATGGAATAATAGAATGGTATTCAGAGAATATGCAATCGAAGATGAAGAATTTACTTTAGAAGAGGGTGATGCTGCAACCTTTAGTGCTGTTTGGAAAGTACCAACTACACAAACTGATGGGGATGGAATAACTGGAGATATAAAAATCCCAATTAATCCTGGAAGAATGGTCCCTATTGCAGTTGTATTTGATAGAGACGATACAGACTCAGGTAATGATCAAGACTCTAATGGAGATGATACATACCCTACACCTCGATCGATACAATCAGCTACACCAAAATCTACACTATATGACAATCCAGACAGAGACGTCCCTGAAATAAAAACTAAAACTGAAAAATTTTTAGATGAGGGTGCTGAAATTCAAACTGCTTTTGATGCTGATGAGGGAATTGGAAATTCGTATGTTGTATACAATTATGAATCAACTAATTTTACTGGAGAATGGATAACTGATGAAATGAAAATAGAAGGTGAGGAAGTTTGTGATGAAGAAACCGGAATCTGTTATGCTTATTCTGGAGCAACAGGCACCTCTTTAATTCCATATTCTGGAGATAGTCCAATTTATTATCAAGTTCTTTTTGTTGACGGAAATAAAACGTCTGGTAAAACTGAAGTAATGCAATTTGTAGGAACTGATGGTGGAACTCCGCCTTCTACAGATACTGAATTGCCAATATTCCTTATTGGCGGTGGAGCGGTAATTATTGCAGCTATTGCTGGCTTTGTTATCTGGGCCCGAAGACCTAGTTCAGGTTAAACACAACTGTAAAATAAGACCATACCGTATTTAGGTAAGGTAACAGTATGAACTTTACACGAAATTTTATCGCAATAGCAGTCTGTTTTTTATTCGTCATATCTTCATTGGTAACACCAAGTGTAGCTACCAATCAAGAACCAGATGAATATCCAAATGGATGGACGCATAGACCAATTATGGAACAATTCACTAGTTTGGGTTGCCCTCCATGTATGGGAATTGATCCTGACGTTGCAAAATTATGGAAAGAATTCAGAGAAGATCCCTCTGCACCAGTAACTTTTGTTTCTTTCCACCAAATTAATGGCGGTTCTGATGACGAATTTGCTAGTCAGCAAGCTAAAGATAGATATAATCATTATTCTGTTCAAGGTACACCAGATGCTCAGTTTGATGGTGGCTACATAGAGGAACTAGGTGGTGGAGATGGAACTTATGATACTTACAAAGATCATTACTACGAAAGTGGTGAAAGAGACGTAAAACCAACTGAATTAAGAGTGTGGCAAGAATTTAGAGAAGACCGATTTATATTTACAGTAAATTTAACTTACTTAGGTGAAGGTGGATTTAGTAATCCTTTAGACCCTGATACTTTGGATAGTAGTGTTTATCTATTTGTTGTAGAAGATGATATCATGGCTTGGAGTTCCGTAGAAGAAAAAGAAGTTATAACTCACAATGTATTCAGAGAAACTGCATTAGATGGTGAACAAGTTCAACTGCAACCAGCTGAAACTTGGACACACGAAGTAGAGTGGATTATTCCTGATACAATAATGTATCCAAGTGGTCATGAAGACAAAGATGGAAATCCACAAGAAGGTGAACATCCTATTCTAACTCCTATCAATCCTGCAGAAATATCTGTTGTAGCTGTTGTTTATGATAATGATGATACCTCAAGAACAACAACATCTGGAAAAACAGGTAATGCTGCAGATACACCAAGAGCTGCCAACTCAGCAACTCCTGAATCTACTGCATACGATGAGCAAAATGAGCCTCCAAAGGTTCTCAGCTACGACGAACAATTAGATGGAAACATTGCCAAAGTTAGTGCAGTTCTTGAAGATGAAGATGGTATTGGTTCAGCTTATGTAATCTATAATTTCCACAACGGTTCCTATGATAATGCATCATGGGGAGTTATGCCTATGGAACTTGATGAAAATAATGTAGCTATAGCTTCTATTCAATTTAGTGAGGGTGATCCGGTATGGTATCGCATCTTGCTTGTAGATGGAAAAAGTGGTTTTGCTGCAAGTGAAGCAAAACAATTCGAAGGAACTGGTAGTAAAGTTGTAGAAGATTCTCCAGGCTTCGGAATATTAGCAGTGACTGTAGCTTTATTAATTGGATTAGTTAGAAGAAGAGACTAGGTGAAAGCTAGTGGTTACAAAAAAAAACGAGCCTGTTGAAAAGACAAATTGGGATGTTCTAGTCGAAAGTACAAGCAAAACTATAGGTGAAAACCGAGTTTTATTTGCAATAGGTACCTCCCTCATGCTGATTATGGCTATTGTCCTGTATGGGATGATTGGAGGCGATAATAACGCTCCTGACTTTACTTTAACCGATACAGCAGGATCTTCCTTTTCTCTTTCAGAGTTTGAGGGTGAAAAAACAGTTATTCTAGATTTTATGTTTACAACTTGTGAACCATGTGAAAAATTTGTAAAAGATGCTTTAGAACCCTATGCAAATAAAATGGATAACGATAAAATTGAAATTATATCTGTAAGTGTTTTTGGAAATGATGATGAAAATAAATTAAGAGATTATGCTAAAAGTCACAGCTGGAGACATGCTCTTGGAGATACTAATGGAGATATTGAAATTGCATATGATGTGATTGGAACTCCAAAAATATTTATTATTGATGAAAATGGTGAAATTACCTTTTCTCATATTGGACCTATGTCTTTGGAAGAACTTGAACTAGAAGTTGATAAGGCACTTAGTGGACAAGGTGGAGTTGTTAATCTTAAGCAATCATCTATCTATTTCTTTGCCGTTGGTGCTGGAGTAATGGTCTTTTTCTCTCCTTGTTCTTTCCCAATGTTACCCGGATATATGTCTTTTTATTTAGCTAATAAAAAACAACGTACTGGGAAATTTGATGAAACGGCAGCAAGAGAAACATTACCTGATGGGTTAGCTGCTGCTGCAGGATTAACAGGCATACTATTGCTCATTGGTATTTTATTAATTCCATTCATAAGTATAATTGGAGGATTTGTTCCACTACTAGAGCTAGTTATTGGAATAATGATTGCCGGACTAGGGATTATGATGGTGATGGAATATGATTCTGAACCAATAGTAAGACCATTCCGAAATTTGATGTCAACAATAGGAAGTTCACCTCCTGTAATGTTTGCAAAAAATGGAATAGAAAAGGTAGTACAACGATATTGGTCCAAAGATTTTACCTTTTCAGGAAATTCAGATGGAACAAGAGTTGGATTGTTCTGGTATGGTGTGGCTTATGGTTCTGCAGCAGCAGGTTGTGTTGCTCCAGTTGTAATCGGGTTGCTTACTGCCAGTATTGGTAAAGGAATCATCACTGGACTTCTTGTTTTCTTGATATTTTCATTTACTGCAGGAATGTTGATGGTTGGATTTACTATGCTAGTAGCTGCATCAGAGAGTACAATTGTAGAAAAATTAAAAGCCTCCACAAGACAAATTGAAATGGCTGGTGGAATCATAATGATAATCGTAGGATTATACTTGATGTGGTTTTATCTATCAACCAGTGTTTTCTAAATATTTAGTTGGTAAAGCTGGTTCAGGAACGGGATCTTTATTCAAAGGTTTAGTACCAACACTAATCAAAGTTGTTTCTTGATAAGGCTCTACATTAGTATATAGATCTTCAAAATATATCGGCCGATGTGATTTACTCTCATCATCATCAATAGGATTATTGACCGTGAGAATACCGTTTTCTTCTCCTGTAATTACAATCCAATGTGGTATATCTTCATCTTCTTCCTCAAATATGATTGTAGAAACTAAAGCAAACAAAACTCTATCTGATTGAAGGGCTTCGCGGATATCTTGCAAGGTTGGTTTTTTAATTTCTTGAGTCGCTCCATTCAAAGAACAAGTTCTTTTTTGCATATCATAAAAAAATTCAAGATAAGAGATACTTCCTTTTAGTGATTTTACATATGTTTTAGCCCTTTCAATCAAACCAAGGCCTGGATTATCTGTGATTATGTGAACATTAAGTCCTCTTACAGTAAGAGGAGCTGAAACTCCATAGCGTCCAGCGCCATACATCTCTATAGCACTAGTTTCTCTCCATAACTCAATTTCTAAATCTCTATTTATTTCACTTACGAAGTTGAAATATTTTAGCGCCATTGCTGCACATGCAGGTCCACAACTGAAATCTGTTGTCTGTGTATAGTGAGGAACCTCTAAGCGCATTAAAAGGCTAGTAAATGCCTCAAATAATAGTTATCTACTTAGATATTATTGGAAGAAGACTGTTTGCAGCTGTTTCTGCTGCATTAGCAACATCATCAAGTCTCTGAATCAAACGATACATGTGAGCTGCTGCCAAAGGTTGATCGTCACCATTAGTAAACACATATGCGGCAGCCTTAGCTTCTATTAAATCAGCTTCGTGTTCAAAATCATTTACTTTGCCAATATGTTTATGCATGATATCTTTTTCTTTATTCGAAAATGCAGATTCTAAAAGATATTCAAATCTTTCTACTGTTTTACGATATTCATCAACTGTGGAAGTTACTGCATCTGCTAATTCAAGAACTAAAGACTGAGCTTCTTTGTTATCATATAATTTCCTAAATGACAATATTTCTGTTACATTTTCTGCATAATCTGCAATCCTATCTTGTCGAGAAACCATATCGAGGAATACTGGCTTGTCTACAGCCAAACGTACGCTACCTCGTAAAACATCACGTATTTCACTCTTGATTTTATCTGCTTTTAACTCTGATTCTGATGTTGCTTTAATCTGTTCAGCTATATCTTCTTCATTGCAAGCTGCCTTGACACAAATATTCATATTTTCAACGGTCTCAAAAACACTCTCAGCGTGTTCATAGTATGATTTGAACACACTGGGACCAATTCGACTTTCAAAGAGTTTCATGCTTATCCCTCAGCCTCTGACCTTATATCAGACTTTAGCTCATTAGTAATTGAATTGTATAATAACCAAATTATTGTTGACAAAATTATTGCAACCGATATAATGAATCTTGTTTCATTCAATCCAAAAATCATGTAGAGGGCAATTGCTCCGAAAGCAGCTGCCGGAATACTTGCAACCCAACTTGCAGCAATTTTACCAAATACCTTGAAATCGACAGAAGCTGTGCCTCCTGCTAATCCAACACCAACAACAGAACCAATCAAAGTGTGTGTTGTAGATATTGGGACTGCCAAGAAAGGCATTGAAAAAATTAGAACTGTTGTGGCTGCTCCAAATTCAGCTGCGAATCCACGAGTAGGTGTAATGTGAGTAATTTTCTTACCAACAGTCACCATTACTCTAGCTCCCCAAGTCATCACTCCAAGTGTAATACCTGCGCTTCCCAAAAGAATCAACCATGTTGGGATTGCCGCTTCAGATTGAAGGACATCCTGTTCATGGATTTGCCATACGGCGGCCATCGGGCCGATGGCGTTACTCCTGTCGTTTGCTCCATGTGCAAATGCAACATAACAAGCTGTGATAATTTGTAACCAAATAAATATTTTTTCCACTCCTTGATATCCTTCTTCTTCGAATTCATAATCTTTCAATATCCAATACAAAATA
This sequence comes from Methanobacteriota archaeon, assembly GCA_014240055.1. Taxonomy (GTDB): domain Archaea; phylum Thermoplasmatota; class Poseidoniia; order MGIII; family CG-Epi1; genus CG-Epi1. The sequence continues at coordinate 410 of JAAZXP010000010.1, read as the reverse complement.
CTACTAGCGATAATTCCAATAAAAAGTGCCAATAACAACGAATTAAGAGGTAACCAAGCACCTTCTTCGAAAATATTGAAGGTTGTACCTTCTTTTGCAGGTAACCATTCAGCTTTATTCAAAATTCCTTCTGAATCCAGACGCTTGATCAATCCTTTCATAGCCTTATATTGAAGTGCTAAACCAAGAACAAAGAAAGTTGGTAATGCTAGAATAGGTGCCATCACTCTTGACCTTTCTATCGGATTTTCTGCGTCCATAATCACTTTCTTAACTATGTTAAAAGTTGTGAACGCTAAAATTCCTCCAAGCAAAGGAGAGGCTACCCAACTCATTACAATCTTAGTCACGACAGTCCAGTCTACATGGTCTGGTGCAACATAAATTCCAATGCCAAGTATTCCTCCAAC
>JAAZXP010000109.1 GCA_014240055.1 Methanobacteriota archaeon | reverse complement strand
GAGTGGCCTTAAAGAGGTTGGCGCCTGAGATTTATTGTAATGACATTTTCTTAAAAGTAATATTTTTGTTAACATTACATAATTGCAAACCAAAAAATGTCCAAAAAAATACATGTCATAGGCCTCGTTACGGAGATATAGGAGTTTTAAATTTGTGCGGGAAAAGCACTCCTCTAGACTTTTCATAGGAAATACATTGCGGAAATGGCATTTTCAATGTACTAAAATATATGGGAGGAGTAATGCCAATTTTGAAATATTTTGTCAAATGAATATTTAAGACCTATATTTTGAAAATCTGAAAAGATTTATGTTTATGTTAGCGCAAAAAATTAACATGGGTCGTTAAGGTAAAAGACAGAGGAGTCCAGCAAAAAATGGTCAAGTTGTGAAACCTCAGGAGCCAACCTCCTTAATTAGTAATATGAATAAGGCGTTGCCTTGAAAGCAAGCTCCGATTATTTCGTTATTAGACCTCTTTATTTTTTCGATTGTGTGCATAATAAATATTTTAAAATAGAATTAAATCCGTTTTTGCACCCCCCCCCCCCCACACACACACACGTTTTCGTTTGTTATTTAAATTCATAATATATTATTAAATTATTTTAATTTCCACGAAATAAAGAATAATGCTTACCATTTATTCTTTTGCTACCACTGCAAACTTTTCTAAAAACTAGGGCAAATATTTATTTCAAATATACATTGTGAATTGCC
>JAAZXP010000108.1:359-747 GCA_014240055.1 Methanobacteriota archaeon | reverse complement strand
AGTTGAATTGTAGCATATTTTATAAAATAAATCAGCTCCTTTGGGGCCACTTAAAACTGAAAGTAAAGTAGAACCACTACGGACATACAAATGTGTATCTACATACCAAATTTTGTCAAGGTCTGAACATTTTTGACATAGTTAGAATTAGGACAGGAAACACATTTTACGTAAGAACTAATAGCATCCATTTTACATGTCAAAGTTCTTATTCGAACATGGCCCAATGATCATATATACCAAGTTTTATCAAATTCAGATGAAAACAATAGGAGGAGGAGTCTATTCAGTGAATCACAAACGAACATATATAATTCATTTAATTATACATCACATTAAAAGTTCGACCGAAATATCTGTCTCTAATACACGCTTTTATAACTCTGAT
>JAAZXP010000108.1:0-349 GCA_014240055.1 Methanobacteriota archaeon | reverse complement strand
TGAATGAATAATTAGGGCGGGAAACATATTTTACTAATGATTTAACAGCCGCGATTTTAAATGTCAAATTTCTTATTCAAACATGGTCCAATGATCTAATATACCAAGTTTTATCCAATTCAGATGAAAACAATAGGAGGAGTCTATTTAGTGAACCACAAACGAACATACATAATTCAATTAATTATACTTCACATGAAAATGATACTTACTTTTTCAATATATGATTTTATAAGCAGTGAAGCAACAGTTCTGCAATGCGATACTGGATCACCAGGTATGACGAAAAAACTTTATTTGGTACTTGGTACTCTGGAACACAAAACAATTCAAGTTTATTTTCCAAATC
>JAAZXP010000107.1 GCA_014240055.1 Methanobacteriota archaeon | reverse complement strand
CTGCTGAGGCTGGGACAGATGGTTTCTTAGTTGGAGGTTCTACTGATTTAAGTTTGGAAAAAGTTGATTCGGCAGTTGATGTGATTAAAGAAACAACACACTTACCAGTTATTTTGTTTCCAACACATGCTTCTTCAGTTTCAGGGAGGGCAGATGCAATTTTTTTCATGTCGCTTTTGAACAGTGAAAGTAGGCAATTTTTAGTAGGTGAACAAATAGCTAGTGCTCGCTGGGTCAAGAAAATAGGACTTGAACCCTTATCAATGGCCTATCTAGTTGTTGAACCAGGTATGGCTGCAGGTCGAGTAGGTCAAGCACAGCCTTTGCCTAGAGATGATCCCGATTTAGTAGTTTCACATGCTTTGGCAGGTCAATATTTGGGTATGAGCTATATTTATCTTGAAGCTGGTTCTGGTGCTTCTCAGCCAGTTCCTTCAGAAATAATTAGGGCAGTAAGAGATGAAATTGATGTCTTTCAGATAGTTGGTGGTGGAATTAAGACTCCAGAAGCAGCCTTAGAAGTAGTAAATGCTGGCGCTGATATTGTGGTTACAGGAACTTTAGTTGAAACCTCTGAAAAACTAAAAGAGGATATGTCTAAACTCATAGATTCGATACATTCAGGATAAATTAAATGGCACCTCCACTAAAAGTAGATAAGATTAGTCCACCTCCAGCCCGTCTCTCAGCTTTTCTTTACCACACTCCACATGTATTGTATAGTTTGCTACTTTTTATGTCAGTAAC
>JAAZXP010000106.1 GCA_014240055.1 Methanobacteriota archaeon | reverse complement strand
ATGAATAAAGAAGAATACGAAAAATTTTCAAAAGAAAGTGGTAGTTAAATGTTAAAGAATGCTCAAAAAGATTTTATACAAAGACATATAGGCCCATCTGTTGATGAACAAAATGTTATGCTTAAAGAATTAGGCTATCAAAGTCTTGATGATTTAATAAAAGACACTGTACCAGAAAAAATTCTTCTTAAAGATGATTTAGATATTGGTGATCCAAATTCTGAATATAAAGCACTTAGAAAATTAAAAGATATTTCTAAAAAAAATAAAATTTATTCTAGCTTTATAGGAATGGGTTATTATGGAACTTATACTCCATATGTAATACTTAGAAATATTTTAGAAAATCCAGGATGGTATACTTCTTATACTCCTTATCAGCCAGAAGTAGCACAAGGAAGATTGGAAATGTTATTAAATTTTCAACAAATGATAATTGACTTTACAGGAATGGATATTGCTAATGCCTCTCTCTTAGATGAAGGAACAGCGGCAGCAGAAGCTATGGGATTGAGTTATAGAATTTCTAAGTCTGAATCAAAAAAAGTTTTTGTTTCAAAAAATTGTCATCCTCAAACAATTGATGTTATTAAAACAAGAGCTGAACCTTTAGGTTTAGAAATAATAGTAGGGGATGAAGATAAAGATATTAATGAGAATATTGTTTGTGGAATTATACAATACCCAGGAACTTTAGGAGATATTAAAGATCCGAGTGAATCAATAAGTAAAATACATAAAAAAAATGGA
>JAAZXP010000105.1 GCA_014240055.1 Methanobacteriota archaeon | reverse complement strand
GAGCTCTTCCACTATATAATTTTTTTTTTTTTTTTTTAGCAGCTTCGCGTATTTTCTTTTTGGTTTCAGAATCACTCACTACTGAAAAATGCCATGGCTGACGATTAGCTCCACTGGGTGCTGAACTAGCAGCTCTAAGACAATTTTCTATAATTTCTTTAGGTACTGGCTTTTCTGAAAAATTGCGGATTGTGCGTCTTTCTTTTATATTTTCTAAAAAAACTTGAGAGCGCTTCTTCATCTCTTCGATAGAATAAGATTTGTAATTTTTATAAGGAATAAAACTTGTTTCATCCATAATTGACAGCCTGCTTTTTTAGATAAAAGACTTTGTATTGACAGGGTAAAGACTATTTGTGACTAATACTATCGAATCGAGTAATTTTGCCAAAATTGAAATACGTGTTGGAATGATCATAGAAGTCATTGACTTTCCGGAAGCAAGAAAAACGTAACCTATATCGAGATGGATGAGTGCGCTATCCTGAAGATTCGAGATGCTGGAGTAAAATTCAGTCCGATTGAGGAAGACATAATCACCGAAATGTAGAGTCAAGAAGAAAGACCAACCCTTTTGGGGAAGGTGATACTCTATCTGCCATGCTTTGGCGTAGATGGAGATTAACAGTTGGATGGCTTAAACGAGGATTAATCTGGGAATTTTGGCCCCCGTGGTTCTTCTACCTGCCAATCATTTTCTGGGTCAGTTTGCTGTCACTTAGATATCTGGGGCCACTCAAGGCAACTTCGGTGAATCCAGGCATATCTGCGTAT
>JAAZXP010000104.1 GCA_014240055.1 Methanobacteriota archaeon | reverse complement strand
CATATAACTTTTGTATTTTTATTAATCAAAACTGACATTCTATTTTATAGCCTCTACTATTTTTTTTGCAGCATCATCTAAATTTTCTGCTGAAATTAATTTTAATCCTGAGTTATCTAATATTTCTTTTCCTTCTTTAAAATTAGTACCAGCCAATCTTACAACTAGTGGTACACTAATATTTATTTCTTTTGCAGCATCCACAACACCTTGAGCAAGAACATCACATCTCATTATTCCACCAAAAATATTTATTAAAATTCCTTTAACATTTTTATCCAAAAGAATTATTTTAAGCGCAGCAGAAACTTTTTCTTTTGATGCTCCACCTCCAACATCTAAAAAATTAGCAGGTTCTTTTCCATATAATTTTATTATATCCATTGTAGCCATTGCCAATCCTGCACCATTTACCATACAGCCAATACTGCCATCTAATTTAATATATGATAAATCATGTTTGCTAGCTTCAATCTCTGTTGGATCTTCCTCATTTAAATCTCTTAGTTCAACAATATCAGGATGTTTAAATAAAGCATTATCATCAAAATTAACTTTGGCATCTAAACAAATTATTTTTTCTTCCTTTGTCAAGATTAAAGGATTTACTTCTACCATGCTAGCATCAGTGCTAATAAACATTTTATATATTGATTTAATTAATGATATTGCTTGATTTTTAGTTTCGTTTTTTAAACTAAAAATTTCAATTATTTTTTCACAATCGCTATCCAATACGGAATCACTAATATCAATTTTTGTTGTTATAATTTTTTCTGGTGTTTTGCTCGCTACTTCTTCAATATC
>JAAZXP010000103.1 GCA_014240055.1 Methanobacteriota archaeon | reverse complement strand
GCAATAGCTGGAATTGCTATAGCTATTTCGAATCCAGGTAATCCTAACAAACCACCATCATCTCCAAGTATTCCGACTGCTTTTTCTAGCGTAAGCGTAACGAGTGCAGGTTTTGCAGTGCCGTTTGCAGAACTATTACCTGCCATATGATCAAAAGTAGTATAATCCATCATTAATTTTATTCCAACACCAGTAACTTCAGTCCATGTTATGATTGTCGAAGTTATGTCTGCACTTCCATTTGGTAATGTTATAGTATATTCCGATCCTTCGGAAACTTCGGCTTTACTATTGTCAGCCATGTATCCGTCAGCTCCCATAACCATCACGAATCCTCCATCAAGATTAGTATCCCAGTTAACTGGCCAAGCTTCTGCAAACTCCACATTAACTTCAGAACCAACCCATGCGCCACCGAAAAAGAGAACATGCCCTCCGACGACATTGAGTCCAGTATCATAGGTTACATTATCATAATATATTTTGACATCCTCCCAGCTTGTTAATGAAAGTTTAATTCCGAATGTGTCACCTGCAACTAAATCAATATTTGTACTCAAGGAATGCTCTCCCTTGGCAACTTCACCACCGCCGTGAGTACAGTCGCTTTCCACTTCCGTAAGTTGCTGATCATTTTGTTGAATTTCAATAGTCCAAATACAGTCATCATTACTATCACTCTCCATACTTTCCCACCAAATATCAAAGGAATTAATAGCGACTGAAAGATCAAACCCGACAGCTTCACTAGTCCAAGTTCCTACAACAACAGTTTCTCTACCAGATTCAATAACTACCCAATTTTCAGATTGTGCAGTCACAGT
>JAAZXP010000102.1:367-826 GCA_014240055.1 Methanobacteriota archaeon | reverse complement strand
GGTGGAGTTATATTATTTGATGAGACCATTCGTCAAAAAGCTGGAGATGGGACTCGACTTGTTGATCTCATTAGTTCACAAGGAGCTCTACCAGGTATAAAAGTTGATAAGGGTTTAAAACCATTAGACGATTCCCCCGAAGAAACTGTTACACAAGGCTTGGATGGGTTAAGTGAGCGATGTAGTGAATATGAAAAAATGGGAGCCAAATTTGCTAAATGGAGGGCGGTCATAAAGATAGGGGAAGGTATTCCCACAGATGACTGTATTAATCAAAACATGGAAGTTTTATCCAAGTATGCAAAGATAGTTCAGAACAATAAGATGGTTCCTATAGTTGAACCAGAAGTTTTAATGGATGGTAATCATTCTATTGAAAGGTGCTTTGAGGTAAATTCAAAAACTTTAAACTCTCTGTTTAATTGCCTTAATAAACATCAAGTTAATATCAAGGGAACT
>JAAZXP010000102.1:0-357 GCA_014240055.1 Methanobacteriota archaeon | reverse complement strand
AAACCAAGCATGGTTACCTCTGGAAAAGATGCTGAAAACCAAGCTGGTGTGGAAGAAGTGGCCGAGCAAACTTTAAAGTGTCTGTTAGATAATGTTCCTGCAGATCTCCCTGGCATAACTTTTTTATCTGGAGGTCAATCAGACGTTGATGCAACGGCCCATTTAGATGCAATGAATAAAATAGGTGGATTTGATTGGAAACTTAGTTTTTCTTATGGTCGCGCCTTACAGCAACCAGCTTTGAAAGCTTGGCTCGGAAAAGATGAAAACATTGAAGCTGCACAACAAGCTTTGTCACACAGGGCTCTTATGAATAAAAAAGCAGCGACTGGTGAATGGAGTCAAAGTCTAGAAAAA
>JAAZXP010000101.1 GCA_014240055.1 Methanobacteriota archaeon | reverse complement strand
TATCTCTATCAACGACATCTGCAGCTAAGTCTTCTGCACCTTCCAAGATTAATATGGAATCATTGTACATTGCGTTAACAATTTTGTACAATCGTTTTATTGCAGTTCTGAGAGGCAAAGCACCAGGATTGGACATGTCAGTTAGGATGGCTAATGTGGCTTCTTCTTCAATAATCTCTAATCCAATAACACTTGCTGAAAATTTGCGTATTGTTTTTCTTTCCCCAACGGTTAATCGAGGACTTCCGGTGACTTTTATTTCTGTTCCTCCTGCAAGATAAACTCCGATTAGGTCTCTGAATAGGTGTTGACTTTCTTCATTATTACATTTAACAGTAGATTTTTTTTTATTTACATTAGAGTTGCCTGGATCTATAGTTATAGTTCCATCTGGTTGTTTTATCAAGCGTACTTCTGAACCTGCATCGAGCTTATTTTTCTTTATCCATTTTTTCGGCAGTGATACAATTAGTGTGGATCCTCCGGTTTTTTGTAATTTTCTACTTTCCATTGTTTTTTATTAATCTCCGTGCTTACAAGAATATATAGTCTATATATAATATTTAGCATATATTTATTTATATGCAGTTTAAGAAGCAATTATGTTTGGATTAGATTTGATGATATTCCTTGCAATTTTGATTGCAGCCTATATGGCGTGGAATATCGGAGCAAATGATGTTGCAAATGCAATGGGAACTAGTGTTGGTAGTGGCGCTTTAACTTTTAGAAATGCAATAATTGCAGCAGCAGTTTTTGAATTCTTAGGCGCTTTCTTTGCAGGTGATGCGGTAACAGACACTGTACGAAAAGGAATCTTAAATTTTG
>JAAZXP010000100.1 GCA_014240055.1 Methanobacteriota archaeon | reverse complement strand
TACGATAAAGTGATCTCTGTAGAAATGATAGAGGCAATTGGATACGAACTATTCAATTCTTACTTTGAGAAAATAGAAGCAGTAATGAAGCCAAACGGTATTGCAGTCATACAAGCAATTACTTATCCTGATGAAAATTATGAAACTTATCGAAGAGGATGTGACTTTATACAAAAGTTTATTTTCCCCGGAAGTTTGCTTCCTTCAGTTAAGGTTATGAATGAATCTATAACTCAAAAAACGAATATGAAAGTGACTGATTTAGAAAGAATAGGGCCTTCCTATGCCACAACCTTGAACATGTGGAGTAAAAAATTCAATGCTAATAAAGAATACATCATGAAATTAGGGTTTGATGAATATTTTATTAATCTATGGAATTACTACTTCAGTTATTGTGAAGCTGGATTTAGTGCTGGAACGATTGATGATGTACAAATGGTAATAGAAGGAGGTAAAGCAAATGCTTGAAGCATATGAAAATAGACTTCCTGGTGAAAATATATCACTAATGGTCAGTTTACCATTTATTTCAGTTCACATTGGAGCATTGGCTGCTTTGTTCATAATGCCTACTAATTTTGCTTTATTCATGATGGTGGCAGTTTATTTTATTCGAATGTTTGCCATAACTGCTGGCTTCCACCGGTATTTTTCTCATCGTTCTTTTAAAACAGGTAGAATATTTCAATTTATTCTAGCATATCTAGCAACTTGTTCAGCCCAAATGGGGCCTATTTGGTGGGCATCACATCACCGACATCATCACAAGTATACTGATAAAATCGAAGATCCTCATCCTCCTAATTTGAAAGGTTTTGTATGGGCCCATGTTGGATGGATAATGTCTCCTGCAAATGTACCTACAAAAACTGAATACGTTAAGGA